>JBGQNR010000267.1:0-8220 GCA_041501225.1 Acidobacteriota bacterium
AGTTGCTTTTCTGGCCTGAATGGCAAGGATGTGAAGTGAGTAGTACGAACCATGAAAATCTGTGTTCTTCGTGGCTGCTTTTGACAACGCTCGGCAATGAGCATAACGCCTGATTGCAGCCGGGCTATTCGATGCCCAACCTCTGCTGGATCTTTTCCAAAGAGATGCCTTTGGTCTCCGGCATGACGAGAATCACCCAGAGGAGCTGGCCTACGCAGCAGAGCGCGTAAAAGGCGAATACATGCCCGCCGGATTGAGCGGCGATGATCGGGAAGGTCCACGAAATAAGTGCCGCCATGACCCAGTGCACGAAACTGCCCAGCGCCTGGCCGCGGGCGCGCACGCGATTGGGAAAGACCTCGCCGATAAACACCCAGATGACCGCGCCCTGGCCAAAAGCGTGCGAGGCGATGAAGACAATCAAGCTTGCCAGCAGCAGCTTGCCGCCGGTTCCCGCGTAGAAAGAATAGGCGGCGGCGCTCAGGCTAACGATATAGCCGATGGAGCCAACCAGCATCAGGTTCCGGCGCCCGAAGTGGTCAATGACCGCCATGGCGGCGATGGTAAAAACCAGGTTGGTGAAGCCGATCAGCACTGATTGCAGCAAAGCGTCGGTTGCGCCAAAGCCGGCCATTTTGAAAATGTAGGCCGTGTAGTAAATCAGTGCGTTAATGCCGGAGAGCTGGTTGAACATCGCGATGGCAACGGCCAGCATGATCGGCCTCCGATACTTTGCCTGGAAGAATGATTCCTCCACCTTGTGATGCTCGAGATCGAGAGAGCCCAGGATATCCTTGATCTCCTCCTCTACGTTGCCCGCGTCGGTGCCGCATAGTTGCAGGACTTTCCTGGCTTCTTCCACCCGTTGCTTGGCCACCAGCCAACGAGGACTTTGGGGCGTGCCGAAGAGCAGGAAGAAAAATATGGCGGACGGCACGGCCATCACGCCGAACATCCAGCGGCACTCATTCGCGCCCAGATGCATGCTCCCGATGACATAGTTGGAAAGATAGGCGAGCAGGATGCCGAGCACGATGTTGAATTGAGTGATGGCCACCAGTCGTCCGCGATACTGGGCCGGCGAAATCTCCGCGATGTAAAGCGGCGAAACCACCGATGCGCCTCCCACGGCCAGACCGCCGATGAAACGAAAGGCCAGGAACATCCACCAGCCCCACGCCATGCCGCAGCCGAGCGCGGAGATAAAAAACAGGGTAGCCAGGGCGAAGAGAACGCCACGCCTCCCCAGGGAATCCGCCGGCTTGCCCACCGCGATCGAACCGATGATCGTCCCGATCAGAGCGCTGGCCACGGTGAAACCCAGCAAGAAATTAGTCAGAGCGAATTCAGTCCTGAGCCAGTCGGTAGTGCCGGATATGACGGCGGTATCAAAGCCAAAGAGCAGGCCGCCAAGAGCGGCCACGACTGTACTGCGTATCAAGGTTCCGCTGAGTTTCATTATCGCTGCCTTTCGCTATTCATTGATCGGATTGCCAGCTCGCCAGTAATTGGGAATGCTGGAGAATACCACCAATTCGAGCCAGATCTTCCGGAAATTTCTGCTATTCGAGTACTGAGGCAGCTTCGTTGTTTTCGCCTGCCGGTCCCGACGACCCTGGAAATGGTCTTGTGTGCTCCGTGGACTCGATCCATTGTGGCTATGGTGCATGAACCTAAGGGAAATCGTGGTACCATCGCTGGGTTTCATCACCTGTTTTTCATGGAGTGGTTACTTTTGCCGGGTTTAAAGCGGCCAGTCGGCGACATAGTAGGGAAACCAGAGGGCAAATAAATGACGAAGCGACAGATGACAATCGGGATCGACATCGGAGGCACCAAGATCGCGGGTGGTCTGGTAAATATCAAGGGGCGCCTACTGACCTCACTGGTGGTGCCCACGCTGGCAGACAAAGACCTGAAATCCAGCCTTGGGCAAGTCTTCCATTTGATCGAACGCCTGGTGAAACAGGCTGGAGGCAAGGAAAACCTGCGGGGCATCGGCATGTGCGCTCCTGGTCCGCTGAATCCAAAGACCGGCGTGGTGTTCACTCCGCCCAACATGCCGGCATGGCGTAACGTGCCGCTCGCCCGGTTGGTACGGGAGCGGTTTGGCCTGCCGGCTATCCTGGAAAATGACGCTAATGCCGCCGGGCTCGCCGAGGCCTTGTTTGGGGCTGCGGTCGGCTATCGGAATGTCTTCTACGTAACGGTCAGCACCGGCATCGGAACGGGCATTATCATCGACGGGAAGATCTATCACGGGAAAAACGGTGTTGCAGGCGAAGGCGGGCATGTCCCGGTCGACTATCGAAGTCCCTACCTCTGCGGCTGCGGCACACGGGGCTGCATCGAATCCCTGGCTTCCGGGCCCAGCATGGCGCGGCGCGCCCGGGTACTGTTGGAGCAGGAAGATCGCACACCAAGTCTCCTGCGCACCCTGACCGGCGGCGATTTGTCCAAGATCGATCCCAAAATGATCGGCGAGGCCGCGAAGCGCAAAGACCGCATTGCCAAGTCGATCCTCGACGAGACCGGATTCTTCCTGGGCGTGTGGCTGGGCGGGATGATGTCGTTGCTTGATCCTGAAGCGATCGTAATTGGAGGCGGCGTTTCCCAGATCGGGAAGCCTCTGTTTGACAAAATCCGCGAGACGATCCCCAGTTATACGGTCAATCGCGCATTCGTGCCCGCGCTGCCGATTGTGCCTGCCAAGCTCAAAAAGGACGTGGGAGTTTTCGGCGCCGCCAGCCTTTTTCTTCCTTCCGCGGAGTGAGCCGGGACTATCGGTGGTGAGAATGGTGGATGACGAAGTACGGATGACGGGTGAAATCCGTTTGGTAATTTGTCATCCGTACTCCCTCCATTCTCCTTGCTGGCTCATCCAACCCCATGAAGCTGTTCAGCCGTGAGCCTTCGTCCTGAGATATTCCTTGTTGCCGTTCAGGCTGGCGGTTCGCTTGAGGCTACTGTGGGAAAATGGCACGCCATCCCGCTTTTCCCAGGACAAAAACCACCCAGAGAATCACGACTCCGACTGCGGCTTTCTTGGGCGTAAGCTTCTTCCTGGATATTGCCGCAAATCCTATCGACAGCATCACAATCGACCAGAGGGAGAATATGTCGAGTGAGCCAAGCAAGCTGGCAAGAACCGGATTCGTCTTGCTGTTTACCAGCGGGCCCAGATTGCTCATCACAACGCCCTGCGTCATGTCAATGGTCTCAGGGTTTTTGATATAGATCAGTGCGATCGTGAGGATCGACATGACGATACCCGCGGGGGACGTCCCCCAAATGGTTACCGATAATGTCTTCTTGAAGGTCAGTGGGGTGCCCATAAGGACAAAGACCAGCAGGAACACCCCAGCCATCACCAGATAAGACACAGTTTGCGCTATGGGTGCGATTATCACTCCGAGGTATTTGAGATTGCGCATGATGGAGCTCTGCTGCTGGGCCGCAACTGCTTGATTGATCTGTTCCTCGGACATGTTTCGCGCCGCCATTTGCTGGCGCATGAGAGCCTCAGTATCCATATGGCTCATCATGCTATAGGCGAGCACCATGCCCAGAATCGCCATAATGAGAAAGATTCCTATCCAGGTTGCTTTCCTGTCTATATCCATGAACGTCTTGGTCGGTTCAAAAAATATGCCCGAAAGCCTCTGACCGAAACTCATCGTTGGAGCTTCCTGGGTGGAGTCCATCGCGGTGTCTTCCATATGCCTTCCTTTCTTCCTGTGGTTTTGCTTCATATTCTTACACTGAATGCTGCCCCGGCGTATATAGCGAATTCGAGGCCGGGCAGAAAGGACGGAGGGATCCCGCTTTCAGACTTGTTGCCGATCGATTCCAGGCTGGGATATACTCCGCTCACATCGTCGTTGGGCCATGAAGTCCGTGAACCATACATCTTCCAGAACATCCTGGCGGCTCAACTCATGGCAGATTCCCCAATACGATTCTGCACTTTTATGACGATGGTCTTTTGGATAGGCAGCGGACACCAGGCAGAATCCTTATCTATGACGAGCAGCGCAAGCGTCGTCCTTGACGACGACATGAAAGGGCACGGAAATCGACTTGCCATCGGCAAGACTTAATATGAGGCAGCCATCATGGGATATTTGCATGTCAGGGCTTTGTTCAAACTCCTCTTCTTTCTAACCTGCATTTCTGCCTCAGGGGCACAAGCCGCGGCACAGGATTCAGCGGCCTTATGGCAGCTGCTTGTGCAGGCTCCCTTTGACGCGGAAAAATCTGCCTCGGTTGAGAACATCACCCTCGCAAGAGACCGCATCCGGATCACTCTGGCCGCAGGCGTGATTCAATTCAGCCAGCCTGCACAGGACCTCGTTTATGGAGCGGTATTCCGCGGCAAAGGACGGATCGAAGTGAAGCCGCCGAATGCCATCGAAGCCCGCCAGCTGCGCCTGTTCACAGGACAGGATAGCCTTGCGATGGAATTCACGGAGGCGGCTCTCACCTTCTCCGATGGCACCTACGAAGAGGTGGCTCGCCAGGTTCACTGGAAGCCGGCGGCCGATAAGAGTCTTGGGGAATTGTATATGCGCCGCCAAGAGGATCGCGAAGGAGTCGGCGCCGAAATCATGCCGCGCCTGTTCAAGGCCATCCTGTCCGGCGATCGGAAACGAACCTCCTTTTTCTTCGCCGATCTTAAAACCTCCGAAAAAGGCTGGATTCAGGTAGTTCTCGATGCGCTCGACCCCGAGGAAGTTACCGTCGGGCGCTGGACGATCTGGGACCTGACCACGAGATTCGACAGCTGGCTGAATTTTCCTGCGGGGGACCGCAGCTCTGCCGAAGCCTACTCCGACCCGCTGGCTCGGGAAGATCTCGATTTCAAAAAGTATCGAATTGATGCCCGGGTGACGGCGGGCGCTGAACTCAGCGCGGTCACAAAGGTGGATTTGGCGTTCAAGGCAGCCGGTGAGAGAGTCTTGCTCTTCCAACTGGATGCCAATTTGCGCGTCGCGTCGGTGAAGGATATGGAGGGGAAAACGCTCGCATTTTTCCAGCCTCGGGATCCTAAAGACAGGAACCAATCCTATGGAGATTATATTGCGGTTGTCCTTCCTTCCCCATCGACATCCGGAACCAATCAGACTCTTGAGTTCACTTACGCCGGCAAGAACGTGGTGAAAAAGGTTGGGCAGGGGAGTTATTTCTGCCAGAGCAGTGGCTGGTACCCATCCCGTCCCGACAGTTTTGCCGCCCGCTCGGATTTTGAAATGACTTTCCGGTGCCCTAAACGTTCCACCGTGGTTGCCACCGGGAGCAAGGTCGGCGAAAGCACCGACGGCGACTGGACCGTTACCCACTGGAAGAGCGGCATACCCCTCGCGGTGGCCGGTTTCGCCTTCGGCGATTTCAAGCTTTATGCCACCAAGGCCGGCAATGTTGCCATCGAGGCCTATGCCAATCCTGAACCGGATGACAGCATGCGCGCGATCCTTGCCACTGCCGGCATGGCGCCGGTCGGAACCCTCAGTCCCGCCGCGATGATCAAGCCCATGGGTGATGAACTGGCGAATATGGTGCGGCTGTTCGAGACCTACTTCGGTCCCTACCCGTATGATCGGCTCGCCGTAACCAACATCCCTTATTCGTACGGCCAGGGCTGGCCCACGCTGATCTATCTTTCGGCCCTGTCTTTTATGGATTCCACGCAGCGCAACGCTTTCGGTATCACCCGGAACGTCCAGCTCACCGACTTCTTCCGCGCGCACGAGACCTCCCACCAGTGGTGGGGCCACCGTGTCGGATGGAAAAGCTACCACGATCAGTGGCTCTCGGAGGGTTTTGCCCAGTTCTCGGGCAACCTGTATGTGCAGTATCGCCAGAATGAGAAGGAGTATCTGACCCGGCTGAAGCAGGATAAAGAACAGCTTCTGTCGCGGGATAAGAAAGGCCGCGTGTATGAGTCGGTGGGGCCGATCTGGATGGGATCCCGTCTGGCCTCTTCGGATGCTCCGGATGATTATGCGCGCATCGTCTACAACAAAGGTGGCCTGGTGGTGAACGCGCTGCGCCGGCTGCTCTGGAACTCGCAGAGCAGCAATGGCGACGAGAGATTCATCGCGTTGATGAAGAACTACTGCCAAACCTTCAATAACAAGCCGGCTTCGACCGAGGACTTCAAGGCTCTCCTGGAACAACACATGATTCCGCCGCTGGACCTGGAAGGCAACCGGCGCATGGACTGGTTTTTCCGCCAGTACGTCTACGGCACCGGCGTTCCCGAGTACAAGATTTCATGGCAAGTGGAAGATGTCGGCGGCGGAAAATGGAAATTAACCGGCAAGATTACCCAGAGCGGCGTGCCTGCGGGCTGGCTGGATGTCCTGCCTTTGTATGCCCAAGTCGCGGGCAAGGTCACGCGCATCGGGCTTGTCGGCATCAAAGGACCCGAAACGCCGTTGGAAGTGACACTACCCTTCAAGCCAGAAAAGATGATCTTGAATTACCTGGAAGATACCCTGGCCATCATTCGATGATCCTGACAAGGAGGACGCATGCAGAACCGACGCAAATTCCTTGAACTGGTTGGCACGGGTGGGCTCGCGCTCACGCTTTCCCGGTCTTTGCTGCGGAGCGATCCCAGGAGGCCCAACGTGATCTTCATCCTGGCTGACGACCTGGGCTATGGAGAACTTGGCTGTTTCGGCCAGAAAAAGATCAAGACACCCAACATCGACAGGTTGGCGCGTGAAGGCATGCGCTTCGCGCAGCACTACTCCGGCAGCCCGGTCTGTGCGCCATCGCGATGCGTGCTGCTGACCGGCAAACATACGGGCCATGCCTACATCCGCGATAATGATGAGATGGCCCCGCCCGGAACGGATGTGTGGCAGCATCCTGAAATTGAAGGGCAGCGACCTTTGGCGGCGGGGACATTTACGCTCGGGACGCTGTTTCAGCGCGGCGGTTTTAAAACCGCAGGCATCGGCAAGTGGGGTCTCGGGGGCCCCGGCACGGCAGGACAACCGAACCTGCTGGGCTTTGATCACTTCTATGGTTACCTCTGCCAGCGTCAGGCTCACAATTCCTATCCCGACCACTTGTGGCGCGAGATAAAAAAAGAACCGCTGGCGAACACATACTTCAGCCCGCACCAGAAACTGCCGGCCGACAAGGATCCGAACGATCCGCAATCGTACGTGCCGTACCTGGGCAAGCAGTACTCATTCGACGTGATGCTGGACGACGCCCTCAATTTCATTCGCGCCAATCAAGGCAATCCGTTTTTCATCTATTTCACGCCGACGATCCCTCATCTGGCTTTGCAGGTCCCGGAGGATTCGGTGAAGGAGTACGAAGGCGCTTTCCCCGAAACGCCCTACAAAGGCGAGAGCGGCTATCTGCCGAATCGAACACCGCGTGCGACCTATGCGGGAATGATCAGCAGGCTGGACCGCGGCGTCGGCAGGATCATGGACCTGCTGCGCGAACTGCGCCTGGACGAGAACACTCTGGTCATTTTCACCAGCGATAACGGTGCGACTGCGACCGGGGGCGGAGGCGCCGACACAAGCTTTTTCGAAAGCAACGGCGCGCTGCGCGGGCAGAAGGCGACGCTCTATGAAGGCGGCATCCGCGTGCCTTTGATCGCACGCTGGCCGGGCACTGTCGCTGCCGGCACCGTCAATTCCCTCGTCTGTGCGTTCTGGGATTTTCTGCCCACCTTTGCGGATTTGCTGGGCAATAGACCGCCAGCGGATACGGATGGTACTTCGATTCTGCCTGCCCTGCTGGGCAACGATAAATTGCAGAAACAGCACGAATACCTCTACTGGGAATACGCGAAACAGTACCAGGCAGTGCGGATGGGTCAATGGAAGGCCGTGCGCCCGCACCCTTCCAAGCCGATCGAAGTATACGACCTTAAGACGGACGAAGCCGAGCGGGTGGATATTGCCGGAAGGAATCTCAAAACCGCAAGCCTGCTGGCCGGCATTATGAACAGCGCGCACACGAAATCCGCATTGTTCCCTCTCGCCGGCGAAAAGTAGCGGCGGCCAAATGTCTGCTTATAACGGGAATCTGAAAAGCTTAACGCAGTCTCTGTGCAGCCTCACTGGCTGCCGTAACTGGTCGGGTGAGAGTCCCGACGATGGGAGATTTCCCGTTCGCCCATCTAGCCTGATCCCCAGCGTCATCCGGCGACGGCTGACGTCAAAAGCGGGGGTGACAATGTACCTC
>JBGQNR010000268.1:0-8136 GCA_041501225.1 Acidobacteriota bacterium
CTCCTAAGGAACTTGAATTGATACATTGCACGGATGTTGAGCTGTATCAATATGATAACCGATAAACTCAATAGCACGTCATCAGCCAAGTTCCCTTCTCGTTGGGAACACCGCAGGTGGGCTTGTTGCTGAAAGGGCGCCCAGCTTTCAGCATAGCTTTGACTGTGTCGCCCTTTCAGGGCTCTCACCTGGATCGGATTCAACCCAGGGCTCCGGCGGGCTTCGCCGCCTCCGCCCTGGGCTATCCTGTGCCGCGCTTTCAGCGCTTCAATTCATTGGTTGGCACACTATCAATTCAGCGGTTACAGGCCCTAGCTCTCAATGATTGCGAGCACCTCGTGCAACCGTTGGCAGAGTAGGATCGCTCTTCCCGAAAGCTCGCGGTCTCCCGCGGGCAGGGGCTGTTTCAGCAGGCTCAGAGCCTGAATCCAATCGTATCGATTTCCCGGATCCTGGCGATGATGGCGGCGGATCTCCCTGACGCACCTCCGCATGCGATCCTCCGTCGCCAGATAGTGGCGCCAGCGCTCGCGCGGGGTGCTCTTGTTCTCGGCGGCAATGGCCACAGCAAGCTGGGATCGAGTCCTCTCTATCGCAATCAGGAGCTCACGGTGGAGGCGGTAGTCTCTACCCTTGACTGGCTCGCCCCCGATCATGATTCCTCCGGCTCAAATTCGATGAAATAGCGACGGCCCGCCCGAAACAATACTGACGGAAAAGCAGGTCCTGTCTATCTAACGGTCCATGGACCTTTTGAGCCAAGAAAACATGGGTGCCAGCGATCTTGAGGGTCTGGAACTATCGGTGGTCGTCGAAAGCCTGATGCTCCGCTATGGGCACAAATGGCTGAGGTTTGTCCAGAGAATGGTACAGAACCAGGCGGATGCTGAGGATGTCCTGCAGGAGGCGATGCTGAAGATGCTTGCACGCGGCCGGCAGTTTCACTCGCCGGATCAAGCGCGCATGTACCTGGGGCGCATCATCTGTAATACGGCGATCGAGCTGTATCACCTGCGCCGGCGTAATCGTCGGCAGCAACGTCCCCTGCAAGAGCACTTGTTCAAGCTGCCAACCCATTCCGAACCCGCCCTTTCATTGTCGGAGGGGGAAGAATTGCAGGCGCATGCCCGGGTGCTCCGTCTTCTTGACGAGGGCCTTGCCCGCCTTCCCATCAAACAATATGAGGCACTGCGCTTGACGGTCATGGACCCGGAAATCATGTCGATCCGGGATGCCGGCGTGGAGCATGACATCCCCTATTCGACGCTGCGGCACAGGAAATTGCAGGGCCTGAGGCGGCTGAAACGATTTCTCCACCGGGCTCTGCGCGCAGCTCAGGCAAAGCTCCTCATGGCGTAGTGGGATTTTGGATTTTGGAGTGCGGATTTTGGATTGTCCAATCCACCAACCAAGTTGCTCGCCTCTCCGCAGTCCGACCCAGCCACTCCCAATCGAAAATCCCCCATCCAAAATCCAAATTACTCTGATTTCTTGAATTGTGGCGCGGGTACCTACTATAATGGCCGCTCAAACTCGACGGCCATCTGTGTTGGGGATTCGTCTGCATTGGATCGTTCATGAAGATACGCGCGGTTTATCCTGGATCCTTCGACCCTGTGACGAATGGGCACCTGGACCTCATTCGACGCAGCGCAGTCCTGTTCGAAGAGGTGGTCGTCGCCATTCTGAGCAACACCGACAAGACGCCCATGTTCACCCTAGAAGAGCGTGTCGAGATGCTGGAAAGTGTGGTCAAGGATCTTCCGCACGTCTCCGTGACCACCTTTGGCGGACTGCTCGTCGGTTTCGCCGAGCAGATCCATGCCTCGGTGATTGTCCGCGGCATCCGCGCGGTTTCCGACTATGAGTATGAACTTCAGATGGCGATGATGAACCGGCGGCTCTCCTCGAAGGTCGAGACCGTTTTTCTGATGCCCGCCGAGGCATATTCCTATTTGAGTTCACGCCTGGTCAAAGAGATTTCGGCGCTCGGAGGGTCGGTGCACGGACTGGTCCCCTCCATCGTGGAACGTCGTCTTAAACGCAAGCACGATCAAATATCCTAGTTGGCGCAGAACGCGACCTCAGGGAGCGGCGGGAGCATCTTTTGGATCCAAGACCCGGGTACGGCAAATCCTATGTGATCATGGAACGCCGATTTTTGATTGGGATCATCCTCGCTTTTGTGCTGGCTTTGGTTGGAGTAGCCGGCTACAAGGTCCTGGAGCGGGGGAAACGACCACCGCCTCCTCTGTCTGTGAAAGAGCTTACTCGGGCGCCAGGCCCGCCGGCGGCGCCCAAGCTCGTCGAGTTTTCGGACACTTTCGGTAAAAACGAGACCATCACCGATGCCCTTCTGCGCCACGGGTTGACGAAGCCGCAGGTCGCGGAATGGGTCAAAGCCGCGCGCCCCGTCTGGCCGCGGGTCAGGGTGGTTGCCGGGGAAACATTTCAGGGCAATCTCTATCCTAACGGAGAATTTCACGAGTTTCGTTACCGTATCGATCCTGCACGCTATATCACGGTGTATCGCGACGGCGACAAGTTTATCCCCGAGGTGAAGAAATTCGAATTTGAGATGCGCACGGTTGCGGTGAGCGGGACGATCCGCAATTCCTTGTTTGTGGCCGTGGCTGAGGCAGGGGAACAGGAGACGCTGGCCGGCGATCTTTCCAACATTTTTGCCTGGGATGTAGATTTTGACACCGACATCCAGAAGGGCGACACCTTCCGGCTGCTGCTGGAAAAGCGATATTTGATGGGCCAATTCGATCGTTATGGCCACATTCTTACCGCCGAGCTGATGGTGGGGAAAAAACGCTATTCAGCATACCGCTTCCAAAACGATTATTTCGACGATAACGGCAAATCACTCAAGAAGTCGCTGCTCAAGTCACCTTTGAATTTTGCCGCGCGCGTATCCTCACGCTTTTCCGGCGCCCGTCTCCACCCTATCCTGAAGATTGTGCGGCCCCACTACGGTGTCGATTACGCGGCGCCCACCGGAACCCCGGTGGTTGCCGTAGGGTCGGGAAGGGTAGTGTCGGCTGGTGTAGATGGCGGCTTTGGAAATAGCGTACGGCTGCATCATGACACGGGGAACATCGAGACCATATATTCTCATCTTTCCGTCATTGGAGTGCATGCCGGCCAGCGGGTGGCCCAGGGGCAGTGGATTGGTGATGTTGGCGCTACCGGGCTCGCAACCGGGCCACATCTTGATTTCCGCGTATTCGAGCGCGGCAAGCCGGTCAACCCGCTCAGGAAGATTGTCCCGGATGCTCCCCCTGTGGCGGCGAACCTGCTTAGGCGTTTTATCGCGCAGCGCGACGACCTGCGCAGCAGACTCTACCAGCTCATGAGTGCCGAAAACAACCATGCAACTCCTGCACCCCCTGATGTTGCCGGCGCACATTCCTATAAATGATGTCTCCTTCGCTCCATCTCCAGCCAAGCACGAAACCCGGAAATTTCGCGCAGCGCTTCAGTGAAGGGATGCGGAACCGACGAAAATGGTACTTAGTTTAGGAATCCCGAAGGAGTTAAACAGCGAGAGCCCAGGGCGCAAGCCCCGGGAACAGGGAAACACCGTAAAGAACGGAGCATGAATTTGTTGTTCCTCTGATAGACTGGTCGAGATGTCGAGACTAGCTATCATTGCCAATCCCATCTCCGGCGGTGGCCGGGCCTTCAAGAGGCTCGAGCAGCATATTAAGGTGTGGCCCTATACGGATTGGGAAGTGGAACTGCACGCGACGAAGTGCGCGGAACACGCCGGTGTCCTTGCGCGCGCAGTGCTCGATCGGCCCCCCGATCTGCTTGCTGTTTGCGGAGGTGATGGAACCCTCCATGAAGTCATATCCAGCGTGCCCGCTCCACCGTTCCCGGTTGCGATGCTGCCTTCGGGTACAGCCAATGTCCTGGCTCGTGAACTTCAATTGCCGCTCGACCCGATTCAGGCTCTCGAACTCGCCCTGAAAGGAGTGGTAAGGCGGGTTGACCTCGGCAGCTTGCGTGGCAGGCAGCAACGCCACTTCCTGTGCATGGCCGGGATCGGTCTGGACGCTTATATCGCCGCGACCGTACGTCCGCAGCTCAAACAGAGAATAGGGGTGGCGTCCTATTATGTTGCGACGGCGCGTGCTCTCCTGTCCTACCCATTCCCGGAATTCCACATCCTCTTGCCGGGTGAGACCCTGACCGTGACTTGGTGTTTGATCGCGAACACCCACAGCTACGGCGGTGGCTTGGTATTCGTTCCAGATGCCGACATGAACGACGGGCTGTTCGATGTCCTCTATGTCCAGGGGAAAGCCAGGATGAGCCTCTACCGCTTTCTTTTTTCCGCATGGCGCGGCAAACCCCGTCTTGGCGAGATTGCGCAACGCCGCCGCCTGGCGGCCCTGAAAATCGCCGGTCCGGGCGGGCTCTGGGTTCAGGCGGACGGCGAACTCGTAGGGTCTCTCCCCCAGGAGGTGACCTTATCTCATGCCTCCTTTCCTCTCGTTGTCCCGGGGTAATATATTCCATGATGCTCAGAAGGGATCTTCGATAGGTCCTTTGAAATCCCCAAGCCAGGAATTGGCCTTGACCGCAGGAACGCGTATCCCTATGCTTTGGGCCGGAGTTTAGCGGACATGTTTCGAGTTGCTATCGTCGGCCGGCCAAATGTCGGCAAATCTACTCTCTTTAACCGCTTGTGCGGCACTCGCAAGGCGATTGTCGGCGATGAGCCCGGAATCACGCGCGACCGCATTTACGGGACGGTCACCTGGAACGGGCGCGCCATCGAAATCCTCGACACCGGCGGCTTGGTGCCGGATGTGGAGGATGAGATTCCTCAAAAGATTCTCGAGCAGGTCGAGAAAGCCATCAGTGAATCCCACCTTCTGCTTCTTCTGGTAGATGGGCGGGCAGGGGTCACGGCGCCGGATGAGCAGCTGCTACCCATTTTGCGGCGTTCGGGGAAGCCCATCTGGGTTGTAGCCAACAAAATCGACGTGCCGGAACTCGAGGCCCATGCGGCGGCGTTCTATGCTTTCGGCGCCGAAGAGCTGTTCACCGTTTCTGCGGAGCATGGGCGGGGAATTGGAGAGCTGCTCGACGCGATAGTCGAACGGGCCGGCGAAGGCAGCCTGGGGGCACTGCCGGAGCCCGCACAAGAGATCGCCGTTGCTGTGGTCGGGCGGCCCAACGTGGGGAAGTCGTCGCTGGTGAATCGGTTGCTTGGAGTGGAGCGGGCGATCGTCAGTGAGATCCCCGGCACGACACGCGATTGTGTCGACACACTGTTGGTGCGCGAAGGTGTGCGCTATCGAATCATTGATACAGCCGGGATCAGGCGCAAGGGCCGGACCGAAGCGCGGACGGAAAAAATCAGCGTCGTGATGGCGCGCAAGAATCTGGAACGGGCAGATGTAGCTCTCCTCCTGGTGGATGCAGAGGAAGGCGTGACCAAACTCGATAGCGCCATCGGTGGATACGCGGATGAAGCCGGGTGCTCAGTCGTCGTTGTCCTCAACAAATGGGACAAAGTCGAGAAGGATCAACGCACGGTGGAGGAGTACACCGACGCGATCCGCCGGCGCATGAAGTATCTGTCCTACGCGCCGGTCGTCACGATATCGGCCTTGACAGGCCAGCGAGTGTCGAAATTATTTGCGCTGATCAAGGCAGGCTGGGAATCCCGTCAAATCCATGTGCCGACCGGATTGTTGAACAACATCTTCGCCCCGGATCTGGTGCAGCACTGGACCACTCACAATCCCGGTCAGGACCTGAATATCCGCTACATCACCCAGGCACGCTCCTCTCCGCCCACTTTTGTGGTCTTCCTCAAGGGAAGCAAACTGCTGCACTTCTCGACTGAGCGCTTCCTGATCAACCAGCTGCGCGAGCGATTCGGATTTGATGGCACTCCCATCCGCATCCGGCAGCGTGCAAAAGCGCCCCGCAAACGGGGAAAATAAGACCTCCGACCCATGACCCTTTCCCAACCCGGATCGTGATTTCCTGCGGTCGGAAGTCGGAAGTCGGAGGTCGGATGTCGGAGCTGTGTTGACACAAGTAGGAAGCGACACTAGTATAGAGAATTAGCCGGGGTCCTGGCCCTATCCGGTGAATATCCAATTGCAGAGTTAGGATGAACAAGAACAATCTTAGCAAAGCGGTTCACGACGTCCACGGGGGCATGTCCTACACGGACGCGTTGAAGATCGTGGACTTGATCTTTGACATCATCAAGCGGCGGCTTGTAGATGGCGAGAAAGTGTTGATCAGCGGTTTTGGCTGTTTCCGAGTGGTGACCCGGAAGGACCGGAAGGGTGTGAATCCCCAATCGGGGGATGCGATCGTTATCCGTGGCAGGAAGGCTGTTGTCTTCAAGCCCTCCAAATACTTGAAATCGCTTTGATGACCATGCAGCCCATTCCTAAGAGGCTCTATTATCGCATCGGTGATGTTTGCCGGATCATTGGCGTCGAGCCGCATGTCCTGCGCTATTGGGAGACCGAGTTCCCCAGCCTGGCTCCCCTCAAGAATAAGGCCGGCCAACGGACCTATCGGCCCAAGGACATCGAGTTGATCCTGACGATACGGAGGCTTCTGTACGAGGAGGGGTATACTATCGCCGGCGCGCGCAAGCAGCTGGCGCGCGGCACCCAGGCTGAAGCAGGGGAGAAGGAGCCGGCATCGGCAGAATTTAAGATTCAAAAGAGATCCCGCCCGGCGCCTGCGGCTCCCGCACAGCGGCTCAATCAGGTGCGGGAGGAACTTGAGAATATATTGACTTTGCTCGAGCGCGAATGATACTGTGCTGCTTGGCGGTCGGGACGTAGCGCAGCCTGGTAGCGCACACGCTTGGGGTGCGTGTGGTCGGTGGTTCAAATCCACTCGTCCCGACCATATTTTTTATCGTGGCCCTAATCCTCCTAACCAACGACGACGGCATCGAAGCACAAGGACTACGCACGCTTGAGGAATGCATCCAGGAGCTGGGCGAGGCCGTCATCGTCGCGCCGGATCGCGAACGCAGCGCCGTGAGTCACGGCCTGACCCTCCACTCCCCGCTGGAATTGCGACAGGTCCGGGACAAACGATTCGAGCTCAATGGCACGCCCGCTGACTGTGTCATGTATGCGCTGGCGCACGTCCTGACCGCCCGTCCAGACCTGGTCATCTCAGGTATCAACCATGGCGCCAATCTGGGCGACGATATCATGTATTCAGGTACCGTTGCGGCGGCGCGTGAAGCTTCCAAGCGCGGGATTGCATCTCTTGCGGTCTCACAGGCTTACGACGACAACCCGATTCGCTTCGACAAGGGGAAGAAGTTCATTCGGGATCTGGTCAAGACGATGCTGGCACAACAGTTCGATGGCGGCCTCTGCCTGAACGTGAATATCCCCGTGAAGAGAATCCGCGGCGTGAAGATTACGCGCCAGGGGTGTGCACTCCACTTCCCTCATTTCAATTCCTTCAATCCGGTGGTCGAAGGCGGCAGTTCTCATCCGGACATCGTAGCGGATCGCAACCGTTCCGCCATTCCGCTGGATTATGAGGCCATTTCAGATCATTTCATCTCTGTGACTCCGCTACAGCGTGATCAAACGGACTATGCGATGGCGGACTTGCTCCAGAAAGATGCACCCCAGCTATTCCGCCGGTTCTGGCTCCCCGGAATTGGGTTGATCGGCCGCTGATTTTACGCTAGGATTTTCCCCTGACTCTGGACGGGGCGTGGCGCAGTTTGGTAGCGCGTACGGTTCGGGACCGTAAGGTCGGAGGTTCGAATCCTCTCGCCCCGACCACTCTTCCTAAATCCCGTTTCTTTAGAATCAGATGTTTGCAGGCATGGACGGCCGAAAAGACGCCTCCGTGTGTGGTGGCGTGTGTAGTGACGCAAAACCTACTGCACTGTCGTCGCCATTGCTACATCCCGTCATGGGGAGTGGGTTTTTGCTTTATTGCCGCTTGGTTATGTACGGTAAGGCCACTTGAACGAAGCCGCTGTCGCGGCGGACTTGGTGCCAGTATACAATTGCAGCATAGATTTCTGTGATGACGTAGTAATTTGGAGGTCACAAGGAGGTGCTTGTGACCCGACTAAGACAAAAGATGCTGGAGGAACTCCAGCGC
>JBGQNR010000269.1:0-8078 GCA_041501225.1 Acidobacteriota bacterium
CCAGATCCTGCTCGCGTGGGTGAATGACCATGTCGGTGACCGCCGCCGGCGCCATGTTGCTCTTCAGGGCTACCCAGCGCGCGCCGCCGTCAATCGAGACGTAGACGCCGATGTCGGTGCCGGCAAACAGCACCGACGCCTTTTGAAGGTCCTCGACGATCGAGTTGACGGGCCACCGCGGGAGGTTGCTGGAAATGCTTTTCCAGGTGGCGCCGAAATCGGTGGTCTTGAACAGGTAGGGCTTGAAAATGTCCTGGCGCCGCCCGGTTTTGGCGACGTAGGCCGTTCCCGCCGCAAAGCGCGATGCGTACACGCGGCTGACCCAGACGTCCTCGGGGCCGCCGGCTGCCGCGACATTCTTGGTGACGTCGGTCCAGTTTGTGCCCCCGTTCCGTGTCACCTGCACCTTGCCGTCGTCGGTGCCCACCCAGATGACTCCCGCGGTCACGGGCGATTCCGAAATCGTGCTGATGTCGCAGTACACGATGTTGCTGCCGGCGGCGCCGCGGTTGATTTTGGCTGGATCGTTGTTGGTGAGATCGGGGCCGATCTCCTGCCAGTGATCGCCACGATCCGTCGACTTGACGAGCACCTGCGCGCCCATATATATCGTCTTGGGATCGTGCGGTGAGAGGATGAAGGGCGCGATCCAATTGATCCGCAGCGCCGGTTGGCCTTGCGGGCGCGTCGGTGCAATGCGAATCCGTTCGTGAGTTTTCTGGTCGTACCGGCCGAGCGACCCGAACTCCTGCGTGTTGTAAACCCAGCGGCTGTCGGTCGGGTCCACCTGGTTGTACATGCCATCGCCGGTGCCGACGGTCACCCAGTCGTCGATTCCGATGCTGCCGGACCAGCCGTTGCTCGGCCCTTTCCAGCTTTCGTGATCCTGAAGACCGGCGTAGATGTTGTACGGCGTATCCATATCGACGCCCACGGCGTAAACCTCGCCGCCCCGGATGGTCTGGTAGTGCTCGTTGGTCCGGCCGCCGTCGAAAGACTGGAAGACGCCGCCGTCTGAAGTCGCCATCATACGGTCGGAATCCTCCGGATCAACCCACAGCGAGCGGAAGTCGCCAAATGCACGCCCGAAGAATCGCGCGCCGCCACGGCCGCCCCATGTCTTTCCTCCGTCGGCCGAGCTATTGAAACTTGATCCCGTGATCCAGATGCGATCAGGATTGTTCGGATCGACCACCAGCTGGTTGAAAGAGTAGCCGGCTTTGCCGCTAACGTCTATTTCATCGGGATTCACCTTGCGCCAGGTGGCGCCGGCGTCGTCGGTGCGGTAAACCTGGCCGTTGATGGTGTCCGTTGGGTTTCGGGGATTGGGCCGCAGGTTGTGGTTGTCGTACACCGCATAAAGGATGTCGGGTTTGGCGCGGCAGATGTCGATTCCGATACGCCCCATTTTGCCCTTTGGCAGGCCGTTGACCAATTCTGTCCAGGTGGCGCCACCGTCAGTCGTCTTGTAGATGCCGGTTCCGGGACCGTCATCGTTGTTCACCCACGCCAACCGTTCATGCTCGAAAGCCGCCGCATACAGGACTTCCGGGTTGCGCGGGTCTCGCACCAGATCCACCGCGCCCGTGCGATCGTTAACGTAGAGGACTTTCTTCCAGGACTTGCCGCCATCGGTGGTCTTAAAGACCCCTCGCTCGGTGTTCTGGGTGGCCAGGTGCCCCAGGGCGGCCACGTATACCGTGTCCGGCCGGGTTGGATGAATCACGATGCGCGTAATGTGTTGAGTGTCCTTCAGCCCCATGCCCTGCCAAGTCTTGCCACCGTCGGTGGACTTGTAGACCCCGTCGCCCCAATAGGCACTGCGGGTCGCCGAATTGTCGCCCGTTCCTACCCAGACCACGTTCTCATCGGATGGTGCTACGGCGATGGCGCCCATGGAGTATATGCTCTGGCTGTCCATGATCGGCTCGAAGGTCACACCCCCATTGGACGATTTCCAGACGCCGCCTGAGCGCAGGGCAGCATAGATAGTATTGCGATGTGCTTTGGCGGACGTTTCCGGTATGGCGACCGCAACCGTCCAGGCACCGGCGCGGTACGGTCCCATGTTCCGGTAAGTGAGTCCGTTCAGCAGGGTCTCGTTAAACAATTGTGGGGGCGCTTGCTGCGCCAGTACTGTCAGTACAGCCATACCCGCAATCATGACGAGGATGAGGCTCCTTCTGTGCATGAATTAATCCTCCTGGAAAAATGAGTCCCTTTTTCGGCGGGGATCCAAGACCGAATTTTGCGTATCTCAACTACGACAAAATATCACCCGTTGGATCAGAAATCATCCGGAAATCTCCCCGCAGCCGGGCAAAACAGATCGAGACGGATATGTGCGATCCCCATGCCAGGAAGGCGTAATGATCTTCAACGGTGCGAGGGGGTCCATCGTTATCCTCATCGGGCCTACCGACTAGAACAAGCTTGCGTACCCTGCCGGGAAAATCAAGGGCTGTGGCCAGCGAGAAGAAACCACTTCGCCAGGTTTTTCTGACGACGAACGGAATGTTCGAGGCAGGACAGCTTAGGATTGTTCCAACCTTACTCATCGCGCAAGGCCGCTATTGGATCAACCGATGAGGCGCGCCGGGCGGGGATGTATCCTGCGATGAACGCTGAAACCGCGAGGATCAGACCGACTCCCACGAACGTACCGGCCTCCAGTGCGACGACTTCATACAGGACGCTCGACATGACGCGCGTGAGTGCGAGTGCGGCGGCCGTTCCGATAGCGATTCCCACGCCGGCGAGTTGCAGCGCATGCATCACCACCTGGCGGCGGACGTCGGCGGGCTCCGCGCCGAGCGCCATTCGTATGCCGATCTCGCGCGTCCGGCACGCGACTGAGTAGGAAACGACGCCGTAAACGCCTGATGAAGCCAGCACGAGGGCGATCACGGCGAAAACGCCCATCATCCACGCAGACAAGCGAACCCCTGAAAGCTCTTCGTCAAAGAGCTGAAGCATGGTCTTGGCGTCGTAGATCGGTTCGGTGCGATCGCCGCCCTGTGCTTGTGCCTGTATCATCCCCAGGGCTTTGGCGGGATCGCCGATCGTACGTGCGACCAGCTGCATGCCCCATTGCGGCATCTGATCGTTCAGCACATAAACGGTCGGATCCGGCTCGCCCGAGAACCAGTCTTTGGTGTCTCCTACAATGCCGATGATCGTGAAAATCGGAAGACCGTAGGGTTTGATCGTCGCGCTTGCGCCGACGGGATCGCCCGGCGATGGCCAGGAGCGCCTGGCTGCGCTCTCGCTGAGGATGATCGATGCGCGGGAAGTTGTGGCCGCATCCTGTTCGGTGAATGTGCTGCCCTTGATCAGCGGCAGCCCCATCGCTTCAAAGAAGCCGGGCGTGACGAGACGAAGTTTTGGGGGCGGATCGCCCGGTTTTGCCTGCACCTGGCCTGCGATTTGGAAGACTTCGATTCCGACTCCTCCGCTATTGCCGGCGGCGGATCGCACCTGCGGCAGTGCCCGGACGCGTTCCATAAGAGCCGCATAGTACTGGCGGGTCGCGTCCGGTGCACGGAAAGCCTTCGGCACATTCATTTGCATGGTCACCAGATTGGCCGGATTGAATCCGACATCCAGCTGTGCCATGTGACGAAACGCGCCCACCAGCAATCCTGCCGCGACCAGCAGAACCGTGGCAAGTGCGACCTCGGCCACGACCAAAGTGATCCGAAGGCGTCCACGCCCAGTCCCTTCGTCTGTGCTCCGAGCGGCCTTGAGGGCGTCAGCCAGCCGATTCTGCCGGGCAGCGCGCCAGGCAGGTGCAAGCCCGCAAAGAACTCCCGCGCAGACAGCCGCAGCAGCCGAGAACAGAAGCACGCCTGGATTTACCTCCATTGCCCGCAAGCCGGCGACCCACTTATACACCTGCGGGGGAATGCTGGCGCGCTGAAGGTCGACCGCCCACCAGCCCATGAGCGCTCCCGCCGCCCCGCCCAGGGATGCCAGCATCACATTCTCAACCAGCAGCTGGCGCGCTATGCGCCACCGGCTTGCCCCAAGGGCGGCGCGGATGGCCACTTCGCGCATGCGCGCGTTTACCCGGGCCAACTGGAGGTTGGTCACGTTGACACAACTCAGCAGGAGCACAAATCCTGCAGCGGCAAAGCCGACCAGTACGAAACGATCCGTGACCGCATTGGTCACTTCACGGATGCGGCGTACGAGAACGCCATGGTCCCGGTCCGCCTCATGGATCCGTCCCAACCCATTCGCAATCGCACTCATCTCGGCATTCGCCTGTTCAACGGAGACGGCGTCGCGCAGTCGTCTGACGACGAACATATTGCGCCCCTCCCGCGCCGCAACGCTCGCAGGGCCTAGTGTATACGGCACCCAGAGTTCGGTGCCGATGGGAAAGTCGAAGTCGCGGGGCATGATGCCGATCACCGTGTACGAGCGCTCGTTAAGCACGATTGTCCGGCCGACAATATCCTTGTCGGAGCCGAACCTGCGCTGCCACAATCCATAGCTGAGCACAACCACGTCGTCGCTGCCGGGCTGTTCCGACTTGCGCTCAAATGTTCGGCCGATCAGCGGATCCATCCCCAAAAGCGGGAACAGGTCGGGGGACACGACTGCACCCTGAAGGCGCTCAGGCTCGCCGACACCGGTCAGGTTGCCGTTCCAGACGTTAAAGGCAGCCAAGTGGGCGAATGAACGGCTCTGTTCGCGCCAATCGCGAAAATCGCCCGCGGACACCATGTTCATAGGAAATCCGTGCCGGAGATCTGAATCCCAGACCCGCACAATTCGGTCAAGGTCATGAAATGGGAGGGGATTCAGCACCAGGGCACGGACGCCGCTGAATGTAGAAGTGTTAGCGCCAATGCCGAGGGCCAGTGCAATCACCGCCACGACCGTCGTACCGGGCGATTTCACAAGGAGCCGAGCGCTTAATTGAATGTCCTGGAGAAGTCCGTTCATAGCCGTCCACACCCCCCTCATGATATCAAGGCTGTTGAACTTGGATGACGATGGCTCGAGTGCTTTTGTTTCGTCATTATAATGGGATCCTGGCTTATGGGTACAGACTAGAATGGCGCTTAATTAAGAGCGACAGAAATCACCTCGTAGTGCCGCTAAATCAAGTGCTTAAGCCCCGAAGGGGCGGGGCAGGAAAACCCAGGGCGTGAGCCTTGGGACCATGAACATCCGGGAGACCAGCCCTGAAAGGGCGAAGCAGCCTGCGCCGCCCTTACAGCAACAAGCCCGCCTGCGGTGTTCCCAACAGGAAGGGAACTTGGCTGATGACGTGCCACTGAATTAATCGGTTATCATGTTGATATAGCTCAACATCCGTGCGATGTATCCGCTCAAGTTCCTTAGGAGGGCTGATTCCTTGCTCTACGTCAGTTCCCAGGGCTTGCGCCCTGGGCTTTCCTGCTGGACCCTTTCAGGGTCCCAATTGGACTCCTTAATCAAGCGCCATTCGGTACAGGCTATCCATTCCAGGATGAGTGGACATGCGGGGACGTTCGCGTATTTCGGTGCTGTCTTCTGACGGAGAGGATAGGGAGCGCCGCTATAGACGAGTTGCGCCCCCTATCTCAAGAGGCGGTTTCTTTCGATGAGCGTTGCGACGTCATTTCAGCTTCGCGCCGGCGAGCTGCGCAATCGCGGCCAGCGTCGTTTGCGCGGCGTTCAAGCCGAGACGGAAATCCTTGTCCGAAAAGGTCGTGAACACGTCCGTCGGCTGGTGCCAGTGCGGGTCCCAACCGCTCCCCACCTGGCTCAGCCGTTCGGCCTCCCGCAGGCTGATGGCCGCGACGATGTCCTGGAACGCCGCCGAGTCGGTGTTGCTCATGCGGTTGCCGACGACCGCCGCGTAGTCCCTCGCGTAACGGTCGTTCGCAGCCTTAAACGCCCACGCAAGTTCCTGGGCCTGGGCCCCCATCTTCGCCGTGGCCGCGAACTCGATGTTTACGTCGGCCTCGGCTCGCTGCTCCGCGGGGACCTTGCCGTCCGGGCCGGGCATCCCGTGGTCGAACAGCATCATGTCATGCTGAACCATGCCGAGCCATTTCGGTTCAGGGTACTTGCCCGAATTGGGCGGATCCTCCTTGCCTTGCAGCGCCGCGCGCTGGTTCACGTAAGCCCGGGCACCTTCGAGGCCCGTCTCCTCGTTGTTCCAGAGAACGAAGCGGATCGACCGGTCGATCCGGACTCCGGGAGCGCTGAAGATGCGGGCCAGCTCCATTACTAGGGCCGCGCCTGAAGCGTTATCGTTCGCGGCTTCACTGTAGCCGAGGCCGTCCATGTGGCCGCCGACGATGTACATCTCTTCCGGGTGGGTAGAGCCGATTTTCGTACAGTAGACCTCCTCGCGCGGCCCGGGAGTTGACGGTTGCATGTCGAGCTCGCGAAGCTTTGGATCAGGTTGTTTGTTTGGATCGTTGTTCACGCCGGTGGGTCCGCGGTTTCCCTTCACGGGATTTGCACCCCCGCGGCCGCGCCCCTGTGAAGCCGCCGCCTGGCCACCAGCCGCTCCCGCGGCACCCCGGCCGGCGCCTCCTGCTGTAGCACCGGCGTTACCCCTGCCGCCTCCCCCAGCGGCACCGGTGGCAGCTCCGGCCGCGGCAGCCCCGCCGGTCCGAGCGGCAGGAGCGTACTCGTACTTGATCCGCGCGACGTCGGAGCAGCCGTAACTCTTCAGTTGCGCTTCAATCCAGTCGTTCGCGGCTCGATTACGGTCTGTGCCCTGGCGCCGATCGCCAAACTGGGTCAGTCCCTTGATGGCCGCCTTGTACTTCTCAAGGTCGAGTTGGCCGACCAGCGTCCGCACCGGGTCATCCTCGGCACTGCCGGCGCCGGACTGCACCGTCGAACCTGCTTGTGCCTGAAACGCTGCGGGATGTGCCATGCTGTGAATGGTAAACATCCACACAATCAGCACCCCGAAAACTGCCCATCTCCTTCGCATCACGTATCCTCCCGTCCAGTGAAGTGTGGTTACCAGCACACGCCGTGCAGCAGGCCCCTGCGATGCCCCCAAGGCTTCTCTTCCAGATGCTCCGACTGTCGCATTCTGATCACCCCGGGGTCGGTGCTCGAATTTTGGTAGTCTAACACCATGTAGCACCCAGAATATCCTCCAAATGACTCACCCACTGCTTTTTTATGGGGACTGACGACGCCAAAATCCTGACCGGGCAATCTTTTGATAGTTTTTCACTCAAGCAATACCCGCGTGCAATCAAAAAATGAGCCTGATTTTTAAGTCGAAGACCGAACGCCCGGCAAGGACCACGCATCCTGAAGTCCGTGGATGGCTCGAACGCGGCGGCGCCGCAGTTCCCCGATGAGAACCGCAAGGTGCTCTTCAGTCTGCCCAACAACCAACAGCCGCCGGGGAAGTAGTCCCATCCGTCGCTGTCCCTGACTGGCGCAATTTCCCCTTGTAGCCCAGGAGAGGAAACCTTTAATATGCGCGCATCTGTATCTTCCCAGGACCCAGGCGCGGCCGACGCGCCCTTCTACCCAGAGGAGGAAACCATGACAATCAGTTGGATGCGGAGACTTGCCCTCCGCTGTGCTGTTTTCGCAAGCGTGGTTGTGCTGTCGTCGGGCGGCAGCATGATCGCCCAGAACCAGAAGATCACGGCGAAACCCGATGCCGTTCAGAAAGTGGATGAGGAGTACACGGCGAAGATCAAGGAATACACGCAGGATCCGCGTATCCTGACGGAGCTCGTGGATCACCTGCCTGCGTCTGCTACGGTGCCTACGCCGCTCAAGGCCCTCGGCCGAATCCCGGGCACGCCGGACGAGCTCACCTACTACAAAGACATCAAGTCCTACTTCGAGACTCTCGCGAAAGCGGCGCCCGGACGCTCGAAGCTCTTCACCATCGGGAAGAGTGAGGAAGGCCGCGACATGATCGTCCTGGCCATCGCCGATGAGGCGACCATCAAAACGCTCGACAACTACAAAAAGATCCTGGCCGATCTTACCGATCCGCGGAAATTAACCGGCGCGCAGGCGCAGCAGCTCATCGCCACCGGAAAACCCATCTACTGGGCAACGGGAAACCTGCACTCGGGTGAGACGGG
>JBGQNR010000270.1:0-8074 GCA_041501225.1 Acidobacteriota bacterium
AAGGGCGCATGGGGGTTGCGGGGCGATCTCCGCGTTGCTCGTCGTCAACGATGTGCACCGACATCGCCTCCTGCTCGCGCCTTGAGCTCGCCCCGCAAGCCCCATGCGCGCGACCCCTCCTAATTCTCGGACGGGCTCCTAGATGGATCAAGGCAGGAGTGCGCAGCTGATTCTTGCATAGCCCGACAAGAGATCCTATGCTTCAGTCGACCATGACATCGCGAGATGACGGGGCACCGGGAACCGGGGGTAAGTTGCGCCTGGTAACGACAGGGTTGGGCCAAGCCCGGAAGGATCGGCAAGAGGTGCCGGGCTTGGCGGATGATAAAGGACTGGGCGACGGCCATAACATGGATGAGGGGGCTATTCCCAGGATTCTAGACCGTGCGCGCGCTGGTGACCCGGAAGCATTTCGTGCCATCTTTCAGCGCTTTGGCAGGCCGATTCTGGCATTCATCTTTCATTTCCTGGGCGACAGATCGCGTTCGGAAGAGTTAACCCAGGAGACATTTTTGCGTGCGCACCGCGGCCTGGCGAAGATGCCGGAAGGGATTAAACTGTCCACCTGGTTGTTCGGGATCGCCCGCAATGTGGCGCGGGAGGCGATCCGGGATCAACGGCGGCGCCGTCGCGAGGTCGGGCTGGACGATATCGCATTTTTGACCGTTCACGATGAGAAGGCAGGCCCTGACGAAAATTTCATGTCGGAGGAGTTGCAGCGCATGATCCGGCGTGCGCTCGGCGATCTATCCGAAGACCAGCGCGTGGTTTTCGTTCTGAAGTTATTCAGCAAGATGCGCTATGAGGAGATCTCCCTGATTACGGGTTCGTCCATCGGGAAACTTAAAACCGATCTGCATCGGGCGCGACAGCAGATGAGGGAACGGCTGCAGTCGTACATCACAGGTAGGGTGCCCGGGAATTGAGGTGGATCATGAAATGTGACCAGATTGCCAGGTTGATTGAGGATTATCACTACGGCGAGCTAGAAAAAACGGAGGCTGCGGAGGTCGCCGGCCACCTGCAGGATTGTGCGTCCTGCCGGCAGCAGCTGGCGTCGCTGGAGAGCGAAGCGAGAATATATGAGACCTACGCAGCCAGGACAGAGAGCGCTCTGGAAGTTTCGCCTGACCTGTGGAAGCGCGCGCTCGAGGGCCCTGCGGTGGCATCCGCGAAGGCCCAGCGCACGGGCGGTGTGCGCTGGCTGAGCGCGCTCGTACCGGCCTCGTCCTGGGCCCGGCAGGCCATTGCGGCAATGCTGCTTGTTGCGGTCTCCGTCACCGGCACTTTGCTCATCGTCGAGCATTACCGTTCGAGGGAGGCTCTGGTTTCGCAGCAGGTGGCTGCCCAGGCAGGAATGTCCGGGGGAAAGGGTCTCGAGGATGCGCTGCAGTCGATTCAGCGGGCCGAGCAGGAGTATCTCAAGGCGATCCAGCAGCTGAACGCGATTGTCGAAAAGCAGAAGTCGAGCCTGGATCCGCGCATCTACGCTGAGGTTCAGGTCAACCTCAGGCTGATCGATGACCATATTGCTGCCACCCGCAATGCCTATTACGCCCATCCGCAAGATGCCGAACTGGCTCTCTACATGCTGGCTGCCTACAGCAGGAAAGTGGCGCTCCTCCAGGACCTGACGTCCTGAGCGACGCGGCAAGAGATTGACGGGTAGTAAGCACGGATCGTAACAGCTCAACGCGGAGGGCGCCGAGAAGAAACAGAGATCGCAGAGGATAGGGTGGTTTAGAGCAATCCGCATCCAAAGACCTCTGCGACCTCTGGCTTTTCCCTGCGCCCTCCGCGTTTATTTTTTTGACCCGACTTTGCCGCCCCGCGTCGTTTCCCTGAATTGCGGTTTTGCAGTGCCGGGCGCCAAAATCAGTCTATGCAACCGGCTTGTATCATGCTACTTTATCGGGCGTCAAACGCAGATTCGGGCGGATATCTGTGTAGTGAATTCCGGCAATCATGCCGCCCATCGGATGGGCCGTTAGCTCAGTTGGCAGAGCATCTGCCTTTTAAGCAGAGGGTCGCTGGTTCGAGTCCAGCACGGCTCACCACTCATCGTACATCGCACCGACAGCTTATCCATTGGCTTCGTTCGCGAACCAGTTTTTCGCGCTGATCGTGGCTCCTTTTGCAGTTCGGGAGCAGTCCGCATTTATCGCGGCGTAACGTGCTGCAGCGCTTGATCCAGATCTCTAATCAGGTCGGCCGGGTCCTCGATGCCGATCGAAAGGCGGAGCGTGCCTTCGGTGATCCCTTGCGCCTCGCGCTGTTCCGCCGTAAGCCAGCGATGCGATGTGCTGGCCGGGTGAAGGATGAGGGAATAGATATCGCCGAGACTGGTGACGGGTTTTACCAGCCGCAGACTTTCAACCAGGGCGAATGCGCCGGTGCGATCCAGGTTTTTGACCTCGAACGCAATCATTGCTCCGAAGAAGCTTGATCGGAACATGGAGCGCGCCTTCTCGTAGCAATCGTCGCCTGGCAGTCCCGGATAGTAGACGCGTTTGATCGGTTTCTGGCCGGCGAGCCAATGGGCGATCTGCTGGGCGCCGGTGCAGGCTTGGCGCATGCGCAGCGCGAAAGTGCGCAAACCACGCAGCGCGAGCCAGGCGTCAAATGCCGACGGCATGGCTCCCAGGACCCTCCGGTGCTGATTGACGATCTGCATGAGCTCAGCGGAACCGAGTGCGATTCCACCCAGAACATCTCCGTGCCCATTGAGATATTTGGTGGTGCTGTGCACGACGATATCGGCGCCCAGCTCCAACGGTTTGATCAAAAACGGCGTGGCGAAGGTGTTGTCCACCAACAATCTTGCCTGTGCCTTACGGGCGATCTCAGCAATGTCTCCAATCTGAATCACGCGGACCAGAGGATTGGTCAGCACTTCACATAGGAGACAGCTGGGGCGCACCGCGGCTGTGACGTGGCGAACTTTGTCAGGGTGGCTGAAGTCGACAAAGTGAACCTGCAGCCCCATCGTTGTGGAAAGTGTGCCGAGCATCGTGCGCGTGATGCCATAGAGCTGTTCCGCGGCCACCACGGTTGAGCCATGAGGAACCAATGCGAGCATGGCGGCGTGAAGCGCGGCCATGCCGCTGGCAAAACTCACCGCGCCCCGGGCTCCTTCCAAAAGGGCCACGGCTTCCTCCAGAGCGGACGCATTCGGGGCGCCGTAGCGGGCATAGACATAACAGTTCGCGTCGGCCGGCGTTTCTCCACCCTGATAAGCGAAGGCCTGGTCCATGTCGGCCATCGTCGGGTGCGTGAATCCGATGGAGGGGACGATCGGCTGCACGAATGGCTTGGCCGAGCCGAACCGATCGTGAATTGCGCCCTGAACGACCAGAGTATCGATGCCCAGCGACGGATCCGGCTTCGGAAGTTTGGAATCAGAATCATGCGGCATGATCGTGCCCCTTTCAGGGTCTGCGCTGAGGCAGGGTATTTTCGTAGCCGGTGTCAACGGCCAGGCTCTTGCCCTTTGCGGCTGCCATTGCCAATTGATCGCAGCGCTCGTTTTCCGGATGGCCGGCATGGCCTTTGACCCAACGAAACTCGGCCTGATGTCTATCGGTGCCGTTTAGCAGCCGCTCCCATAGATCAGGATTGAGCGCCATTTCGCTCTTGTTGCGGCGCCACTGGTTGGCGCGCCAACGCACGGCCCAGCCCTTTTCGATCGCATTCACCACATATTGCGAGTCGCTGTGAAGGGTGACGCGGCATTTCTCCTTGAGCGTTTCAAGGGCGACCACGGCAGCCAGTATCTCCATGCGATTGTTGGTGGTCAGACGAAAGCCGCCGGAGAGCTCTTTGCGATGATCCTCGTAGAGGAGGACGATGCCATAGCCGCCCGGCCCGGGATTGCCCAGACAGGCTCCATCAGTAAAAATCGTCACGTGCTTGAACGCCATAAGAATATCCTCTGCCGCGAACGCGTCATGATCAGAATTGCATGGGATCGTCAGGATGACCCGTACGCGTTGAGAATGTCAAGGATGAGAACGATATCGATCTCAGGCTTGCTTATGTGGAGTGTGATTGGAGGGAAAGGGCATGGAATCAGAATGTGCGCCGGAAAATGCAAAATGCCGGACTAGCTTGAAATTCCGAGGCAAAAATGCCAGAATGTGCGCCGCATTTCTGTGGATAGCTCGGGAGCCGGAAAATGCGCAGGTTTTGAGGTATAGTACATCCCGGCACCTGATGACAGTTCCTGCGTCCCCATCGTCTAGACGGCCTAGGACACCGCGCTTTCAATGCGGCAACACGGGTTCGAATCCCGTTGGGGACGCCACTCATTCTTAAGCACTTACGGCCTCTGCTGCAATCAGCTTCTCGGGTTCGGTAACGCCTTGGTAACGTAAATCGCCAAAGACGCCTTCCAAACGCCTCACGGCATCGGCAAGAAACTGGCCGCTGAGGTGCTGATAGCGTGCTGCCATTCTGAGATCTTTGTACCCGAGTAACTGTGCTACAGTGATTGTCGGCCCCTTTCATGCGGAACCAGCCTGCTGCGGCATGTCGCAAATCGTGGAAGCAGAAGTCTTCAATCTGAGCTTTACGGCAGGCGCGGTGAAAGGCGGCGCTCACCTGCGCCGGTGTGGAGTGCATCGGAGCTCCGCAGCGTGCTCTGTGCCAATAAGAAAGAGATACCACTCCAGTCCACTGTGGGGAGCGAAGAGGAAATCCAATTGGGCAAAGGCAATTGCACAGTCATGAATAGATGCGGAGCATTATTTCGAACATCTGGCGCTGCAATCATTATGGCCGGTTTCGCGGCTCTTTTTTCCGCTGCATCCGGAGGCCCATCAGGTCCGATTATTTCGAAGATGCCAAATCAAAATAGCAATAGAGAATCCGGTGCGGTAATCAGTCTTCCGCCGATCCCGGGTCTCGAGATGCCTGCGGAAGCAAAGTCCACGATCGCCGCTGAAGAGTCGCCGATGAAGGAACTGCTTGCCTCGGCTTCGGCCAGGGGCTTGAAGATCACCCATGACCGAAAGGGTTATCTCTTTCCAATTGGCGATACGCTCGTCACCTGGACAGCCTGGGAAGGCGAACCTGACGTAAGTGCGGTCAAGGCCGTCAAATCGGGTCACGTTTACGTGTTCAAGAACGGTCAGATCCCCGTGGGACTTTCGTTGGACGACCACGCCACGGCAGGCAATCACGCTACCAAGATCGCGCGCGATTCAGCCGGACGTATCCACATGGCTTGGTTAGACTCGGGGCGCCCGGAAGTCGGAGATAAGATCATGTATCGACGAGGCGTTCAGGATCCCGTCTCCGGAGCCATTCAGTGGGAAACAGGCCCAGTGATTGTTGCCGCTGCCGCTTGGGATTCCCACGTGGCTTTAGCTGTCAGCGCTAATGCCGTTCACTTCGCCTGGTTTCAAGCGGAGACGGGCCGTTATCGCCGCCTGGTTCACAGAGATGGTGCGTGGTCATTTGAGCCACTGCGGGATACCAAAGCGACCGGCCGCGCCTGGGACAATGGACCAGACCTGGCCGTTCGAGGCGATGATGAAATCCACTTGCTCACTGCAGAAGGTGTTTACGCGATTTCAAATAATGGCGGAGTTTCTTGGACCAAGGAAAAAGTTCCGGTTCCAGCCGGGGCGTCGATTAAAGGTCCCGCCCTGGATCTGGATAGTGCAGGCAACAGCCACGTGATATTCACCGCCTGCTTCCGCAATTCCAAATATTCCGAATGGCATTACAATGATCCTAATGGCGCTTATTGGGAGTTGCGCTATGTTCGCCGTCAGGTCGGGGGTGCATGGACGGATGCGCAAAACGTTTTGGCCGCTTTCCCGGAATGGAGCGACTTTAGGAGAGGCAAAATTACCGGGACCGATGAGTCCTGGGACAGCCTTGCAGACTGGGCCGATGTGGCGGTAGACGAGGTCGACAATGTCCATTTGGCGTGGCATGGCCCGGTAAACACGCATATCTTTGGCAATGACGAAGCGTATTACACTCGGCGGCCCGCCTCCGGCAAGGGATCTTGGCGCGCATGGGAGACGCCGTCAGCCCTGTACCCTAAAGATGAGTCCAAAGGCCATTTCTTCGCTTATGCACCTTCATTATGTACTGATGCCTTGACGAAGCTGGTTTTTCCGGTTGTCTTTTTCGAGACTACCCCCGGCCATCCAGGAGTTCCTGGCGACACCGGCGACCAGGTTTTCAACTCAATTTTCCGCATCGTGCGAGATGGAATTTTGGAGGGCGTGCCGATCGAACTTACTTCCATGGCACAGTATGGTATGAGCACTTGGTTTCCGTGCGCCGCTCCACGTCTCTTCCATCATGCAAATGGCCGCACATGGTTGGACGTGCTTCAAACGACTACTACGCCCAAAAAGAACGACGATCCTTTCTATTTCATCATCTACCAACGCCGGGAAGTGACCGACCTTCTCCAAAGGTCCCGGCAAGGCTCTAAGGAGAAAGGGATCGTTTGCAGCATGTGATAGTCACAAACTAAGTACAGTGGTTCATAAATGCGGCACGTATTTTTTGGGACGCGGATGAACGCAGGCAAACGGGCTCGTTTGCACACGGACCGTTCTTGCCACATCCGCGTTCTTCCGCGTCCCCAAAAAATATGTCACCGTAATTATGGAATCGTATACTAAGCGGCCGGCATCTGCGTTTATTCAGCGGGCTTCCGGTTTCGGGATAGAGAAGCTGCCTTGCTGCAAGGCCTGAGTTGTGAAGCACGAGTCAGCCGCGCGACAGCACCGCCTGCCCCGCGTCACCCGCCGCCGCATCCTCCGGGAAATCAAAGAGCGGCGTCGATAGGTATCGTTCGCCGTGCGAGGCGAGCACCGCGACGATCATCTTTCCCTTGTTCTCCGGCCTCTTCCCCACCTCGCGGGCCGCGTGCGCGACGGCGCCGGAGGAGATTCCAATCATGAGCCCATCACCACGGCAGAGAGAGCGCGCGGCCTCGAACGACTCGTCGTTGCTCACCTGAAAGACCTCGTCAAGGATCTGCAGGTTGAGCACCTCGGGGATGAATCCCGCACCGATCCCCTGAATCTTGTGCGGCCCGGGCTGCATGTCCTGGCCCGCGAGCTTCTGCGTGATGACCGGCGAGTGCACCGGTTCGACCGCGACGACCTTCATCGAGGGCTTCTTCTCCTTAAGCACCTCTCCGCATCCGGTGATGGTGCCGCCGGTGCCGACGCCAACTACCAGGATGTCGATCTTGCCTTCGGTGTCTTCCCAGATCTCGAGCGCCGTAGTCTTGCGGTGGATCTCCGGATTCGCCGGATTGACGAACTGGCCGAGGATGATTGAGCCGGGCGTTTCCTTGTGAATCTCATCCGCCTTGGCGATGGCGCCCTTCATCCCCTTCGGCCCTTCGGTCAAGACCAGCTTCGCGCCGAGAGCCAGCAGGATCTTCCGGCGCTCGAACGACATCGTCTCGGGCATGGTGAGGATAAGCGGGATGCCCTTGGCTGCGCAGACGAAGGCGAGGCCGATCCCAGTGTTGCCCGATGTTGGCTCTATGACGACTGTGTCCCATTTGATAACGCCGAGGTCGATGGCGTCTGTAACCATCGCGTAGCCGATGCGGTCTTTCACGCTGGACATTGGGTTGAATGACTCGAGCTTGAAGACAAGATCGGCGTCTACGCCGTTGGCGAACCGCTGCGCACGGACGAGCGGTGTTCGCCCGATGGTCTCGAGCACGCTGTTGTAGATCCTACCCATGATCAACTCCTTCTCTGCTCCCGGCATGCCGGTTTGCCTTCTGGTGGTGCTGGCTCATGCTGCTCAGCTCTTTTTGTAGTTCGGATCGATCCGCGTGGTGCGCGTCTCGTTCAGAACCTTGGTGTGCGGCGGCACGGATTCGATGACCCAGGTGTTGCCACCGATCACCGCACCTTCACCGATCACCGTGTTACCGCCGAGGATCGTCGCGCCGGCGTATAGGACCACGCCGTCTTCGATCGTGGGATGGCGCTTGGCGCCACGGATGATCTTGCCGCGCTCATCCTTCGGGAAGGAGAGCGCGCCGAGAGTGACACCCTGATAGATCTTGACCCCTTCGCCG
>JBGQNR010000271.1:0-8030 GCA_041501225.1 Acidobacteriota bacterium
CAACGCAAGTCCGGCCAATCCGATCAGCTTTACCACTTCTTACAGAATCTCTCGGAAGAAGCGCAGGGTTGTTCCAACGTTGTCTTGTGCGTCTCGATCCCAGCCTCCGAACTGGAGATGACACCCGAGGATCATCGCGACTACGAGGCGATCAAGAAACTGCTCGACCGCCTGGTGGATCATGGCGTCGGCGAGACCGGAATGATGCCGGCGCGAGCGGGCCTGCATCTCGGTCCAGATCATGCCGCCGGACACCAGCGCGGCCGCCGCCCAACCGAGGTGCGTCTCAAGAATCTGGCCGACGTTCATACGGGACGGCACGCCGAGCGGATTGAGCACGATTTCAACCGGAGCCCCATCCGGCAGGTACGGCATGTCCTCTTCCGGCAGGATGCGCGCGATCACGCCTTTGTTGCCATGGCGTCCGGCCATCTTGTCGCCCACGGAGAGCTTGCGCTTCATGGCGACGTAGACCTTCACCATTTTGATCACGCCCGGCGGCAATTCGTCGCCGCGGCGCAGTTTGGCCAATTGCTCCTCATGGAGGGTCTTGAGGATCTGGATCTGTTTCTCGGTCTTGTCTTCCAGGCGTTTGATGCCTTCGTAGACCTTGCCTTCTTTTTCAGCCTTGAAGTCGTTCTTGATCTTATTCAGCTCGGTCGAGCTGAGCCCGAGCAGGACGGATCGCGTGAGCTTGGTCTTCGCCCTCAGCACGATTTCGCCGGAACGGCTGGTAATATCCTCAGGGAGATTTTCACCGGCGAGAATGTCGATGAGCTGCTTGTTGCGTTCTTCCTTGATGATGCGGATCTCGTCGTTGAGATCCTTCTCCATCTTCTCGACCTGCTCCCCTTCGATGGCTTTGGCACGTTCGTCTTTCGGCACCCCCTTGCGCGAGAAGATCTTGACGTCAACGACTGTCCCTTCGATTCCCGGAGGTGTCACCAGAGACGCGTCGCGCACTTCCCCGGCCTTTTCACCGAAGATGGCCCGCAGCAGTTTCTCTTCCGGGGAAAGTTGCGTTTCCCCTTTGGGAGTGACCTTGCCGACCAGAACATCGCCGGGCCGCACCTTGGCGCCGATGCGGACGATGCCGCTTTCGTCGAGGTCGCGCAGCGAGGCGTCGCTGACGTTGGGGATGTCGCGCGTGATTTCTTCCGGCCCAAGTTTGGTGTCACGAGCCTCGATCTCCAGCTCTTCGATGTGGATCGAGGTGTAGCTGTCTTCCTTGACCAGCTTTTCACTGACGAGGATCGCGTCTTCGAAGTTGTATCCCCGCCAGGGCATGAAAGCCACCAGCACGTTGCGGCCGAGGGCAAGCTCGCCCTTGTCCGTGCATGGGCCATCCGCCAATACCTGTCCTTTTATGACCCGATCCCCACGGTTGACCAGGGGCGTCTGATTGATACAGGTGTTCTGGTTGGATCGTTTGAATTTGGTCAGACTGTAAATATCCACACCGGCATCGCGGGCGCGCTTGCCGTTCTCGCCTTCCCCTTCAACACGGACGATGATGCGGGTGGCATCCACGCTGTCGACCGTGCCGGTCCGCTTGCAGATCACCACGGCACCCGAATCCTTCGCGGTGATGTACTCCATGCCTGTCCCGATGTAAGGAGCTTCGGCACGGAGCAGGGGCACGGCCTGGCGTTGCATGTTCGACCCCATCAAGGCACGGTTCGCATCGTCGTGCTCGAGGAACGGAATCAGGCTCGCAGCCACGCTCACCAGCTGCTTCGGCGAGACATCGATGTACTGCACCTGTTCCTTCGGAACCAGGGCAAAGTTGCCTGCAATCCGGGCGTTTACGCGATCCTGCAGCATCTGGCCGGTTTCGTCCGTATCGACGTTCGCCTGCGCGATCGTGTACTCCTCAGCTTCCCAGGCGGTCTGGTAAAAGGAGAAGGGCTCGAACTGCGCGGGCCGTTTGCCCGCGGCTTCGCAGCGCCGATTATCCTTGTCGACCAGATCCCGTTCCACTTGTTCGCCGACTTTGAAGTGGGTGTCGCCGGGGAAAACGATCTGGACGAAATCCAGCACTCTGCCATTTTTCACCTTGCGATAGGAGGACTCGATGAACCCATATTCATTGATGCGGGCGTAGCAGCTCAGGGACGAGATCAAACCGATGTTCGGGCCTTCCGGCGTTTCAATCGGGCAGATGCGTCCGTAGTGCGTCGGATGAACATCGCGCACTTCAAATCCGGCACGCTCACGGCTCAAGCCGCCGGGCCCCAGGGCCGAAAGGCGCCGCTTGTGGGTGATTTCCGACAGCGGGTTCGTCTGGTCCATAAACTGAGAGAGCTGGCTGCTGCCGAAGAACTCACGGATGGATGCCATCACCGGCTTCGCATTGATCAGGTCGTGAGGCATGGCCGTGGTCATTTCCTGGTGCACGGACATCTTTTCTTTGATGGCCCGCTCCATGCGCACCAGCCCGATCCGGAACTGGTTTTCGAGCAGTTCGCCTACGGCGCGCACACGGCGGTTGCCCAGATGGTCGATATCGTCTACAGTGCCTATGCCTTTGGGCAGCTTCAAGGCATACTGAATGACCGCGTAAAAATCCTCCGCGGTCAGGGTGCGGTGCTCCAGGGGGGTGTTCAGGCCCAGCTTGATGTTGAATTTCAGGCGCCCGACCTTGGAAAAATCGTACTTGCGGGGATCGTAGAACATGCCCTCGAAAAGGGCTGTGGCGGTTTCCAGTGTCGGCGGATCGCCGGGGCGCTGCTTGCGATAGATCTCAATCAGTGCATCCGGCTGGGACTTGATGTGGTCCTTCTTGAGCGTCTGGGAGATGGTAACGCCGGCGTCTTCTTTTTCGGGGAAGAACACTTCGACGTCTCCAATCCCTGCTTCGCTCAGATTGTTGATCGTCTGCGCAGTCACTTCGGAGTTGGGCTCGAGAAGAACCTCGCCCGTTTCCGTATTGATCACTTCCGACAGCGAGAGCGCACCTTCGAGGCCGTCGACATCCATCTTAATTTCGGACACGCCGGCCTTGACCATCTGGTTGTAATGCCCGGCCGTGATCTTCTTGCCTTTGGCCGCGATAACCGTTTTGCCGGCGCCATCGCGGATTTCTTCGTTCGCCTTGGATCCGATGAGATCGCGCCCCAGGCTGCGATACAGGCTCTTTTCTTCCCAGCGGATCTTGACGGCATGGTAGAAGCAACGGAGAATATCCGAGTCGTTGTCCAGGCCAAGGGCGCGGACAAACGTGGTGGCCAGGAATTTCCGCTTGCGGTCGATGCGGACGTACAGGATGTTCTTCTGGTCATATTCGAACTCAACCCACGAGCCGCGATAGGGGATGATCTTGGCCAGAATGAAGGTCCGGCCGGCGTTCGATTCGAAGAAAACGCCCGGTGAGCGGTGCAGCTGGCTCACGATCACGCGCTCGGTGCCGTTGATGATGAACGTGCCGTTTTCCGTCATGAGCGGGATGTCGCCGAAATAGACCTCCTGCTCCTTGATGTCGCGGATGCTGCGCCCATCGGTATCGTTGTCCTTGTCCCAAACCACGAGACGCACGGTGACTTTCAGGGGCACAGCAAAGGTCATGCCACGCTCCTGGCATTCCTCGACCGTGTACTTCACGTTCAATTCCACGGCGCCGCCGCAAAACTCGCAGCGTGTGTTTTCGATTTCGTTGCGGGCGCCGCAGTGCTTGCACATGCCGGCTTCGGGGTTATACGGGCTGTTGATGATGGTCTTGCCGCACTCCACGCAATTCGCCCGGAGGTAGTCGAGTCCCTTCAAATTCCCGCACTTGCACTGCCAGTTCCCGATCGAGTATTCGACGAATTCCAGGGACGAAGTGCCGCGGAAATCGTTAATCGGAAAAACGGAATTAAAGACGGCCTGGAGCCCTACGTCTTCCCGCTCAGAGGGAAGAACATCCATCTGCAGGAAGCGATGGTAGGACTTCCTCTGGACTTCAATCAAATTCGGAATCGGGATGCTGGTATGGATCTTGGCAAAATCCATACGATCCCGGTAGACGTTGGCGGTAGTGATATTGGTCATCGATTGGTTTACCTCGACTGACTGGTTAGTCTCTCAATCTTCCGTTGGGGGTACCGTGGAACGAAAAAGCGGGGGGGCAGGAAAATCCCCGCAGCAACCAGCGCCGCCCAATGGTTGCATTCCTTCTGGTCTGGTGTGAAGGCGGTAGGTATTGAATCGGCGTTCTGCCTTCTGCCTTTACTAGTCCGCGGCACAGTGACCTCGTGCTGTAGTACTGAGTACTGAGTGAAGAGCCTGGGTGATATCAGGGACCGGTCGAGACCGCGTCCCCTCACTCAGCACTCTATACTCAGTACTCATCACTTCTTTGAGTAAGAGCAGAAACGTTCGGGCACTACTTGACTTCGACAGTGGCTCCGGCTTCCTCGAACTTCTTCTTGATCACCTCGGCTTCTTCCTTGCTCACGCCTTCCTTGATGGGCTTGGGCGCGCCTTCGACCAGATCCTTGGCTTCCTTCAGCCCGAGGTTGGTGACTTCGCGGACAACCTTGATCACGTTGATCTTCTTGTCACCCACGGCAGCCAGGACGACGGAGAATTCCGTCTGTTCCTCGGCAGCAGGCTTCGCCTCGGCTGCCCCACCCTGGCCACCGGCCACGGCCATAGGCATCGCCACTGCGGCTGTAATGCCGTACTTCTCCTCGAGGTTCTTCACCAGGTCCGAGATCTCCAGCATCGTCGCTTGATCGATCCACCCCAAAACATCGTTCTTCGTAATTGCCATCTTTGTTAACTCCCTTGTAGATTGGTAGAAATATATAGCTAAAATTTATCAGGACCTTTACTTTTGCACCTGTTTCAATACCAGGGCCAGATCCCTTGCCGGAGACTTCAGCGCGCCTGCAAGCCTCTGCAGCGGCGCCTTGAGGAGGAAGACGAGCTTGCCCAGCAACACCTCTCGCGAAGGCAGCGAAGCAATCTTCTGAATTTCGGATGGAGGCACAACTTTGCCTTCGATTACAGCCGCCTTGAACTGAAAGTTTGGGTTGGTTTTCGAGATTTCAGTCAAGAGCTTGGCCATTCCGACAACATCCCGGCGGTGGAATGCCACGGCGGTCGGACCTTCCAGGTAGGAGACAATCTGCTCCAATCCGTTTTCCTTCGCGGCCCGGAGGGCGAGGGTGTTCTTCACCACGATGTAGCTGCCATCGAATTCCCGGATCTTTCGGCGCAGTTCCGTCGCATCTACGACTTTCAGGCCCTTATAGTCAATCAGGAACATACTCCTGACCGTGCGGAACTGTTCGCTGAGAGATTCAACCACCTGATGTTTCTCTTCTCTGTTCATAAACTTTGCGAGACCTTCACTTGGTTGTGGGAGCGCTCAAAAGGATCGCTCCGGTTTTGCTGATCCCTACTCCCGAGCCCATGCGGCTGGCGCGAGATCTGATCTTGCCGCCCGCCGCCCCGTTGACTTCCCTTTACTGTTTCGACTCCAGCGTGGTCTCATCGATCCAGATCCCAGGACTCATGGTCGATGAGAGCGATACGCTCTTTACATATTTGCCCTTGCTGCTGGGCGGCTTCGCGCGGACGACTGCGTCGATGAGCGCCTTGGCATTTTCGTAAAGGCTCTTCTCGTCGAACTGTATCTTGCCGCAGGGTGCATGCACGATGCCTGTCTTGTCGACGCGGAATTCCACTTTACCGGCCTTGATTTCCTTGATGGCCTTCGCGACTTCAAAGGTCACGGTTCCGGTCTTGGGATTCGGCATCAGGCCGCGCGGGCCCAGCACTTTGCCGAGTTTACCCACACTCCGCATCATGTCGGGTGTCGCAATGGCAGCGTCGAAATCGGTCCAGCCGCCGGCAATGCGTTCCACCATATCCTCGCCTCCGACCTCGTCGGCGCCGGCATCACGCGCTTCCTTGACCTTTTCGCCCGAGGCGATCACGATGACTTTTTTGCTCTTTCCCAAGCCGTTCGGGAGCACTACGGTGCCGCGCACCATCTGATCGGCGTGCTTGGGATTGACTCCCAGCCGCATCGCGACTTCGACCGTCTCGTTGAACTTGGCAAACGCCATCTTCTTCAGCAACGCCACCGCCGCCTCCAGACTATAGTGGCGCGGTTCCAGCGCAGCGGCGGCTTTGGTAAATTTCTTTCCAGCTTTAGGCATCCAAATACCTCACAGATCCATTGACGATTGACGAATGCAGGTCTTTCAATCGTCATTCGTAAATCTTTCTTCCTCTATCCTTCGACTTCCAGGCCCATGCTGCGCGCTGTGCCCAGGATGATCTGCACCGCGGCATCGGTCGTGGATGCATTCAGGTCGGGCATCTTGGATTGGGCAATTTCACGGACCTGCTTCATAGTCACCTTGCCGACCTTGGTCTTGTTGGGTTCGCCGGACCCCTTGGCGATGTTGGCGGCTTTCTTGAGAAGCACAGCGGCTGGAGGTGTCTTGGTCACAAACGAGTAGGTGCGATCGCTGTAGACGGTCACCACCACCGGAATAATCAGTCCTTCCTGCTTGGCCGTCTTGGCATTGAACGACTTGCAGAAATCCATGATGTTGAGGCCATGCGGGCCCAGTGCGGACCCGACCGGCGGCGCCGGAGTCGCCTTCCCGGCCTGAACCTGCATTTTGATGTTTGCGATAATCTTTTTCGCCATGCGAACTCCCTATCCACGCGCAGCCGCCTCATGCCTGCGCCGCGTTTTTGACGCTATGCCTTTTCCACCTGCTCGGATTCCAGCTCCACAGGCGTTGCCCGGCCCAGAATGCTGAGCATGACTTTGAGCGTGTTCCGGTCCGGATTGACATCCTCGAGCAATCCGGTGAAATCCTTAAAGGGCCCGTCGATGATCTTGACCGCGTCACCTTTGTCGAAGGTAAACTTCGGTTTCGGCTGCTCCGCCGTTACCGAGACCCGGTTGACAACCTCGTTGATTTCATCGTCGGTCAGCGGTGTAGGCTTCTTTCCGGTGCTGATGAAACCGGTAACCTTCGGTGTTCCCCGCACGACATGCCAGGCTTTGTCGGTCATGTCCATTTCGACCAGGATGTATCCCGGGAAAGTAAGCTTGGTGGTAACCACCTTCTTCCCGCTCTTCATCTCCACGACATCCTCGGTCGGGATGAGGATCTGGCCGATGCAGTCGCCCAGATCGTAGGCCTGGATGCGGTTCATCAGACTTTCCGCAACCTTCCTCTCATATCCTGAGTAGGTATGGATGATGTACCACTTCTTTTCGCCGTCCATCCGCTTTTCGCCGTCCATCCGCGTATCCCTTCGGGCTAGGAGGAAAGCTTCGCCAGCACGAAAACCATCACTCGACTGACACACCAGTCAACAATTGCAAGAAAGGCGCCGAAAAAAAACACGCAGACAATGACCACCACCGTGGTGGAGGCTAACTCGCGACGACTCGGAAATGAAACGTTCCTGAGTTCCTTCCGGGTATCTTTGATGAACTCAATGACGTTTAGAAAAAAATCCTTGATCTTCTGTAAAAATCCACTCATGGATTCAGCTCCACGAAACCCGTCACCGCCGATCCAGGCAGCCCACAGTTCGGGGAAAAGGAAACTTGGCAGGCCAGGAGGGACTCGAACCCCCAACATGCGGTTTTGGAGACCGCCGCTCTACCAATTCGAGCTACTGGCCTGTACCAATCTCTTCCGGAACGCCGCGCCGCCTCACCTCGTTTCCTTGTGTACCGTATGGGCCCGGCATCGGTTGCAGAATTTTTTTAACTCCAGCCTCTCGGTAGTGGTCTTCTTATTTTTGGTAGACGTGTAGTTCCTACTCTTGCACTTGGTACATTCCATCGTGATGATGTCTCGCATGATGTTCCCATTCAGCGCGCTCTGCAGCCCTATGGGTGCAGACAGCCAGGCCCGATGTACTACTCCAGAATTTCCGCAATGGTTCCGGCGCCCACCGTATGGCCGCCTTCGCGGATCGCGAACCGCAACCCCTTCTCCATCGCGATCGGCGTGATCAACTTGATCGTCAGGTTCACGTTGTCGCCCGGCATCACCATCTCCGTC
>JBGQNR010000272.1:0-7907 GCA_041501225.1 Acidobacteriota bacterium
CACGATCAAGGCAACAGTGAATACGGGCAAGTTTACTGCTTCCTGCACGAGCACCGTGGCAGTGAACGAGAGGCCGGTTCCCCCACCGACGATTCAGTGCCAGACTCCCACCGTGGAGATCGAGTCGGGCGGCACGACACAGCTTAGAGTTCAGGCGACCGCAGAGAGGGCGACGCCGACGGTTTCTTGGAGTGCTACCAGGGGTACCGTGACTGGTTCCGGTAACACGGCAAGCTTCGACGCGGCAGGTTTGAACGCGGGAAGCTATACGGTCACGGCCATGGTGGACAATGGACGCGGTGGCAGGGCTTCATGCGCCATGACTGTGAACGTGAGCCAGAAGATCAACGTGCCAGGCTTTCCTGCGAACCAGTCCAGAGTCAACAACGTTGCCAAAGCCATTTTGGATAACGTTGCCGTCCAGCTGAAGAACGATCCGAAGCTCCGCGCGACCGTTGCCGGTTTCATCGACGGGTCGAGGGCTGAGACGAGAGTCAAGGGTCTGGCTACAAAACGTGCGCAGGCTGTGGTCGATTACCTGGTAAGCAAGGGGATCGATACCACGCGGCTCACGGCGACGGACGGCGGTGTCAGCACGATCGCGGACAGCAAGACAGAGGCCGGCCGAAAGGAAAACCGCCGTGTGGAGATTGTGCTGAGCGTTCGCTGAGTTCATCAACACACGCATGGACGCGCATAGAGGCTGAACCTTCGAGCGCCTACGAAGGGCGTGTGAAGTTGAATAATAATGGTCGCGGGCACCGCCACGGAGCGGCGCCCGCGCGGCCTTTGGGTCCGCGTTGACGAAGTCTGGAATCTGTAACATCAGCCCGGATATGCAGATTGAACATCCGTAACAGAAACTCCATAGCCTGTCTTATCGTGAAGGGTGAGAATATTCACCCGAGCTGCAAATGACGGCTATGGCTTGATTTGTCATGGACATAGGTAGCGCTAGAAGCGCTGGATTGTGCGCTTGACAGCCAGCCGGCGATCCCGGATGCTGCGGATTTTCATCGCGGTTATGTCAACTTAACAAGACGGGCTTTTGAGAATGTCCACTGAGTGGCGAGTTTGAGAACTTAAATCCAGAAAGCCGGCTACTTTCGTCTGTTGAAGCCCCGAAAAACTGGTCTCTCTGGCCATATTGGCCACTCATTTACGAGCTGTCCCCCCCCAAGTTGACAGTACCCACAAAAGTATTACCGTTGAAATAAAATGAAGAGAACACCAATTATCAGAACTAAGATTGCTACACCTCGTTGATACTTTTTGAAATTCGCTGGATCCAGGAAAAATCCACTTTTAAAGAAAATGTCAGGCTTGATTAGATGTACAATCCCAACGATTATAAAGAAAATGCCAATTCCCATATTAATTCTTCCGGAAATATTTCTACTAATTCCTTATTGTACCAGCCTAACATTGGCCATCACGGGCGGACGCAGTTAGCTTAGCGGATAGGAAGGACGAGCCGCGTTTCCGATCGAGCTCTGCGCAAAGGCCTCCGCTCGTCTGGCATCCTACCGGGTCCTCAGGTTCGTACTTGAGAGATCATGTTAACTTCCCGGCCTCTCTAAATCACAGCCGTGAGCCGTTCTGGCAGGATTCTACACCCGAAAAGGGATGGCGGGGCAGACAAATTTCCTGTCCGGCAGGTCCAGACACTCAAGGATCCCCCGGATCGCCTTGGCAGAATGAATCGCGGCCAGAATTCTCATGCGGCCGCCGCAGCGGTCGCACTGCAGAACATCAATGGCGAAAACCCGGTGCATCAGTTGAGCCCAGATCAGGAGTCAGAACGAGACGCTTCGATCAGGATCTCCCATGAAAGCTGCCGCAACGGCCTGTCAGCAAACCGTTCCGGATTTCTCTGGCTCCAGGTCGGAAGTCGGGTCGGAGGTCGGGAACGCTTTCTTTTCTGTGACTCAATGAGTATACGAAAGCCGTAGCAAGTATCTACAAATGACGCCCGCGCTTCAAATGCCATCCGCACTCATGAAAATCGCGTCGTCATCAGCTTCTTTGCAGGCTTGCTCACGCTCGGAATCGTCCAACCAGGCTGCCAGTGACCCAGCGAACGGATTATTTCTTGATCAATCGCGTTTCTTCGAGCGTTTCCCCGGAAAGTGGGATGCTCAGGTTGGCCGGCTCCCCTGCCGTTATGACTCCTGTGAAGCTCCCCTTGTTATCCGCCTTGACCAGGATTCCTTCTTTGACCGCGAAATACCAGATCCCGGTTCCTTCGATTTTGCAGTCAAGGGTCAGCCCCACTCCGCTCTCCTCCAGGTTTCCCGTCAGTGAGCCTGTGATCGCGGTCTTGATCCGGGCGCACTCGATCCCATCGACAGTCTCAAAGCCGTCCACCGTGTGTACGTACTTGGAATTGACGAGGATTTCCCCGTTGCCTGTTTTTTGGGTAACCGTGTCCTGGCTCGGCCAGGTGTCGCCCTTCTTGACAGGACGGTCGGGCAGATCGGGGAAGAACGCCTGGAAGCTACTGGACAGATCCCGCGAACCCGCGGGGCCAAGTTGATATTTGATTGCTGCCGCGCCGGAGGTGTCCACTTCCTTGCCCAGGCGCGACAGCGTCATTTCAAAGCTCTTTCCCAGAATCTGGCTGAGATCCGGGGCTAGGTCGCCCTGCGGCCCCTGGACGCTTATTTTCATGGCATCGATGGTCACGCCTAAACCGAAGTTGCTCTCCTTCATGCCCTTCGACTTCGCGGAGAACTCCAGAGACGACTGGGTCAGGGTGTTCATATCCTGGCCATTGATCTGCATGTACTGCTTTTCAGTTGATGCCTGGCGGTAGGAAATTGTTTTCCCTTCCGGGAACTGATAGGCGAGAGTCACGGCCGTGCCGGGATCCTGTTGTGCCGCATAGCCGGCCGGGGCAAAAAACACAGTAATAATGGACAGGGTTCTCACGCCCATCCAGCATCGTGTCGAAACCATCATGAACCTCCATTCTAATGACGGTACGTTTTTCAGGTGGGATGGCTGCTACTGCCGCTTGTATCGCAGCCACAGGCTGCCAACATGATACACTTGGATATACGTGACAAGCTCGAAAAAGGTTGTCGCACATTTTCCCGGCCGGAAGCACGAGGGAGAGGGTGAATGGAGAAGCAGATTTCGCACCGCAGCAGCAGGCAGCTGGTATCGGGCGGGCGCTCCCTGTCCGGCATGCGTCCAATGAAGGTCGTCCGGCCATTGGAGCCCGAGGCATCGCATTGGCCTGCGCTCGCGGCAGAGTGGTATTATTCGGAGAAGCAGCCATTCTCTCCGCCCAGGTATTTCAGGGACCCGCATCCCGATACTGGGAAACGCGCGCGCAAAGTAAAACGTGAAGGCTAAGTACACGATTTCATAAATACGGCGACATATTTCTTAGGACGCGGATAAACGCGGATGGCGCAAGAACAATCCGCGTGCAAACGCGCCCGGGGCTTGCCGGCTTCTGCGTTGTTTCTTCCGGAGCCCGGAGTCAAGCGCGCCTGCTTTGTTGAGAATCGCAGTGTTCTGCCCATCCGCGTTTGACTCCGGGCTCCGGAAGAAACAAACAGCGCGCAGCGCTGCCCTTCGGGCTGCAGAAGCCGGCAAGCCCCGGGCGCGTTTGCCTGCGTTCATCCGCGTCCCGAAAAATACGTTGCCGCATTTATGAACCACAGTACTAAGCCACCTCCCTGCAGGCAGGTTTGTCCGGAGCGGTTGACGCCGAATCCAACACGCAAACGCGTCACAATCCGGCCGCGACCAGAATCGGAACCGCGACACACCCGGAAGTGTTTGCATGCGCACTGTGGGTTTTCATCCGACCCTGCATTGGGAACAGGGTCAGCAAGCACCTCGGGATTGAAAGACAGAGCCAATCAGTTCCGGCAGGCGGAAAGTCCGGAAATGCCGGCTGTCCCCCCCTGGAAATAGTCAAACTTAGCGGATAGGAAGGACGAGCCGCGTTCCGATCGAGGTCCGCGCCAAGGCGTGCTCTCGTCTGGCCTCCTCCCGGGTCCTCAGGTTCGTACTTGAGAGATCATGTTAACTTCCCGGCCTCTCTAAATCACAGCCGTGAGCCGTTCTGGGCCGTGGATTGGAAGTGGAGCGAGCCACCTTGAACGTATTGATTCGATAGTCAAAGTCTTCCAGGAATGGTTCTTCAGGCATACGCGGGAGTCTGGCAAGCCGGCAGCGGAGTACATCGGTAAAATGGCCCGCGATCGCGGTTGTGCCTAATCCGAGTTTGTCACCGGATTTCTACCGCGGCGTTATGCGCGCCGTCCAGCCACCTCCTGGAGCCAGGTGGATCTTCATGCGCATTGTCCCCGACACGGTCAGTTTCTCCCTCTGATAATCGACGCCGACGCGGTGCGCGTTCGGCCCGTCACGATAGACGTCAGCCTGGAAGGAGCCGTTGCCGAGGAAGGATAGATCAATCTCCAGGTCTCGCTCCGTCCAGTTTGTCATCGCACCCACAAACCAATCCCGGCCATGGCGCCGCGCCAGCAGGATAAATTCCCCCACCCTGGCATCGAGCACCTGCGTCTCGTCCCAAACCGTAGGCACCGCGGAAAGGAACTCCAGGCTTTCCTGCTCCTTGAGGTAGTTCGAAGGGGAATCGGCCAGCATTTGCAGCGGGCTTTCGTAGATTACGTACATGGCAAGCTGCTGGCAGCGTGTGCCCTGGCTCATCGGCCGGTTATAGATCGGCTTAAAATCGGCCTTCGTCGCATTGATCATCGCGCCGGGAGTGTAGTCGGCCGGCCCCGCAAGCATCCGCATGAAAGGCCAGGTAACGGCATTATCCGGGGATGCCTCGTCTCCCCATTTGCTTTGCTCGAGGCCCTTCACCCCCTCGTTGCTTATCACATTGGGGTAAGTGCGATATAAGCCGGTAGGCTTGTAAGCGCCATGGAAATCCACCAGGAGCTTGCGCTTGGCAGCTTCACGCGCACAGCGTTCGTAGAAATCGACCATCCACTGATCCTCGCGCTGCATGAAGTCGACCTTGATCCCCTTGGCGCCCCACTTGGCAAACTGGTCGAGTGCCGGCTGCATCTGCTGGTCGAGCGTTTTCCAGATGACCCACAGGATGAGCCCGACTTTCCTTTCGCGGGCGTACGCCATAAGCGCTTCCATGTTGATGTCGGGAACAACCGACAACAGGTCGCCGAGCTTGTACCAGCCTTCATCGAGGATTACATATTCGATGCCGTGCGCAGAGGCGAAATCAATGTAGTACTTGTAGGTGTCAGTATTGATCCCTGCATGGAACTGCACTCCGTATATGTTGTTTGCATTCCACCAGTCCCACGATACCTTTCCCGGCTTAATCCAGCTGGTATCGGTCATGGTTGTTTCAGAGGCCAGGCGATAAATAATATCCGTTCCGAGGAGGCCACGGTCGTCATCGGTAATGGCCAGCACGCGCCAGGGGAATTCGCGCGTGCCAGTGGTTTTGGCGATGTAATCGGTCCGCTCCACAACATTCTCATCCCGGTCCCGCGCGAGTTTGACCTTGGCAGGATACTGGGGAAATAAGCCGCGCAAGCCATTCGGCGTTCCCTCCGAGGTCAGATCCATCCCCGCATAGTTGAGCAGGTCGGACTCGGTAATCACAACGTTGGGGCCTTTCGGCATCTGCACGAGCGCTGGTAGGGAGGAGAACTTGGGTGCAGCGATCTCGGATATTCGCAATCGCTTGTACAACCGTTCCTGGTGCGACATCAGGCTGGTCTCTTCGGGAAAGTAGACGAGGCCGTCGTCTGCAAAACGGAAGGTTGCCTGCTCATCTTTGATCGTGATTTCGCCTGGAAGGCTGGTTGCGAACCGGTAGGCGACACCGTCATTGAAGACACGCACAATGAGCGCGTAGCCGCCATTGAAGTCAATGCGCCTCTCATTGTAGTAATCGCGGATCTCTGCGCGTTTGACTTTCAGCACCGGATGCAATTTTTGATCGACGCTGCGCATGGCGCTGGCAACGGCAATTGCCGGTTTCCCCAAAACACGGCCTGTACCCAGCGTCATCGAGATGGGTGAGGGCTGAAGGATCTGCCTGCCCCCGACCGATACGGAATAGGTGAGTTCTGCCCCGGCGGCAAGTCCAACGATCAGGCGCCCGTCAGGAGACGAAACAGAATAGGACTCAGCCGCACCCTGTGCCGCGGTGCTGATCCGGAACATAGGACTGAACGAGAGAACGCATGCGCAAATGCAGAAGATTCGTTTCATATTGGCCTCAGTTTCGATAAGATTCAAATGAGATTCGCAGCCGCTGGCAATCCGCGCAATCCGCGCTCACTTCGATTTTCCCACAAGGCAGCAGACGCGCACAAGCACGATGCAGAATCGGTGAATGGTGCAAGCCGATATCCCACCGGCTTCTTTTGATACGGGCGATCCACGGTTGGGCGGGCTTTAGCCCGCATGAGAGGCTGCTCTGAGAATAAGCACGGTCCCGGCATGATAGGTCCTGGCCGCCGGCCGGGGCTTGAGATCTGATAATTCCGGAGTGCGAGCGCCGTGCGGCGTATGGCGCCCACTTTGCGGTCCCTGGGCATATGAGACTGATTTGGAATGAAACATGGATATACGTTGCGCGTGTATCGTATAAATGGATCTAACCTGCAGGAAGTGATATGGAACGCCGTGAATTTTTGAACACCATGGCAGGAGCATCAGCCTGCGCGATGGTTGCATCAACGCTTGAAGGAGCAGAAAATGGCGCCGGAACTGACGATCAGACTCAAAAGAAATACGGTGTGAAGATTTCAGTTCTTCGGAGAGACTTCGAGAAGGAATTCGTTGAAAAGCTGAAGACCGGCCCAAAAGGCCCATGCACGCGCTTCAGTGACGGCCAGGAGTTTACGGTAACGTCGCAATGGTCGATGCCCGAGAAATTCTGTGAGTGGGCCTGGGCGGATATACGGACTTACATTCCCATGGTCTTCGGACAAGGAAATTCTATTGCAGTCTGTTGCACTGACAGCGAGCGCATGATGATCCACATCCGGCAAGGTAAAGGTGCGCGTGACCGCGATATTCCCCTGACCCCCAAACTCCTTCAAACGCTGCGCGAGTACTATCGATGGAAGAGGCCGAAGAATTATCTTTTTCCCAGTTATCCCGGCATGCGCGGCGTGGAAAATCCGATTTCGGACAAGACCGTCTGGAACGTCTGCCGTGCCGCCGTTGACCGTGCGGGCTTTAGTAAGGCCATCGGGCCGCACACACTCAGGCACAGTTTTGCAGCACATCTGTTGGAGGCAGGAACCGATCTGAGAACCATTCAGCTTCTCCTGGGGCATGCCTGCCTGAAAGAAACCGCGATATATTTGCATCTGTCACAGCGCCATCTTCGAATCCCGCGCGCCGCCCCGCTCGCCCGCACTCTCCCGGCAATGACTTCCCTATCGATCCGTGAGTTCCGATGCCAGTCCGGACATCCTTCGGCTCGAAGTGTATCCCGCCGTGCCGTTGGCTGCGCCCTCGGAAGGACATCCTGGCATAACAATTCGCTGCCTGTTCCGATCCCTCTCCTGAATCCGTGGATTTCCCAGCCACCCCGCCTGCCTTTTCCCTCCTGCCCCCTGGATAAATGTCCTATAAGTGATCACTCCCGGCAAGCCGATCCCCCAGGCCGGAGCCAGGGCCGCATCAAGAGGACCAACGCTGCAAAAACACGTCGTTTCGGCAGGCGCCTGATTTCACTCTATCGAGCGGGCATGTCAATTCTCCAGGATCCCGTGCGGCGCAGTCCCGTCGTCCCGCCTCACAACCCGAGATATCCGCGTCGCGCGACCTGCGTCGGCGCCCCGGTGAGTGGGCACGTACCCGTCTGGGTCTTTGGAAACGCGATCACGTCGCGGATCGACTCGCTGCCGGTGAGGATAGAGGTGAAACGG
>JBGQNR010000273.1:0-7833 GCA_041501225.1 Acidobacteriota bacterium
AAAGGGCTTCATTATCTGCAGGACTTGCGAATACGCGGCCGGCGCATCGGCGTCCTCGGCCTTGGGCAGCTGGCGCTCGACCAGCACTTCACGTCGGAGGATCTCGACCTGCTCGACGCCCTTTCCGGCTATGCAGGCATCGCCCTGGAAAATGCCAATCTCTACCTCTCGGTCGAGAACAAGGCCTTGGAACTGGAGCGGCTCAAGATCTACACGGAGAACATCCTCGAAAGCATCAACATCGCGGTTCTGGCTCTGGATCTGAAGGGCGTGTGCACCTCCTGCAACCGGGCCTTCGAAGAGCTCTATGGTATTGGCCGCAATCAGATCGCCGGCAGCGGCGTCGAGAACCTGCTGGACCAGGATGTGGTCGCTTCCATCCGGAAAGCCTCCGGGACAGACGGGTGGGATCTCAAATCGACCGGTAATATTTTCAAGCTGTACCTGCAAAACCTCCGGGGGGAGAAGTTGATCGTCAACGTGAGCATTATTCCGCTCGTCGATGCCCTGGGCGCGAACTCGGGCTGCCTGATCGTCATGGATGACATCACCGAGAAGGTTCGCCTCGAAGACCAGTTGCTGCAGGTGGAGAAAATGAGTTCCCTCGGCCTTCTGGCCGCCGGCGTCGCCCATGAAATCAACACTCCGATCACCGGCATTTCGAGCTATGCTCAAATGCTGCTCAAGGACACTCCCGACGACGACGCTCGCAAGCCGATCCTGGAAAAGATTGAGAAGCAGACTTTCCGGGCAGCGGAGATTGTCAACGGCCTGTTGAATTTCGCGCGCATGAACGGGAGCGAGTTTTCGGATCTGGATCTGAATCGGTTGATACGGGAGAGTCTCTCCCTGCTCGAGCACCAGCTCAGGCAAAACCATGTGGAGATCGAGTACTCCCCAGATCAATCTATCCCATTGGTCTATGGAAACGCGGGCAAGCTGCAACAGGTTTTCGTGAACTTGTTCCTCAACGCCCGGGATGCCATGCCTACAGGCGGCACCTTGAAGGTGGCGACTTCAAAAAATGATACAATGGTCGTGGTGGACATCCGGGATTCGGGCGTAGGAATTTCTCCTGAGAACATCCGGAAAATATACGATCCGTTTTTCACCACCAAGAGCACGGGCAAAGGTACCGGGCTCGGCCTTGCCGTAACCTATGGGATAATCCAGGAACATGGCGGGAGGATTTTCGTCGACAGCGTTCCAGCCCAAGGCACGCATTTCACTCTAAAGCTACCCACCCGGCAATCATTGCATTGATGAACGACAAGGGTCGCATTCTGGTGGTCGATGACGAGGAGGTCGTGCGCGACGTCCTCGTCACATTGCTGAACGCAGAAAATTATCCTGTCGATCTGGCGGAGAATGGCGCCCAGGCGCTCGCCATGGTGCAGGGAGGAGATTATGCCGTTGTCCTGCTCGACCTGATGATGCCGGACATGGACGGGCTCCTCGTGCTGGAATCGTTCCGCAAGATCGATGGCGCTCCGGAGACTATTGTTCTTACCGCTTTCGCCTCCATCGAAAAGGCCGTGCAGGCTACCAAGCTCGGCGCCTTCGACTTCATCACCAAGCCGTTCAAAAACGATGAAATCCTCCTGGTGATCAAAAATGCCGTCGAGCAGCGCCGCCTGCGCCAGGAAAACCAGAGACTGAAAGACTCTCTCAAGCAGCGCTTCAGCTACAGAAACATCATCGGAAAGAGCGCTCCCATGCAGCAGGTCTTCGACCTGATCTCGCAGGTTGCACCGCGTCGAAGCACTGTTCTGATCCAGGGCGAGAGCGGGACTGGCAAAGAGCTGGTCGCCAAGGCCGTCCATGCCGCCAGCACCCGGGCCGACGCTCCTTTCGTGGCGATCAATTGCGGTAATATTCCGGCCGAACTCCTCGAGAGCGAGATTTTCGGTCATGTCCGAGGCGCCTACACCGGGGCGACGAGCACCAAAAAAGGGCTGTTTGAGGTGGCGGACGGGGGAACGTTCTTCCTCGACGAGGTTGCAAGCATCTCCATGGAGATGCAGGCTAAGTTGCTGCGGGTGATTCAGGAGCGGGAGTTCCGCCGTCTGGGCGGGCTGGAAAACATCAAGGTCGACGTGCGCATCATCGCCGCCACCAACCTCGACCTGCAGACGGCGGTCAGCAACGGGACATTCCGTGACGACCTCTACTACCGGCTCAACGTGATCGTCATCAAGCTGCCGCCCCTGGTCGAGCGCGCGGAGGACATCCTCCTGCTTGCGGAACATTTCATCAAAAAATACTGCGACGAAAACGACCGCGAATTGTGTGTTCTGGATCCTGCATCTGCCAGAGTTCTCATGGATTACAGCTGGCCCGGCAATGTCCGCGAGCTTGAAAACGCCATCGAACGCGCTGTCGTCCTCTGTCCCGGAAACGTCATTGCCGCCGACCTCTTCCCCAGAAACATCACTGCCGTCTCCGCTCAGGCCCCAGGCAGTGACCTGGAAGAAAGCCTCTCCTTAAAGAAACGCGTCGGCAATTTCGAGAAAGGCCTGATCCTGGCGGCGCTGGAAAAGGCGGGCTGGAACCAGAAAAGAGCTGCCGAATTTCTTTTCGTAAATCCGACCACCCTCAGCGAAAAACTGAAACGCCTCGGCATCCGCCCCCACTGACCAACGCAAGGGGTCAGGTCTGGAAAATTGCATTTTTCCCCAACTCGGATGGTTCTTCACGAAGAAATCGAAAAATGCAATTTTCCAGACCTGACCCCTTAATCTGTTAGGCTCTTGGTTTGCTTGACTTGCACACTTCAAGCCGATACATTCAAGGAGGTTGCATGAGATCCTGAAACCTGAGGTTCCGAAAAGACTCTTTATAGTGGGCTCAGTCGTTATCCTTTGGGGGCATCATATGGGTAATGGGCAAACAAGAATAGGCCGCTTCCTCGTGCGGTTCACGGTCGTGGCGTGTGCTCTCCTCATGGTGCTGCCGGCAGGGGCGGATTGGATGCAAGCTGTCGCCTACTATAAACAGGGTCAATTTGAGAAATCGCTCCAGGAGTTGAAACCCGATCTGGATAAGAATCCCGATTGGGAGTCCGGCCATCGTCTTGCAGGACTAAACTACCTTGGTCTGAAGAACAACGCTCTGGCCATTTCCGAGCTCACCCGCGCCGTTCAGCTGCAGTCGAAGGCATTCGCCACCTATCAAGCCCTGGCGCAGGCCTACTTCAACACCGACAAACTCGATAACTGTATTCAGAGCCTCAACCAGGGGGAACAATTCGCCAAGGACCCGAACGACCTCTATGCCCTGCACCACATGAGAGGGTCCGCTTACTACCGCCTGCAGAAATATGACCAGGCAGACGACGACCTCTCTTCAGCGATACGCATCAAAGCCGCGGATTGGGTCGATTTTTCCCAGCTGGGCGTCGCCTACTATAATCTCGATCGCTATGATGAGGCCGTGCAGGCGCTGCAAAAGGCACTGGCGCTCAAACCCGGCGACAACATCAGCACGCAGTTTCTGGCCAAAACCTTGTTTAAACAGGGCGTGACCGCCCTCACCGACAAACAATACGCTCAGGCAACCGATTTTTTCAAAAGGGCTTCCACGTATAATCCGAGCGATGGTTATGTTTATTACAACCTCGGCGAGGCCTATCTCTTTTCGAACAACTATCCGGAGGCGGAGAAATCGTACAACCAGGCTCAGGTCCTGCTTCCCCGCAATGCAATCGTTTTTCAGCGCCTGGGTTTCCTCTATGAAAAACAGAAAAAGTGGGATAAGGCCGAGAAAGCGTACAACCAGTCCTTGACCCTCCTGCCGCACACGGCAGAGATTTACCAGCGACTGGGCATCATTTACGAAGAGCAGAAGAAGTGGAATCAGGCGCTGACTGCCTATCAGAAGGCCAATGAAATAAATCCCTCACCCGCCCTAAAGGATGCGATCGCCCGGGTGACGGAAATGAAGAAGTACTAGCGAGCTATAGAATAGAAGGCTTCCCAGTTGCGGACGTTCCCCCCTTCGTCCACAGCCACCACGCGCAGCCGATATCGCCCATCCTGGCGCGCCGGTTCAATCGGGATCTCGAATTGCGTGGTGCGTCTGCCCGACGCTACGGCCTGACGCCCCTGCAATACCCTTCCGCTCGTTTCATCGACGATAAAAACTCCTGCGGCCGCAAGATCATTGGTGCCGTCGCGCGTGAAAAGCCGCGCGCCGAGGGGCGCGCCCGGCTTGCCCGGATCCGGTTCAAAAGTGATGCGATCCAACGCGGGCGCCTCTTCCGCAGTGGTGATGGTGACATCCGCGGGATTGTGGCTGCGCACGCGCGCCAGCCACTGAGTCTCCAGCGTCGCAACGGGAGTCTTAAAGATCGCCGTCAGAGTCTCATCCAGGTTTTTCCGGGCAAGGGATTCAAACAACTTCAACGTGCGCTCGCTTCCGAAAAGTTCGCGGCAGAAGGTGAGGAAGGTGATCCCCGGAGAAGCAGAGCGCAGGTCGTGGGTGCTGCCGGCAAGTTCGGAGCGAGAGGACAGCTTCTGCAAATCCAGGGGTTGAATCTTGTCGAGATAGTGACAGATCGTCCATGCCGCGGCCAGTCTCTTGACCGTGTTGGAGAAGTCGTGCGCCAGCATCTCCGACATCCCCTCCAGCAGGAACCGGTTTTCCTCCTTGGCGGCGCTGCCGCCGGACAAGCTGATCAAAGCCATGCGCCCCAGTTCGCGTGCCGCGGCATGAAGCAGAAAACCCTGCACGTCCGCCGAGGAAGCGGGATCATTCATGCCAATGGTTATGGTCCCACGCTCGACGTCGGCCGCCGTGAGCGCGTCCTGCCAATGAATCACCACCAAAACGCGGCTGGGCAGCTTCCGGCCCGTTACCGCATCGATAAACTCCCAGCAACGCTCCAGATCGTTGGCAGTTTCTCTGCCGAGCCATTGGCGGTCGCTTGCAATGCGGATCCGAACATGCTTCGTCTTGTTGCTCTCATCCCACTCCTGGGCCGAGAGCATGGGGACGATGCACAAGTTGCAGAACCAGGCTATCGCCCAAACGAATGCGGCGGCCACCCGAGTCTTGCGGAAGATACGTGCGCTTTTGCCGGACATCTTTCTGGATCAAACCAAACACAGCGGAAACCAGGGTGCCTCATGAATCCGATCAGGATGTGAAACTGTTCAAGGCGCCGGACTCTTCATTGTACCAATCAAAGACATTAACCAGCTTGGTGACGGTGAGCAGGTCGATCACCTTCGCGTTCGGCGACAGCAGCTTGAGGGTTCCTCCCGACTTCCGGATGGCCGTAAAACACCGTATGATCTGGCCCAGGCCGGCACTATCGATATAAGGGACCTTGGCCAGGTTCAAGAGGTACTTCTTCCGTCCCTGGGCCAGCAGGTCGTCGATTGCCTGTTTGATCTGAATGTCGCCTTCACCGAGGAGGATCTTGCCCTCTACATCCAAAACCGTAACCTCATCCACTAACCGGGATGATAGCTTCATGAACACCTCCGGCACATGAGATCAGAAACTAGCACAGCCCCCGCCCAGTGTCAAACTCAGCGCAACAACGTAGATCTAAAAAGCCCAACGCAGAGGCCGCGGAGCCCGCAGAGGCAATTCAATCAAAAACAAAAAAGTCCTCTGCGTTAAAAACTTTTTGGCTTCAGCGATACCGATCCGTGCTCTTCGCATCAGGCGGCATTTCTTGATCGCATGCAGATCCTATGCTATACATCAACGTCACGGCTACAAACCATTATGGGGCAAGTGCCCGCCTTCATCCGGAGCATAAAATGATAAATCCTATTCGTTCCATCGTTGCAAGAGAGATCCTGGATTCCAGAGGAAACCCAACGCTCGAAGCAGATGTCGTGCTGGATGGAGGCGTGCGCGGCCGCGCAGCTGTCCCCTCCGGCGCCTCCACGGGCGTCCATGAGGCGGTGGAGCTCCGTGACGGCGACGAGCTCCGTTACAAGGGCAAAGGCGTGCTCCGGGCGGTCGAAAATGCCAACAACATTATCGCCCCGGCCCTCCTCGGCGAGAACGTCTTCCAGCAGAGGGCCATCGATCAGATCCTGATCAATCTGGACGGTTCGCCCAACAAGGGCAAGCTGGGCGCCAACGCGATCCTCGGAGTATCCATGGCGGTGGCACGCGCCGCGGCGGCCGCCCTGGGCATGCCGCTTTACCGCTATCTCGGCGGCACCAACGCCTGCATCCTGCCCGTGCCCCAGATGAACATCATCAACGGCGGGGCGCACGCCGACAACAATATCGATCCCCAGGAGTTCATGATCGTGCCGGCTGGTGCCAGTTCTTTTTCAGAAAGCCTGCGCATGGGTGTTGAGACCTTCCATTCGCTGAAAAGCGTGCTCAAGAAAAAGGGGTGTGTGACCAGCGTTGGTGACGAAGGCGGTTTCGCACCCAACCTGAAATCGAGCGAGGAAGCTCTCGATGTGATCATGGAAGCCATCGAAAAGGCGGGCTATAAGGCGGGCAGCCAGATCTATCTGGCGTTGGATGTGGCCGCGAGCGAAATCTACGCCGACGGGAAATATGTTTTCAAGAAGTCCAGCGGCGCCCAGCTGACAGCCGAGCAGATGGTTCACCTCTACGAACGCTGGGCGCAACAGTACCCGATCGTTTCCATCGAGGACGGCATGGCCGAAGATGACTGGCAGGGATGGATCGCACTGACCGAAGCCCTCGGCGAGAAAATCCAATTGGTCGGCGATGATGTATTTGTAACCAATTCCCATCGCCTGTCCAACGGCATTGCCGACGGCGTCGCCAACAGCATCCTGATCAAGTTGAACCAGGTCGGCACCGTCAGCGAGACCCTTGACACCATCGAGCTGGCCAAGAGCGACAGCTATACCACCGTGATCTCACACCGTTCCGGCGAGACCGAAGACGCGTTCATCGCCGATCTGGCCGTCGCCTGCAACGCAGGCCAGATCAAGACCGGGTCGGCCAGCCGGACAGACCGGATCGCGAAGTATAACCAGCTGCTCCGCATCGAGGAAGAGCTCAGGGGTCAGGCACGCTTCCTCGGCAAACAACTCTTTTAATTTTGGATTTTGGATTGGGGATTTTGGATTTGGGGTTGCTGGTGCGGCAGTCACTGTGTCGATAATGCCCACATCGGCAGTCCAAGATCGATTTTGGATTGCGGATTTGGGATTTGTGGAGGCAATAACGGCAACATCATGGGATCCTCGCCTTCCCTAAATCCCAAATCCGCAATCCAAAATCCAAAATCCCTATGGCCCTTCTTGAACTCATAAATCTCTCGGTCTCCTACCCCGCGCCTGCAGGAGTAGTCCGCGCCGTGCGCGGCGTGTCTCTCCGGATTGACGCGGGTGAATCGCTGGCGCTGGTCGGCGAGACGGCGAGCGGGAAATCGACCGTCGCCCTGGCGTTGATCGGGTTGCTGGCAGGCAATGCCCGGGTTGAGCTCGGTGAAATCCGTTTTGAAGGCGTGCCGCTTTCTCTCCATGATCGGCACTCCTGGCGGCAGGTGCGCGGTAAAAAGATCGGGATGGTATTTCAGGACGCCCGCGGCGCGCTCAATCCGGTGCTGACCGTCGGGGCCCAACTCGTGGACGCGCTGCGCGCTCATCAGCAACTTCCTATCGGGCCTGCCCGCGAAAAGGCCGCGGGGTTGCTCGCGGAGGCCGGCATCCCTGACCCCGAGTTTTTCATGCGCCGGTACCCGGGCGAACTCTCGGGCGGCATGTGTCAGCGGGTCGCGATTGCGATCGCCGTCTGCAATCAGCCGCGCCTGCTGATCGCCGATGAGCCCACCAGCGCATTGGATCCCAGCATCCAGGCCCAAATCCTTGAACTTCTGCG
>JBGQNR010000274.1:0-7764 GCA_041501225.1 Acidobacteriota bacterium
CCGTCTTCTTGGCTGTCCCGCATATGTGCGTGAAGCCCAGAAAGTCAAACGTCTGCGGTTTGCCTTCGCCGCGCCACTCTCGTTTCCTGGCCGCAAATCGCCCGAATTCGATCAAGCGCGTCTTCTCCGGGTGCAGTTCTACCTGAGTTATGCACGCGATGACGGATTGGAGGGAACGCTGACCTGAGAAAAACCATTTGGGGACCCCCAAATACTGGAGTAAAAGAGAGTTCGCCAAAACAGTGCATTTAACTCCAGGAGGTCACCCAAATGGTTACGAACAGAAATCAGCATAGCTCTGAAAGCCGCGCCAAACAAGCCTTGAATGAGGTTCACTCGAACCCTAATAAAATTGGTGCTACCACACCGTACGACTTCTCCGCGAAAAATCTGACGCCCTATGGTGGCCTGCTGCCCGTGGCCACAATGCTCGAGAAGATTGGCTTCCAAAAACTCGTCGAAGAAGCTCTGACGGTGGGAAGAATCACAAAGGTAATGTCGATGTACCAATTCATATTGGCGATAGTGCTGGGTATTTACGTCGGCTTTTCGCGGCTCAATCAGCTACGCTACATCGCCCATGATCCGCTTTTAGCGGGAATCTTAAAAGTCACGCAGTTGCCGCCGCATTGCACGCTCTAGCGTTTTCTCAATTCGATGCATGTCGGTATCGCCCGGCAGATACAGTCGGTTCGGCGGCAGATGCGGGAAGCGGTATGGGCGGCGGGGAATATCGTGCTGAAGTCGGTTACGATCGACACCGACACCACGGTGCACACGCTCTACGGCAAGCAGATGGGGGGACGTAAGAGCTATAACCCAAAAAACAAAGGCAAGAAAAGCTACCAGCCGATCCTGTCCTTCTTGGCAGAGACCAGGGAATTCCTGGCCGGCGAACTGCGCAACGGTGATCGGCCAACAGGGAAGCAGATTGCGCGGCATCTTCAAGAAGCGTTTCAAGCGCTGCCTCGTTGTGTGGTGTCGGTCTTTGCCCGCGCGGATTCCGGATTCTATTGCTGGGAAACCGTGGAGGCGTACGAAAAGTTCAAATGCAGTTTCATTATCGTGGCGCGCAAGACCTCTCGCCTGCTGAACGAGTTGATCGCAGCCGAATGGAAACCGTCGCCGCGTACGGATGCCGCCGAACAGTGTGAGTTCTGGTACCAGCCGAAGGGATGGGGCAAGGCTTACAGATTCCTTGCCCTGCGTTATGAGAAAGACGCGGATGACGAGGAGGAGTCGGATGAAGTCGTGCAATATCAACTGTTCGCCACCAGGCAGTACAAGTACCGAGTATTCGTGACCAACATGGAGGGGCCGATCGACAGGCTCGTGTGGTTTTACAATCAGCGGGCGGGCGCGGAGAATTTGATCAAGGAATCGAACAACGATGCCGGGCTGGCGGCCCATCCTTCCCGGCTTTTTATTACGAATCAGAATCATTTTCATCTGGCCATGCTGGCCTACAATTTAAATTGCTGGCTGATGCTATTCAACCGGGAGGCGACTGATACTACGACCTCATTGAAGCACACCACCCTGGCGACGGCGCGGCTGCGCTTTCTGTTTATAGCGGCCAAGATCTGGCGCCATGCCGGGAGGACGGGTGTGAGCTTTAGCGATTACAATAAAGAGAAAGGTTTGTTCAGGCGACTCATGGAACGGCTACGGGCAATAAAGCCGCGCGGCGATAGTTTTGTCCCGGTCGTAGAAGGTGCACTGCTTTAAGGACTGCACAAAACGAGGACCACCACCAGAACAAGGAACAATGGAGAGGCCAACAACAACGACCATACCAGATCAGCAAAGTCTTAGACCTCGCGCCAAAAGCGCAGGTCATAGGTGTCTTCCGCGGAAGTTGACCTTCGATCAATTCTGTAGCCGGTAACGAAGTGCAGCCGCGCGGCACCATAAAAGGCTCGTGAGAATAATCCGTGCATAGAAATTTATGCACGATCTGGAAGCGGCAACGAATCAAGGATATACAGGGCCACACTAAGCGAGGGTGGTTCAGTTTGTCGCGGTCACTCGATCGGGCAGGTCACTCAAGCGTCATTTCCGTGCATAATTCAGGTTACATGAAAGCAAGTTGGCTGTCCGGATAATTCATCGACGGTGAGAAGTACAACCAAGAAAATGAGACGCGTTCATCTTCTGTTTATGTGATCTCAGGCAATCAGACATGCGCGGGCGGGTTCGAATACAAGTAGGGCCCGGCCGCCGGGCGGGCCCTCGGATGAACATAAACTCCCTTTAGCCCAAGGCCCCGTCGGCGGCCCCGGGGTCTACTGATGCTATCTCCGGTTTCTCTCGCAGCTCTCACACAGGAGCAATCACATCTTGTTCGCGAGTCATGACGCTCTTGAACTCCTTCACGAACACCTTCGTTTCATCAGCCGTGCCGAGACTCACGCGCATGTGATTTGGCATGGACGGGAAAAGGCGGCCCACCATTATCCCGCGCTCTTTGAGCGCGTCGATGACAGGCTGTGCAGGCCGGCCGAGATTGATCATGACGAAGTTCGTCTGCGACGGAATGAACTCGAGACGCATTGCCTTGAGCTCGCCGTACAGGTAATTTCTAACTTCGCTGTTGAGCTTGCGGATGCGGGCCACAAACTCATCATCATTAAGGCCTGCCCGCGCAGCTGCCGTTGCGAGTTGATTCGTGCTGGTGGCAAGGCGGTGCTCGCTCATCTGCCTGATCAGATCTTTGTGCCCGACAGCGTAGCCGATTCTCAGCCCGGCCATGCCGTAGACTTTCGAGAAGGTGTGCGAGACCAAGACCGGCAGTCCTTCCTTCACGTAACGCAGGCAACTCTCATATTCAGGCGTGTCCACGTAGTCGGAGTAGGCCTCGTCGATCAGCAGCACGACGCCGCTCGGGACCGCATGGACAAATCTTTCGACCGCCTGTTTATCAATGAAGGTGCCCGCGGGGTTGGCCGGATTGCAGAAGAAAATGAATCCGCCGACCAGACCGGCAGCGTCCAGCATCCTGGCAAGGTCGTGTTTGTAGTCTTTGGTGAGCGTGATTTTCACCGCACGCGCACGGGCAAGCGGGCAGTAGTTCACAACCGCTTCGAACGTGGGCTCAGCAACGATGGCCGCGCCCGACGGCGAGCAGAAGGTTTCCGTTGCCATTTTCAGGATCTCAGTGGAACCGCAGCCGAGCAGGACCTGTTCCTTCTCCACCCCCAGGCGTTTGGAAATGGCATCAACGAGAGCAGCAGGCTCATCCCTGGGGTAGCGTGGAGATGCGTCTGCCGCAACATCCAGCATGGCCCTCGTCGAAGATGGCGACATGCCGTATGCGCTCTCGTTGCGATCCAGGCGCAGGATCGGCATCTCGGCTGGTGTAGGCTGGGGGCTCGGGCGGAGCACTTCGGCATCAAGGACAGAAGTGAGCCCCAAACCCATTGAGGCGATGCCGAGCGCAGTGCCGCTGATAAATCCCCGTCTGGTAACCGTGGTTTCGCTTTGCATGCGGATTCCTCCCCTATCGCTAGATTTTTTTCGCGTGCCCTACCTGGTTTTCTCCCCGATCGGGCTGCTTCCTGTCTCCCATAAGTTCGCCGCGCTCATTGTGATAGCACCGGCAGTTCATGCGCAACTGGTCGTAGAGCTTCGCTCGCGCCCTGTGCAGCCGCATCTTCACGGTTTCAAGCGGCAGCGCAAGTCTTTTGGCTATTGCCTTGTCCGAAAGTTCTTCGAATTCGCTGAGCACATAGACTTCATAGTAATGCTTGGGGAGCTTTTTGACAAAATCGATAAAGCACTGAATCATCTCCCGGCGGACAATGTCTTCCTCCTGAGTCCGAGATTGCGTGTCCGCCACCCAAATGACGGCGTCCTCCCCGGTGTCCGCCGTCTGAAAGGAAGACCCGCAGCTGCGAGCAGATTTCCCCATAGAAGGCTGTCGAAGCCTGTCTCTGGCGACGTTCAGGGCAATCTTGAAGATCCAGGCCGACAGTTTTGATGGGTCCTTCAGGCTGCCAAGTTTGCTTTCCACCTTGATAAACACTTCCTGGGCCAGATCCTCAGCTTCCGCTGTTCCGACGATGCCGCGCAAATAGGCCGATACCCTTTTGTAGTACTGCTTGTACAGGTCGTCATAACTACGCAGGGCTGCCTCCATCAGAATCACTCCCTTCACGCAGGGATTGCTGAGAGTTGACTCCGGGTCTCCGATTCTCTCATCAGCCGAACACCTCCCAAATGCGTGCCAGTCCTGCGATAAAGGCATCGATCTCGGCCATGGTGTTATAAAACGCCCAGGATGCCCGGGATGCAACATCGACGCCGAGGCGGCACATGAGTGGCTGGCAGCAGTGGTGGCCCGTGCGAATCGCTATCCCTTCCTGATCAAGGATAGTACCAACATCGTGCGGATGCACGCCTTTGACGACAAAGGAGAGAATCGCCGCCTTCGGGCAAGCCGTGCCCAGCAGTTGGACCCCCTGCACTGCCGACATCTGTTTGGTGGCGTAGATGAGCAGCGCGCGTTCATATCCTGTGATGCGGTCCATCCCAATTTCCATCAGGTAGTCGACAGCAGCGCCGAGACCGATTGCTCCGGCAATGTCGGGCGTTCCCGCTTCGAACTTGCCCGGACAACTATTGTATTCTGTCTTTTCGAAGGTAACCGACCGGATCATGTCGCCGCCGCCTTGATAGGGAGGCATCGCCTCGAGCAGATCCGCCTTCCCATATAGCACGCCGATTCCCGTTGGTCCGTACATTTTGTGGCCCGAAAAAACGTAGAAGTCAGCATCAAGCGCGCGCACGTCGACCTTCATGTGTCCGACGGCTTGCGCACCGTCGATCAGCACCGGCACGCCTTTGGCGTGGGCGCGGGCTATGATCTCTGCGATAGGATTAACCGTTCCCAGTACGTTCGACACGTGCGTGACCGAGACCAACCGCGTCCGCTTGCCGAGCAGGCGCTCGTACTCTTCCAACATCAGTTCACCGCTGTCTGTAATAGGGACGATGCGGAGCTCCGCCCCGGTTTGCCGACAGAGCATTTGCCAGGGAACGATGTTGGCGTGATGCTCCATGGTACTGAGGATTATTTCGTCCCCGGCGCGCAGATGAATTCGCCCGAATGTCTGGGCAACCAGATTTATTGCCTCGGTGGCCCCGCGTACAAATATGATATTGCGCGCATCAGCCGCATTGAGAAACAGCCGTACCTTGTCCCGCGCTCCTTCGTAGGCAGCCGTGGCGCGCTCGCTAAGCAGGTGAACCCCGCGGTGGACGTTCGCATTGTCCTCAGTGTAGTACCGCGTCAGAGCATCGATCACGACTCGTGGTTTTTGGGTTGTTGCTGCATTGTCGAAATACACTAACGGCTTCCCGCGTACCGTCCGAGCAAGGATCGGAAAGTCCTGGCGGATTCCTGCAAAGTCGCACGCGAGTCCTGCCTTCTCCAGAACGTCAACATCGGTTGAACAGATCATCTACCCGTGCCTCCCGCCGATTCGCGCGGCAACTGTGACTCCCGTGCTGGAGCGGAGGTGCCGATTTCTCTCGATTTGGTGCGCGCCGTAGAGATACCGAAGGGTATGTACAACGGACAGTATCTGCTCAATCCAGTCGCCAGTCCGACGATGCCGAAAATGGTGAATTGCCAGCCGTGGCCGTTCCCGGTGCCCAGCTGGAGCAGCCCTAAGGACAAAAGCACCGTTCCCATGATCAAACGCACAACTCTGTCGATTCCGCCAATATTGCGGCGGAAGATGGTTCCGTTGCTCTTTTTAACCGTTGCAGCGGTGCGAGGTTCTCCTCCGTTGCTCATCACTTATGTCCCTCCTTTTCATTGTGCTCGGCCAGAAAACTCAAATTCATATGGTTCTGCTTGCATTGACGAAGAAGGGAATCCGGAGGATACAGAATTGTAGGGCGATCATTTGTAACACAGGCGGCTATCCGGTTCCGATCTGCGGGGAAGACAATTGAGGTGCGAAACGGAGTTGCCGGCTCAACAGCGGGGCCTTTCTTTCCTGGGTGCAGCGCCGCAGGCGCGTATCTTCCTGCATGGCCTTTTCGTCTTTAAAGGTGCAGTTGTTTTCAATGGGCCGTGAATCGGAATTCAAGCGATCAAATTCAGGCGAGGAGGAAGAGAGGTGCCGTCAGGATATGATTATGACAGGAAAAAGGCCCGTATAGGCTCTGCAAGCGACAAGGCCGGCAACAAATCGCTGTCAAGCCGGGAACGCAGCAGGAAACCGGATCCGATCCTGCAGGATCTTGTCCCCATCGCAGTTGTGATTGGCTGCGGATGCGAACCTTGTGCGGAAGCGGCGGTAATGCGGGCGCTGAAACAAGGCAGCTCACCACGCCATGCTCAGGAGTTGTTGCGCATCGTCTCTTGCATGTGCACTCTCGACTGCCTGATCCGGTCTGTAGGGTCCGACCGGATGGTGCGAATGGAAAAAGCCTTGTCTGCCGCAACCAAGACCATTCAGAAGGCTGCTTCCAATTCTGAATAGATTATTTCGCTCCTCGAATTAGGGGGGAAGTCGAGTTTCATCACGTCACTCGAGGACCGTCGCGATAGGTCGTGACAACAAACTCGCCCTGGTCGAGCGGAAACTGGCCGTCTTCGCCGAGCGCACCCAGCCGTTACTTGGCTATTACGAGCAGCGAGAAGTCCCGCTGATCCGGGTTCCCGTGAGCGTGGATACCCGCCCGTCAGATATCCTCGCGGTCCTGGAACGAGGGTGAGACCGCATTTCGTGTATTCCGGCCGGGAATCTATTCATAACGAAGGGCTACGAGAGGATCCACCCTTGTCGCGCGCCACGCTGGGACATAGGAGGCCGCAAGCCCCACTGTGGCCAAGGCAAGCGCAGCGAGTGCCAATGTGGCGGCATCTTGGGGTGTCACGCCAAAGAGCATGCTGGTGAGTACTCGGGTCAGTGCCAGAGCTCCAGCGAGCCCGATCGCCATACCGGCTGCCATGAGCACCAGTCCTTGCCGTACCATCAGGCAGAATGAACGCCAGCGCAACTTCTCCTGCGACCAGCACGCCCCGCAGCGTCTGTCGTCCCGTACCCGCGCTGCGCAGGCCGGCACCCTCCTTCAGCTGAGCGTTCAGGTCAATCTTAGACGCCGGCAAAGCCGGAATCAATCCGAAGAGCGTTGCGGATAGAAGTGACAGCAAGCCTGTAAAAGTGAGGACACGCCAATCGATGCCCAGCTCCTCTCGGCGCGGAATGTCGACAGGCACCATGGAACGGAAAAGATCCATCCCCCAGTAGGCGATCCACAGGCCGGCGCCTGCTCCCAGCAGCCACAGCAGCGTGCTTTCAGCGAGCAGTTGACGAATGATGCGGAGCCTGCCCGCCCCCAATGCCGCCCGCAGTGCCAGTTCCCTGCGGCGATTCGCGAACCGCATCAGCATAAGGTTGGCAACGTTGGCGCACGCGATCAGCAGCACAAACGAGACGGCGCCGAGCAATACCAGGATCGGCCGCGCTCTGTCACCCACGACGAAGTCCTGGAGCGGAAGCAGGAACAAGCGCCGGCTTTGATTTGCGTCCGGGTATTGTTGCAGCATTCGACTCAGGAATGCATCCACTTCCTCTTGCGCACTTCCTCTCGTTGCGCCGGGAGCCAGCCTGGCAACTGCCTGGAAGTTCCACATGCCCATTCCCAGCTCTCCCTGAACCGTAGCTAGGAGCCCGTCCGAGAATTAGGAGGGGCCGCGTTCCGAGCGCCGCGGGGACAGATGCAAGGCGGCGCGACGCAGGCGATGTC
>JBGQNR010000275.1:0-7688 GCA_041501225.1 Acidobacteriota bacterium
GAAGCAAGGGTTGATCCTGTAGAAGCAAGGGTTGATCCTGTGCTACGACATCCTGCACTCTCTATTGATTGACCACGATATAGCCTGAATGCACCTCGACCTTTAGAATATGGTAAGGCAGATTGTTCGGCTCCGTCGGGTCGAAGGGCGGATCTTGTCTGCGGCCGACCGCGCTCAGTATCTCAACAACGAGCAGGTTGGGCAGTGTGATGGTGTCGAAGCGGGCTTCCTCAAGTTGGAAATTCGCTTTGCCGGCGTCCGAGATCAGACGCCCCCAGACCGTCAAAGCATGAACCCCGGTCAGCATCGACCGGATCAGGTTGTTCAGGGACTTTGTGGAGCTGAAATTCAGACTGTCGAAATCGATCGTCGCAACTGCCCGCAAGCGCCCCTCTTCGAACTTCAATTGGATATCCTTCAAGCTCGGATGGTAATTGGGCTTGAGAACAATCGCGAGGTACGAGTTCCACTCGGCTTCGGAAAACCGCGTCGTCTGGCGGACAGCAGAATTGTGCGCGGCATCGTAAGCCTCCAGCCGCTTGATTTTGGCGGCACAACTATCCGCAGCTGCTTTGGTAATGCCGGCGACCGGACTTGACGACTGCATCGCGAAAGGGTTGCGTGTGAGTAGGATCAGGGTCCACACTGCAAAGCACGCCAGCAGCGCCGCCCGGCGCTGTGAGCAGCAGCCTGGCGGTTTCTTCTGCCTCCCCTCGTTGACGATCATCGGATGACCTTAAAAGACCTGCTCCAGCGAGTCTTTGTGAAGAAGTTCAGAAGAACGTCGGTGAACTGACTTAAGCGATCCTTGAGGCTGGTCTGAAGATACTCCTCCCGCGGAGTTTCAAAGGACCAATAGATGATCAGGGCTTTGCCGATGATGTGATCGCGGGGCACAAATCCCCAGAACCTGCTGTCCTGGCTGTTGTCCCGGTTGTCGCCCATCGCGAAGTACTGGCCCTGCGGAACGTCATAGGCGCGATAGGACTCATAGACGCTTCCAGGATCGATGAATTGAGTGTACTTCTCCTGCAGCGGCTTGCCATTGATACTCACCGTGCGCCCAGTGATTTCAACGCGATCGCCGGGAAGGCCGATCAGGCGCTTTACGTATGCTGTCTCCGGGCTCTTGGGGTACTTGAAAACGATCGCATCGCCGCGCTTGAGATCTTTGTAGGGTAGAATCTTCGAGAGAAATCCGCTATGAAGTCCATAAACAAACTTGTTCACCAGCAGATGGTCGCCGATGAGAAGGCTCGATTCCATGGAACCCGTGGGGATTTTGAATGCCTGTACGACAAAAGTAGTCGCGAAGAGGGCGATGATTGCCGTAATGACAATCGACTCGAAATACTCTCGAATCGTCGACTTGGTGAATTGCGGTTGAAAGCCTTCCACTCCTAGGGCTACCTCCAGTTAGATATAAAAGAACACATAATTTAGCACACCATCCCTTTTGGGACAAGACAACCACGGCAGGCGCTTTTACCTGCACGCACCTGCATGATCATCGTGTCACAGTGCACCTTTCCAGCTGTCCGTGGTCCCGGCATTTGAAATGCAATGAGGCGCATATCCTGCCGCGAACGACATATCTCCTGGCGGTCTATAGCCGGGCTCCTCATGGGTACTTCACTTTGGCTCCAACGTTATAGAGGAAGAAGGCGTAGCTGTCGGCGGTCTGGTCGATGCTTTTGGTGACGTTGCTGGCGCCATGGCCGGAGCGCGTTTCAATCCGGATCAGGACTGGAGCTTCCCCCTTTTGCTTCTCCTGCAGGGTGGCGATGAACTTGAACGAGTGGGCCGGGACAACCCGATCATCGTGGTCAGCCGTGGTTACCAGAGTCGCAGGATAGGGAACTCCTTCCTTGAGATTATGCAGCGGAGAATAGGAGTAGAGGTTTTTGAAGTCCTTTTCGTTGTCGCTCGATCCATATTCCACTACCCAACCCCAGCCAACGGTGAATTCGTGAAAACGCAGCATGTCCATGACGCCCACCATCGGCAGAACGACCTTAAACAGGTCGGGCCGCTGGGTCATAGCCGCGCCAACCAGCAGGCCCCCATTCGAGCCACCGGCAATAGCGAGCTTTTCTTTTGAGGTGTAGCCTTCCCGGATCAGGTACTCGGCGGCGGCAATGAAATCGTCGAATACGTTCTGCTTGTTTTGCAGCATTCCTGCCTTGTGCCAGGTTTCGCCGTACTCATTGCCGCCACGCAGGTTAGGCTCGGCGAATACGCAGCCGTTTTCGAGCAGAGCGATCAGGTTTGGACTGAAACCAGGCTGAACACTGATATTGAAACCGCCATACCCGGTAAGATAGCAAGGATTCTTGCCGTCGAGCGCCAGCCCCTTTCTGTAAACAATGAACATGGGGACTTTGGTCTTATCCTTGCTCTCATAAAAAACCTGTTTGACCTCGTAATCTCCAGGATTGAACTTGACTTCGGCTTTGCGAAAGACCTCGTTCTTGCCGGAGGCGATCTCATACTTGTAGATCGTGGGCGGGAAGGTAAAGGATGTGAAGGTATAAAAAATCGTTGTGTCGTCATTCCACCCAAGGATCGGCTCGGATGTTCCCAGGGTTGGCAGCGCGATTTCTCGCACCAGCTTGCCGTCGAGCCCGTGCTGGTAGATCCTGGAGGTGGCGTCTTTCAGGTAGCCGCAGAAGAGTTCGCCTCCCACAGTAGAGGCCCAGTTCAGGACTTCGGGCTTCTCCTGGATCACGGTCTGCCAGTTTTCCTTTGCCGGTTTCTTGGGATCAATCAAGACCACCTGAAAATTCGGCGCACCTATATTGGTATGCACAAGGAATTTCTCGCCGATTGCTTCGATCGGAGTGCTGTCGTTGTCAAACCCCTGGATCAGCGGCTGGAAGGAGTCGCCTGTTTTTCGCAAGTCTTTCCAGTAGACTTCATTGCCGGACGTACCCTCCGAAATCACAAGAAATGCGAACTTCTCGTCCTCCGTAGTTGCCACCCCCAGGTAGCGCAGTGGATGCTTTTTGTCTTCGTAGACGAGCCGGTCTTTTTCCTGAGGGTCGCCGAGCTTGTGATAGAAGACTTTTTCAAACTCGTTCTTCGCGGTCAGTTCATGTCCCGCGGCCGGTTTGTCATAACCGCTGTAGAAGAATCCATCGCCCATCCACGCCGCACCCCCAAACTTGACCCACTGGATGCGATCGGGCAGCTCCTTCTTGGTAGCAATTTCCATGACGCGGGTTTGAGACCAGTCCGATCCGGCCTCGCTGCGCGAAATGGCTATATATTTTTTGTTGCCCGAAACGTCCATGAGGGTGATACGTACGGTACCGTCCGGCGACAGTTGATTAGGATCGATGAAGACCTCGGGCTGGCCGTCGATGCCTTTTTGAACATAGATCACCGATTGGTTCTGGAGCCCGTCATTCTTGGTGAAGAGATAATATTCACCGGCGCGCCTGGGCGAGGAATAACGCGGATAGTTGTATATCTCGGTCAGACGCTTGTGCAAGGCTTCCCTGAACGGGATTTTGCCGAGATAATCAAACGTTACTGCATTCTGGGCCTGCACCCATTTCGCGGTTTCTTCAGAACGGTCATCTTCGAGCCAGCGATAGGGATCCGCTACCTTGGTGCCGAAATAATCGTCGACCTGCTCCACCTTTTTCGTGGCCGGGTAGAGGATCTTGTCAGCCTTTTTACAGGAAGTCATGAGAACCATGGCGATCAAGAGAATCGGGAGTAATACTTTCATTGGGTTCAAGCCTCCTCATAGCCGGGAAAATCATCGTTATCTTTCTACCATAAGCGCGGCATCAACCATAGCAGTTTGCATCGACCTGCCCTGCAACGGAGGAGATGCGATCCGCTCGGAGGCCGGCTTGAGCCTGTGTCGATGCGCCGGATCGGGACATGCCCGAGGCACGGCCCGGGTTGACAGGCAACAAATATCGGTTGGTTTTTCGGTTGGGGTCTTATAAACTTAAGCGCTCACGGGCGGTTAGCTCAGCTGGCAGAGCATCGGTTTTACACACCGGGGGTCGCAGGTTCAAGTCCTGCACCGCCCACCACTTATAGGCGCCCAAAACGCCGGGTGCGCCCAGGGTGCGAAATGTGACGCCTCACGTTGTCTTGTGAGTGATTTTGATGGGAAACTCCGCAATTTCTTTCCATTCAGCCGAGGGTTCGATCTCTCGTAACCACAATTTGAGTCTGAGCGGTCCCTTTTGGATGGGGAATCCAAGTACTTCCGTGATGATTCTGTTAAATTGCTGAGATAGCTTGAATCTTAGACCTGCGGTAATCAGGGTCTTGTCTTCTTCGTTTACCAACACGCACTTCTGTTCCAGCTCTTTGTTTTCCTCGCTCTCGTTTCGTTGGAACAACGTAAAAACTGCCCATTTCATAGGAACGCAGACGTCTGGCGGAATATCCTTACCGGTCGGCAGTTGTAACTGAATTTCATGGAAAAGGCCGATAAGCGAAACCACATTATCTTGGCCAATAATGACTTTTTCACATGGTGCAAACATCAGCAGTCTGGGCATCAGGCTACCCTCGCGATCGGCTGCGAATGCCATCCCCACCCCAAAAAGCTACTCGTTATGTCCGTGCGCTCGTCAGTTTCGTTTGCCACAAATTTAAATGGAAGAATTTTGGCATCTAGCAGCTGCACAATTGGATTCCATCCGAGGGGAGGAGCTTGTGTTTCGCTCCACCAGTTTGCTCCTGACTCAAGCCATAGCAGCCTGAGTTCCTGGTGACTTTTTGTGGCGTCATCATAGCCGAATTGAGTTCCGCAGCATGGACAAATGCTGTGATTCTCTGGCGGATCAGGCAAATTGCCGAAACCGCAAACGGGGCAAGTATGGCGATTCATTTAAAGGCACTCCTTAAAATATTCTAAGTTTGTCCCTTTTCCATGGGTTCTCGGATCGGCCTTGAAATAGGTCACTATGTGCCCGCTTCTGGACAAAATGCCAAACTCACCTGTTCTCAGATCTAATCTTACCAGATCGCCGTCGCTTCTTCTTCCCTCTACCTGGTGTTCCGGGTCTAAGGGAAATCCGAGAAATGTATCGACCAGTGTGGCGTAATCATACATGCTTATCCAACCGAATTCACTTCTGTGCTTTTGATGATGGTGAGCCAGATTTCCCGCATTCTCGAACCCTAGAGTAAATGGCACGATGCCTAGCCCTATGAACCTTAAGAACTTTGCTCAAGCATAGGTCAAACTTTCCGCCTGTCAAGCGCGATCTCCTCGCGATGCCTTCTCCGAAGTAGCGTTTACACAGGAAAACGACGGCAGCCGGTTTACCGCTTGCCGGTTGGCTCCGGGCACCAAATGTCCTTAGATATCCACTGTGATCTTGATGCTTGAATGCCCGAGCTGCTCTTTCACGTAGGCCAGGGATTCGCCGTTTTGGATCAGCAACGATGCGAAGGTATAACGGAGGTCATGGAAGCGAATCATCCTGAGCTGCGCCTTTGCCAGGCAGTTTGGGAATTCCCGCCTTGCCACATTATGCATATCGATCGGTGTCCCTTCGCCTGATGCGAACACCAAACCAGGAAGCTCAATCCTTCCCGCACTCATTGCTTCCTCGATGCGGCGCCGTGGATATGCGGCCAGTTCCTCGGCCAGGTCGACACGGCGGATCTTGTCCGTTTTGGTCGGGTATGCCTTTCCCTTTTTGACGCTGCGCCGAACCATGATGAACTTGCCGTTCCAGTCGACGTTACCCCACTGCTGGTAGGAATGCCTTCTCGATTTGCTTGACGTGGATTGGTTCGCAGGTTGCCATGGGAGATGCATTTTAAATCAAATGCCGGTGTGCAACAAAGGACTGCATCTGGGGGCTCTTCGATAAACTACAATCGATCAGCGAGCGCCGCAGATAACAATTTTGAGAATGCAGTTGTCATCCAGGGGCCGTCGGTGATTCAGAAGTATCAGGCGGATTTTGAGAAGATCTGGGCGCGATAGCAGGGCGACAATTCAGACTGCACAAACACTTTGAGCCGCCCTGAAGAGCGGCCCTTGTGCATTTGTTCATAGGAAAAACGCAGTTTTGTCACGCGCTTGGGGGCGGATTGAGCTTCCCACATGGAGCCCTATCCTAACTTCGCTTGGCTGCTGCAGCTACCCAGGGAGCGTACCAAACGCACAGCTTGACCGGCCCCCGTCTTTCATTTGTCGGATCAGCGGGGGAGCCGCTGCGCCTTCCGCCCAACCCAAACCAGAGGTACACCTGTCAGCAGCAAAATCAGCGATGACGGTTCCGGTATAGCATTTCCGGAGCCAATAATGTTGATCTGGCTTCCGGACAATGTGCTTATAGGAATATTGTTTAGTTGGCTGTCCGAGAGGCCGGTGGCCGGAAAGGCTGCCAAGGTTATGGCGACCGTTTCCGAAGGGGCCAACGAGGAGACGTCGAACAAAATGTGCCCAAGTGCAACTGTTGCACCGCTGCCCAAGCTGATATCAGAGGCAGGGATAATAAAAAGATCACTGGCACTCAAGTCCTGCCCGGTGTTTGTCACCATTATGGCCGGGCCGAATAAAGAGTTTCCACCGAAAATATAAGGCGCCAGCACCGTCGCGGTGTTTGTGTCCGTGAATGTTATGTCTGGACTCGCTGTCAATATCTCGAAGGTGAAGCCAGCGATAAACACCGCTGGCCCACTGGCGTTTGTCAGCAGCACATCGAAACCATGGCCGGAGGTGCCCGCATTAACGGTGAGCGGTGACTCCAGTGAGAGCGTCAGCAAGTCCGCTCGCGCTGGTACGGAACAGAGCAGGGACGCTGCGATCCCTGCCACTAGCGTCATCACCAACCGGGAATTCATTCGCCGAAAAATTGCCCTAGCTTTCATGAAATCCTCCGTAGTAACTCAAATGTTATATGCTAATTTCCAAATACTCTAGGGCAAAATGGTGCCAACTCTCGTTCGCACAATCTGCACGTCGGAAATGTTCACGGCTCCATCGCCATTCATATCTGCAAAAACACTGTAAGGGACAATCGTAGCATTGTTGACGCCGACCAGATCCGCAGCGCTGACCACCCCATCATCGTTGAAATCGCCCCATAGGATCTTCAGCGCTTTGGCGAACCCAGCTCCGCTGGCCAGGGCGTTGCCCGCCGCGTCCTTTAACGCATTAGGCCCGCTACCCGACAGCGACACGCTAACATTGCCTATCGACACGGGACTAATGTACCAAGTCAGAGTGTTGGTTCCGAGACCACTGAAACCTGTCACTGTCAAGCCGCCCAGGCTCGCCGCTCCCCCGGTGGTAATGGATTCGGAGAAGACCACTTGGATGCCGTTGATCGTCCATGGCAAGCGTTTGCGCGTGGAGGTGGTCACGTCGTAATTCTGGCTACCGAATAGTACTCTGAACGACACCACGTTCGGCACTTGGGCAGGACCAGTGGAGACCACCAGGCTGACGGCGGAACCCTGGTTTACCTGCGTCGCCGAAACCGGTTTCTGAATGATTACGTTCCCCGCCAGCACAGTGTTGAAAGATGCGGAAGTGACGTTGCCAAGCACCAGACCCGCAGCCTGAATCGCCGTCGTTGCGGCAGCCTGGGTCATGCCGATCACGTTGGGCACCGCCACTTGGGCGGGACCCGAGGAGACCACCAGGCTGACTGAGGAACCCTGGTTGACCTGCGTTGCCGCCACCGGGTTCTGAC
>JBGQNR010000276.1:0-7684 GCA_041501225.1 Acidobacteriota bacterium
ACCGCCGCCATCCCTCTGAGACCGACGGCCGGAGACAACCTACTTTTGCATTGATCCACAGCGGGAGCTCAAGAAATCAGCGGTGCGCCGCACCTTCTTGAGCCTTTTCGAGGCGTTTGCACGCTTGCCGCAAACTCACGATCTATCGCCGAGGTCTGCGATAAGGCCGGAAATCCAGATAGCAGCCGTTCCGCTTCAGGAACTGGATCATAATGGCGTACTCGCGCTCGGGAATGCCAAGGAGCCGAAAAGCGTCCCGGTATCTGCCGCCGGTTTCAGCTAATGACAGGTGGATCAATTGCCGAACCTGAGTTGCCCCTATCTGTCGTTTGAGAAATGGGGTCTTCGCCAATTCGTCAAAACTCCCCAGACCATCGCGAATTTTTTTATATACAGGCCAGGCCGCAGGTGCCGGTTCCCATGCAAAAGCGTTTCTTTCCCCTTCTCTGACCTCGGCGGGCAGATGGGTGATTTCGATGATGTTGCCGGGAGTCGAATAATAGGCGCCTTCGACAATATGCTTCAATTCCCGCACATTGCCGGGGTAGGAATAATTTATCAATAGGGCGTGCGCCTCCTGGGAAAAGGATTTGGCCCGGCCCCCTTCATTCCGGCCGACTTTGTCGAGAAACCACTCGAGTAGGACCGGCACATCCTCCATCCGTTCGCGCAACGGCGGCACGCTGATCTCCATGGCATTGAGTCTAAAAAAGAGATCTTTTCTGAACTTGCCCGCACGAATATCCTGCCGCAGGTCTTTGTTGGTGGCCGCGATAACCTGAACATTGATTTTGCGTATGAAAGTATCTCCGATGCGTCTTATTTCCCGTTCCTGCAACACACGTAGGAGCTTGCGCTGCAAACGCAGCGACAAGTTAGAGATTTCGTCCAGGAATATCACTCCCCCCTCGGCCGCCTCGAGAAGGCCGGCGCGATTGTCGGTAGCCCCGGTAAACGCACCCTTGCGATATCCGAAGAGCTCGCTCTCAACCAGGGAATCGGAAAGCGAACCACAATCAAGCGGCACAAATTTACGCTCGGCCCGGCGCCCGGTGCGATGTAAGGCGCGCGCCACCAGCTCTTTTCCAGTTCCGCTCTCCCCTGAAATCAGAACATCCAGGGGCGAAGCAGCCGCAAGGCCAATTCGCTCCCGGAGCTTCTCCATCGCGGCGCTCCTCCCGACTAACTCGGGATACTCTCCCCTGACCTGCCGGAGGTAATGCTCCAAATCGCTCTTTTCCCGGACAAGTTGACGCTGGGCTACTGCATTGTCGATGGCCACGGCGGCAATATTGCAGAAAGCAGCAAACATATTTATCGTTGAGGCACTGAGACTCTCTACGGGCATCCGATGATCGGCATAGAGAAGCCCAAGGTTCTGGCCATATGTCACCAGCGGAGCGCAAAACAGCGACCCTGCGCAGGATTCGGCAAATTCCTTGCTCATGAGGCGCGGGTCAGAACGCGTGTCTGCACTCACAAATGGCCTTCCGGTGCGGAAAACTTCCTGTAAAACATGCTGGCACAATGGATCCAGATCCTCCAGCGAATTGGCTTCAAAGTTGCCCTTCCCCGACGGTCGAAGCTTGCCGGTTTTTTCATCACGCAAAGCAACTAATATGCGCTCCATGCCAACCGCCTTGGATAATGCCGCACAAATGGCGTCCATTAAAAGATCAAGGTCTCGAATGGCATTGATCGCGCTACTGGCTTGGCACAGCACACGGAGATGTTCCGCTTCCATTTCTCCGATCGACAGCGTTGCTTTTTCATTCTTGCCTGCGCGACTCCTGACCACCCTTTCACACTCATCCCTGGCGCGCCTGCGTTCCTCCACGCTCTTGAAGGCCGCCAACATTTCATTCGGAACTCTTGCCCCAACCAGAGTTTGGAGTCGAAGACTCTCCTGGGCATGATGGAATGCCGCTTCCAAGTCACCCTTGAATTGGGCAAGCCTCATCATCATATGGTGGGCGCGCCATGATGTCTCGACCATGTAGGGGTTGCCGGAAAGCTCCAGTGCCTTTCCCAGTTCTGAATGTGCGATGCCTGGCAAGTCGTTGTTCCCCAGAGAGCGCACCAAGCCTGAGCTGCTTTCGCCAGACGTGCTCTTTTCCGCCCACAAAACCGCGATTTTTCCTTGAAGGTAATGAGCCCGTGCCTGCAGATGCACAGCCGGCATTGCGATGGCGAGCCTGAGTGAATCTCGCGCGCGTGCGGCAGCTCCCTGCCAATCTTCCGTTGTCAGAAGCACCTCAGCCAGATCTAACTTGGTTATTGCCAACTGATAGGCCCATCGCCTTTTTTTGACTTTTGTTTCCAGCCGCCAGAGCATATCTCTAGCTTCGTACAACCCTCCCTGAAGAAAACAGATCCTAGCCCTTATTGCTTCCCCGAGGTTAGCTTCGTAGATCGGGGTTTCAGCGGACATGAGATACTGAAGGCTATTTACATCTGATATTGCTTGCTCGAGACAGCCAAGTTCGAGAAAAAGTGACGCCGACAAATAGTGTGCTCGCGCCCTTAGATATATCGGCAATAGGGCAAGATCCTCCGATGTTAATAGCTTTCTTGCATCATAGGCAGAAGACCATTCTGCAATTGCTACTTGGGATTCCAGCCGACAAAGTACTCCAGCAGATATAAGATTAGGATTTTCTGTCTCCGCTGCGACTTTCCCTGCTTGGGCCGACTTCTCCACTGCTAAAGCAAATTTTCCCAGCCGGCAATAACACTCTGTTAGGTTACATAGTGCTTGGGATAGCAAAAAGGGGGATCGCGTTCGTATTCCTGCGGAAACAGATCTTTCAAACTGCTCCAAGGCCTTTCCTAGCTTACCCAAGCCGGCAAGACTATTCCCCAAATGGGAATATGCCATTGGGAGCAAATGATAGGCATTTTGGGGCTCCAGAGCTGAAATTGCTGTCATTGCAGCAGCCACGCCCTCATTGAAATCACATGCAACCCCGCATAGGGCAGATATGAGGATGTACAAATGTCCAGCTGCAAGTGTGTCCAAGGACTTTGACTGCAAGAATGAAGAACGCTTGAGCATTGCAAGCCCTATTCGAGGTTGCGATTTAGCCAACATGCAAAATGCGAGTTGAGACAATAGGGAGGATTCTGTCACCTCTTTTCCTGAATCGGCACCGTCGTTCTGCAAAAGTGACATCCCCCGCTTTGCCGCGAGCTCTGATTTTTCCATATTGCCGAGGTATTGAAATGCTCTTGAGAGCTGGGTGTATAGAAGGACGGAAAGGGAAGGTTTGCGCTTCCCTATGGATCGCAATCGGGCTTCCAGAATTCGGATGGCGCGTTTTGGATTGCCGAGTGCGCAATAGGTGTCGGCTGCTTCGATGGTCACCTGGCACAGCTGCTCTTCCGGCAGGAGATCCTTGTTCCCGAGCAAATACTCGTAAAAACGCAGCGCCAGTTCGTTGGCAAACTCTGCTTTGCATGTGCGCGCAGCCCTGAACGCATAGCTGATGGCTTTGTCGCCGCACCGCCCTTCGGTGAAATGCATCGCCAACTCTTGCAGGCTCTCCTGATCACCGAGGTGTTCCTCGAGCATTTCGCCGATTTTTTGATGCATCCGCCGGCGCCTGCCGGCCGGCAGATCTTCCGTGATCACTTCGGAGATCAGCGCATGCTGGAACTCGAAGCATCCTTTGCCTCCGCCCACCTCGCGAATAATCTGCCTGGATAGCAGTTCCATGAGCCGCGCCTCGAGTTCTTCCACACTCAAGGAGCCCAAGGCTCGCAGTTGATCCCGCGGAACGGCATGCTTGATCAGGGCCAGCCACCGCGTGGTCGCCGACGCGCCGGGTGACAACTGCGCCAGCCTGTGTCGCAGAACTGAGGCAACGCTCGATGGCACCTTCAGGTCTTCCAATCCTTCGGCAGCCAGGCGCCATTTGCCGGATTCGCGCCGCAGCAAATTGCGATCCACCAGATGCTTGAGTATCTCCTCCACAAAAAACGGGTTCCCGCCGCTTGACTGGTGCACCTGCGGCCCGATTTCCCTGCCAAGGGCAGCCTCCCCGGTAATTCCGGCGATCATATCCTCGACGGCTGCCAATGGGAGGGCCCCAAGTGCCATCGCTTCCGCTCGCTGTTGCCGCACGGACAGCTCCACAAGCCGGCTCAGAGGCCCGTGCTCAGATTCTCCCGGCCTGAGGCTCACGCATAGGAAAACCGGGTGAGCAAGAATGTCGGAGGTCAGGTAGTCCAGGACGGTGATCGTGGCTTCATCCGCCCAGTGGAAGTCATGCAACAAGAGCAGGGTTGGACGGTCCGCCAGCAGCCGCACGACCTCCCGTGTCAACTGGTCCCGGAAAGGTCCGGCGGCCGACCCGGAAGAGAGTTCGAACTGCGGCGTTTCACCCATCCGCGCCGAGTCGTCGAACCGGAAGATAACGTTGTCTCCGGGGGCTTCCGCTGTCGCAGGTCGCAGAATATGGGCTTGCGCCAGAATGCGTCGATAGGGCGCATAGGACCGATCCTCCCGCTGCATGCAGGCGGCTTCCACAACTCGCCAGCCTTCGAGGAGAGCCCATGTCCGGAATTCTTCCAGACAGCGGGATTTGCCCGCGCCGCTCTCGCCGGAAAGAAATACCGTCCAGCCGCGGCCATTTTCCCGCACCCGCTGTGCGCACTCCTGCAAGGAGGCCATCTCCTTATCCCGCCCGACAAAACGCCCTGGAGAAAAGTAGGCTTCTGCCGATGCTGAAACCGTTCCTGAATAGTCGCGTCCGCTGGCGGCACTCAGCAACCGGATCACATCTTCGGCGGAAGACGGCCGCTTTTCGGGATCCTTTTCCAACAAGCAAAGCAGGACCTGCGCGAGACCGGCGCCTCCCTTCAAGCGTTCGACCGGGCGCATGTCCGCCTTCCCTTGCAGATGTTTCTGAATGAGATAACCTTCATCATCATCCTCAAACGGCAGACGGCGCGTAAGCAACTGGTAGGCAAGAATGCCAAGTGAATATAGATCAGACCGCGGATTCGCGGCATGTCCCAAAAGAATTTCCGGAGCCGTATAGGCAAGGGTCACTGGATTGCCTCTGCCCCTGGGGGCGCAGCGTTCTAATCCAAAATCCAGCATCTTCGGTGCCAGATCGCTATCTTCCCCGCCGGCAAGAATGATGTTGGATGGTTTCAAATGGCGATGTATGACGCTACGGGAGTGCAGAAAATGAAGCACTCGACAGATTTTCGACAATTGATCCAGGACTTGCTCGATGTTCCATTGGGTGGATCCCTGAAAAATATCCACGCCGGCCGCAAACTGACGCACCACATAGGGAGTCTGGCCACGCTCCATTACGCCGAAATCCATGAGATGTACGAGATGGGGATGTTTGAAACGGCTCAGAAAGGAGAGTTCCTGACGCAAACCCGTCAATCCACCTGCCCCACTCCATTCGGTCAAAGGCTTGAGCGCGACGAGGGATTCTTGCTCATTCAGATCTCTGCACAGGTAGGTACAACCCAATTCCCCGCGCCCCAGAAGCCGCTCAACCCGATAACGATGATCAACTGTCGCCCCGGATTTCAAACTTGTGGCTACCATCGATCGCTCACCGTAAGAGAGGGAGCCGCCCTGTGGATGGCGAGGCTTGAGAGTCCATGAGGACAGCAAGCATGGCCGGTTGGTTCGGAATTTCAAAACAGGTGCGGTCCTACGCCTTTTAAGGGAAAGGGCACAAACCGGAATCGATTCTAAGCCAAAAGAGGCTGAACAGGATAAAAAATCGTATGTAGACAATCCCGGACCATCACTGACTCTGGCCGGTAAGTTCTCTGGTCAAGCGCAAAAAACTCGCCAAAACCATCTCTTTGATCTTTGTGGTTTGTAGGTTCATTCAGGCTGGTAGTTCTTGACACCGGCCACGAATTCTCCGAAACTGCGCCCATGGTTACTCAATCCAAGAATATTGCGATCCTGACTGTTGGTGTGCTGGCCTTTGCCCTGGTTCTGTTTCCGGCACTCGCCCAGCAAAAGGAAACCGTCGACTACCTGGTGCGTTCAAATCTGAGCGGCGCACGTGGCGGCAACCTGATCGCTTCGGTCAGTGCGGATCCAGCCACCTTCAACCGCATTTTTGCACGCACTGTGGCAAACGCGATCGTCACGGAACCGCTGTCGGCGGATCTCTTTCACATCAATCGACGCACATATGAGCTGGAGCCTGCTCTGGCCGCAGGGTGGGAGGTTGCCAAGGACAACCGTACCTACACCATCCATCTGCGGCGAGGACTGCGCTTTTCGGACGGGAGTCCCTTTACCGCCGAAGACGTCGTATTCACTTTAAATGCGCTCCAGGATCCGAAGAACGCTTCCGGAATGGCGGACCAGATTCAGGTCGATGAGAAGTTTCCCTCAATCGCTCAAGTCGATCCCAACACGGTGCGGCTTACCTGGCCCAGGCCGGTCGGCACTGGACTGCGTGCGCTCGATTCGATCCCGATGTTGCCCAAGAATCGCTTGCTGAAAGCCTATCCGGATGGCGCCATCGCCTCTTCCTGGGGCCCCACTACGCCCCCCCAAGATGTCGTAGGCCTTGGACCATTTCGTCTGAAGGAATATCAGCGCGGCGTCCGGATCGTGCTCGAACGTAATCCTTATTATTGGAAGAAGGACAAAGCCGGGCAAACTCTTCCCTACCTCGATACGCTGACCTTTCTGGTCATCCCGGATCGCAATGCCGAGGCCCTCCGATTCCAGGCGGGCGAGCTTGACCTGCTCGGCACCATGAATCCCGAAAGCTATGCCAGGCTGCGGCGCTCCGACGCGCAGAAAGATTATGCCGTTCAAGATCTCGGCCCGGGACTCGGCATGGATTTCCTGTGGTTCAATTTGAATCCGGGCAAGAGCCCATCCGGCACTCCATTCCTCGATCCCGAGAAACGGAGCGTCTTTGAGCAAGCGGCGTTCCGTCAGGCAGTGTCCCTGGCGCTGGATCGCAAGGCCATAGCGCAAGCAGTTTGGGGAGGGCTTGGCACGCCTCAGTATGGTCCAATCAGCACCGGCAACAAGGTCTGGTACAACACAAGCCTGCAGCCCCAGGCTTTCGATCCAAAGCGCGCGCAACAACTGCTTGCGCAAATCAACCTCAAAGACACCAATGGAGATGGCACCCTGGAATTCGGGGCGCGCGGCCGCCCTCTCGAGATTGGCCTGCTCACGGCCCGGGGGAATCCTGCACGCGAAAAGACTGCGGAAATCGTCAAACAGTATCTGGCCCAGGTTGGCATACGTGTAAATGTGCAGCTCCTCCTCCCGAATGAGCTGGGTCCTCGTTTTATGGGTACGTTCGACTATGAGGCGATTCTTTTCGGCAATACCCCGAGTGATGTGGTTCCTGATCTGCAAACCACGGTCTGGTACAGCAGCGGCGCCAATCACTTCTGGTACCCGAATCAGAGCAAGCCCGGTACCCGATGGGAAGAGCAGATCGATAGCCTTACAACCAGTCTGATACAAAGCCTGGACGATGCAGTGCGGAAAAAGGCGTCGTTTCAGGTGCAGGAGATCTGGGTGAGGGAGATGCCGGCCATCGCCACGGTCGCGCCCAACATTCTCTCCGGCTGGAGAAACACGGTGGGTAATATTCAGCCGTCGATCCTCATTCCTTACCTTTTATGGAATGTCGAGGAGCTGACCAAACGCACGCGATAGTGG
>JBGQNR010000277.1:0-7634 GCA_041501225.1 Acidobacteriota bacterium
GCCTTCTGGACCAACAGCGTGGCAGCGAGGGTCCAGGCCAACACCAGGCACCCATTACTTCTCGTACCCGTCAAATAGCTCCCCCACGAATCGGAGACCTCAAGAGACCACCCAGGGTACTTCCATTCCAAAATCCAAAAAAGGGCTATTCAATTAACTCCTCAACCCACAACCTGTAGTGATTTGGGGTATGGAGGACCATAAACCACGAAGACCACAAAGACCTCGAAGATGAAATCTCCAGGATATTTTTTCTTCGAGGTCTTTGTAGTCTTTGCGGTTCAGCTTTCTTTGCCAAATCTGTGCGAGGTCGTAAAAAGCATAACCACAATACATAGGGGCTTGTGGAGTCAATTGAAGAGCCCCTTATCCAAAATCCAAAACTGCGCAGAGGAGTCCAGATAAATCCAGACTCAAAACTCAAACATTCAAATTATTGAATGCAAGGATCTAAGATTTTGAATCGCTGCAAAAAAAGACGATCATACTTAGCGTTTTTTAACACTTGGAATTGCTATCAACCCCTTTATCCATATAGGTTAATGGAATGATGCGATTTCATTCCATCCAAGCATTATGTTGGCGCAGTTCTTGCCTTAAGTTTAGCATCGTTGAGTAAGGATGAGTATGCGATTGAGTCCAGCAGGTGGATTCGGAAGTGATTCGATGACTCCTCAAGTCCAAGGTTTGAATGCATCCTGGTAAGGAGGGTATGCAAATGGAGTTTTACAGTCGTAAAACCACTACAAACGTGCAGCGCGGTTTGGCCGCACTGTTCGTGGTGATGTTGCTGGCCGGCAGTTTGGCGGCCCAGCAGGAAACCGGACGGGTCACTGGGACCGTGAAGGATCAGAGCGGAGCGGTGATTCCGGGTGCGGCCATCATCGTGCGAAATATCGCCACAAACGCGCAACGCACGATAACCACAGGCGGTGACGGGAGCTACGTTGTGACGAATTTGCAGCCCGGCACATACGAGATATCCGCGGAAATGAAGGGCTTCAACACCTCGAGGAAACAGGTCGTGATATCTGTGGGCGGGGCTGTGACCATTGACTTTCCCCTAACTGTGGGCGCTGCTGCAACCACAGTGGTAGTCAGTGAGGCAGCAGTACTGGTAAACACAGAGTCGCAGACGTTGGCGAACATCATCACGACCAAGCAGGTGCTTGACCTCCCGACCATGACCCGCAACCCTTACGATCTGGTGGGTATTGCGGGCAACGCGTCTCCGGGAGATCCGAGAGACAGTACTCGCGGCGCCGGATACGCTCTGAACGGTATGCGCTCCGCCAGCACCAACATCCTGCTGGACGGCTCGGATAACAACGACACCTTTACCGCGAGCGTCGGACAAAGCGTACCTCTGGACTCCGTCCAGGAGTTCAGCGTTGTTTCCAGCACCTTCACGGCTGAGTATGGACGCGCGAGCGGCGGCGTGGTGAACGTGGCCACGAAGTCAGGAAGCAATGAGTTCCACGGCTCGCTCTACGAATTTAACCGCGTATCGAAGTTGGCTTCCAACGGCTTCGACAACAATGCGCAGGGTATTGAACGGGGAATTTTTGCGCGCAATCAGTTCGGATTCTCGATTGGCGGACCGGTAGTCAAGGACAAGCTGTTCTTCTTCAATAACACCGAGTGGTTCCGTGTCCGCAGCGGTTCCACGCTGACCGCGCTCGTCCCCACACCTCAGCTGATCGCGGCGGCGGCACCTGCGACCCAGAGCTTCTTCTCGGCCTTCGGCACCCTTAGTGTTCAGCCCAACGGGATCATCTATACCAAGAGCATGATTCCCAATCTCTGCAATGCCACGGGCCCTTGCGCCAACCTCGCCGCCAACACGCCGGTCTGGGCTACCGTGAATTATCCGGTGCCGACAGATGCGGGAGGCGGGAACCCGCAAAACCAATACCAGATGGTTTCGCGCATCGACTATAACCTCAGCGACAAAACCATGATTTACGGCCGCTACGCGATACAGAGTTTGAACTATTTTGTCGGAGTCGTCGCGAACAGCCCCTACCAGGGGTTTGATACCGGCGAGTCGATTTTCAACAACAACGTGCTGTTATCGGTTACGCACACATTCTCTCCACGGCTTGTATCACAATCCAAGATCGTGTATAACCGCCTGAATGATCTGCAGCCGTTGGGCGACAATCCCGTTTCACCTTCCCTGTACTTGTCCGCGAGCAATACGGTTTCAAAAATCCTCGGGCGCAACGTCGCGTTGCCCGGATATCTCCCCTACACCCCCGGCAGTGCCATTCCCTTCGGCGGGCCTCAGAATCTTGGCCAGCTATACGAGGATGTCAGCTGGGTGAAGGGCACCCACACGCTGCGCTTTGGCGGCAATTACATCTATCTCCGCGACAACCGCGCGTTCGGAGCGTACCAGGAAGCGGTGGAGCAATTGGGAAGCAGCTTGAAACAGGGGATGGACAATTTCCTGCTTGGTCAGTTGACGACTTTCAATGGGGCGATCTATCCACAAGGGAAATACCCGGGTCAGACGGTTACACTTCCGGTGGGACCGCCTGATTTTACCCGCAGCAACCGGTACCACGACTTCGCGTTCTACGCCCAGGACTCTTGGCGCCTCCGGCAGCGCCTTATCGTCAACCTGGGTCTGCGCTGGGAGTACTTCGGTGTTCAGCACAACAAGGACCCCTACAAGGACTCGAACTTCTACCTCGGCAGCGGCTCCACCCTCGACGAACAGGTCAAGAACGGGACGGTGATGCTGGCCCCCGACAGTCCTGTCGGGGGATTGTGGAACAAGGATCTGAACAACTTCGCTCCGCGCGTCGGATTTGCCTGGGATGTTACTGGAACCGGCAAAACGAGTCTCCGCGGAGGGTACGGGCTCAGCTATGAGAGAAACTTCGGCAACGTGACCTTTAACGTCATCCAGAATCCGCCCAACTATGCGGTGGTGACTCTCGGCCCTGCTGATGTTGGCGGCAACCTGCCCGTATACACTGACAACGCAGGCCCCCTCGCAGGATCAAGTGGATCCAAGACGTTGCCACTAGTCCAATTGCGGGCTGTTAACACGAACATTAAAGCAGCCTATGCTCATTTCTGGAGCGCAGCTCTGGAACACGAGGTCGCTAAGGGCACGGTCATCAGCCTGGAATACACCGGGTCGAAGGGGGTAGGGCTTTACTCGATCGATCGTGCAAACCTTCCTGGTTCAGGGGACGTGAATTTCGGCATGACGGGCTTCAGTTACGAAAATCCCCAGTATGCGGTCATCAACTACCGTACTGCGGATGGTTTCTCCCAGTACCACGCGATGGTGACCGAAGTGCGGAGCCAGGACGTGTTCCATAAGGGATTACAGCTCACCTTCAGCTGGACCTGGTCGCATGCGATCGATAACCTCAGCACAACCTTCAGTGAGGATGCCAACACCTTCAACCTGGGATTGCTCGACCCGAGCCATCCTAATCTAGACAAAGGCAGCGCAGATTTTGACATCCGGCACCGGGTCGCCCTCAGCGGCATCTGGACTCCCCCCTATGCCAAAAACACCAAGGGAGTCGTCAATGCCATCCTTGACGGCTGGAATCTTGTGCCGATTTTCACGGCACACACCGGCACCCCGTTCTCCGTATTCGATTGCACGAATGGTTTCTACGCCTGCAACCGCATGATTATCGCGAATGCTTCCTCGCTTACGCTGACGGGCTCGGGTAATCCTGCACCGGTCGCCGGCCTTCCCAACCAGTTTAATTTCATCGATCTCACCTCACAGGCGGCGGGAACCGGGGCAAATGCCTATGCCAATCCCATCTCCGGGACCGCGGATTTTGGCCCCTATCCAGCGAACATGAGCGGACGTAACATATTCCGGCAGCCCGGCAACTGGAATATGACTCTGGGGCTCTACAAAAACTTCAAGTTGAAGAAGGAAGGGCACAGCGTGCAGTTCCGCTCCGAGTTCTACAACTTGTTCAATCACGCCAACCTTTACGCCGATGTTGGTTCGGCCGACATCTCGGCAACGGACTACGTTCCCGCGCTCAGGGGCGCAGCCGGTGAGCGGCGAAACATCCAGTTCGCCTTGAAGTTCATCTTCTAGGCTTCGAGGTGAATTTCTTTTAGAGGGCCTCGCGGTTCGCCGCGGGGCCCTTTTTAATTTGGGGCACAAAAAGGCAGCCACAAGAGACACGAAATCTTTCGTGTCCTTTGTGGCTGCCTTTGCTTTTGCGGGTATAAGGCCTCTAGCTGGCTTCGACTACCTGTTCTTCAACCACGCGGCCATCAAAGAGGTGGATCGTGCGCTCCGCATGCAAGGCGTAGCGCGGGTCATGGGTTACCATGCAGATGGTCGCGCCCTCTTTGTGGAGATTGCTCATCAACTCCATCACGGCTTCCCCGTTCTTGGAGTCGAGGTTCCCGGTCGGCTCGTCGGCGAGCAGGATCAGCGGGCTGCCGACCAAGGCACGGGCCACGGCCACACGCTGCTGCTGGCCGCCGGACAGCTGGCTGGGCAGGTGCTTGGCGCGATGGGCCATTTCAACCTTCTCAAGCGCTTCGCTGGCTCGAGTTTTTCTTTCCGAGGCCTTCATGCCGCGATAGGTCAGCGGCAACTCCACATTTTCGAAAACGGTGAGATCGCCGATCAGATTGAAACTCTGAAAGACAAATCCGATTTGCCGGTTGCGAATGCGGGCGCGTTCAGAAGCATTGAGCTTCTCCACCGGATTGTTGTCGAGCTGGTAGTTCCCATCGGTGGGTGAATCCAGGAGACCAAGGATCGAGAGGAGCGTCGATTTCCCGCATCCTGAAGGTCCCGAGATGCAGACATACTCGCCTTTCCTGATGTCCAGATGAATTCCAGCCAGAGCATGAGTCTCAACTTCTTCAGTGAAAAAGACCTTGGTGACGCCTTCGAGGTGAATGAGAGATTGATTATTTCCGGTCATCGTATCTCCTTTGCCAACAGCGGATGTTCATCCACGCGCTGCCGGCACTGGCTCGGGTATTTTGCCAAGAGCAGAGGCCTGGCTCGAGGCGTGAGTCCATCGGCAGTATGGCATGCTCAAGGTCCTCAGTTCAATCGGATCCGGTCAAAAGCATCCTGCGCCGACATGTCGGAGAGAATCACCTGATCTCCCGGATTGAGCCCGGATAAGACTTCAACCGTGCTCACAGAAACGCGGCCGATCTTGACCTGGACCCGCACCGCTTCCTTGCCGTCAGGTGTCAGCTTGAAGAGGCCGATCGTGCTCCCTTCCTGACCCTGGGTCGGACGCTCAACATATATTACGTTATTTAAGCGCTCAAGTTCGATGGTTCCATCCACGCTCAGGTCCGGAATCGCTCCTTTGGGGAGCTCACCTTCCAGGGCGACGTCCACGATCACGTTACTCAGGATCACGGTCGGGTCCTTGCGGATGACATGCCCGGGGATAATACCGTTGCGGGTGTCGATGGAAACGATCTGGCCTATCTGCACATCCTTCGCTTGCGTCTCCATGATTTTGAGTTCAGCCTTGAGACGGGTGGGATTGGCGACACGAGCCAATTCGATGCCGATACCGACTTGCTTGCCCTCCTCCACCTTCACTTCCTGAAGGACTCCGGCGACTCCGGCTCTTACCGTGAGTTCCTCGAGTTCGCTGCGTTTCAAATCATATACGGCGTGAAGCTTATCGCTTTCCCGTTGTTTGATCGCCAGCTGGGCGGCAATCGACTCCTTGTTTTTTTCCTTGAGCGCCTTCTGCAACTGAATCTGGTTGAGCAGGTTGTCCGCCAGAATCTTGGCCTGCCGCACATCCAGGTCCGTGGTCAGGCCATACACGGCGAGGTTTTCCTGGGCTTCATATTTCATTTTGGCGGTGCTGTAATCGGACTCGAGCCTGGCCAGATTGGCTTCGAAATTCAGCTCATCGACTTCGAGCTTTACCCGGAAGTCAGCGAAATTGCTCTCCGCAGATTTCCAGTCCGATTGCGCCGTCAAAACTTCCTGTTGGAGTTGCGGGTTGCTAAGCTCCATTAAAATAGTGTCGGCCTTCACGAACGCACCCGGTTGCACCAGCCTGCGCTCGACGCGTCCGCTGGCCTGCGCAACCACCCAGCGGATTTCTTCCGGCACCAGAGTTCCCGGCCCGCGCACCGCGCGCGTGATGTTGCCGCGCTTCACCGTCCCAACCCATACGGCGGCCCGTTCAACGCTCGGCGGCGCGGGTTTCAAGTTTCTCAGAGCCAGCGTGATCCCGGTAACTGCCGCCAAAAATATGATTGCATAGATCACGCGCAGAATACGTCGCTTGCGTGCTTGAGACTTACGCGGAATATCCATGAATGCCTCCACATCCGTTTGTGCAAATGTCGTGCCACCGAGGGCCGCCGCCCTAAAACCCATGTTTTATATGGGATATGGCCTGTCAAGTCAAGGGTCTGCAGTGGCAGGATGGTCGGTAATGGGACGACTTTGTCGCAAAAACGGACACTTCCAGATTGCAGGGACGGAGAATTGACAGATCAAAGATTAAACGATGATATTGGAGGGTTTGTCAGGCAATTGGGTGCCTGCCGCTCAAACTCATATGGTGCCGAAGGGGGGACTCGAACCCCCACGGGTTTCCCCACCACCCCCTCAAGATGGCGTGTCTGCCAGTTCCACCACTTCGGCACATGAACTGGAAATGAGCGGCAACCTCCACAGGGAGGAGGAAAACCACGTTGAATCTATTACTTCTTGACTGGAGCCGGGGCTTTCTTGCCGGCCGGTGCCGGCGTCGGCTCGGGAAGCTTCACAGGTGCCTGTTTCTGCTTGGCCTCGGCCTCTTCCTGCTTCTGCTTGATCTCTTCCGGAGTCAGCACCTTGCTGTCGCCCTTGGGAACCGGGGCTGCGGGCGTTTTTGACGCCGGTGCTGCGGCACCCTTGGTGTTATCCAGAATCGATTTGGCTGTGGTGCCGGTGCCGCCGCCCAGACCGGAGAGTGCGATACTAGTAATCATAAACACGACGGCTGCAATGGTGGTCGCCTTGGAAAGAAACGACGCCGGCCCCCGGCTGCCAAAGGCGGTTTGCGTGCCTCCACCTCCGAAAGCGCCCGCGAGATCCGCTCCTTTACCTGACTGAAGCAGCACGACGAGTACGAGAATCAAGCAGACCAACACGTGAATCGTTACGACTGCGTAATAAAGTAACATGAGGTGTTATTACCTGCCTTCCGCCGAACGGCTGGGATTAGTAGTGGATAATGCGCAGGAAGCTCTTCGCCTCAAGGCAAGCGCCACCGACCAGCCCACCGTCAATGTCCGGCTGGCGCATCAAATCGGTAATATTCTCGGGCTTGATGCTGCCACCGTACAGAATGCGAACCTGCCGAGCCGTTTCGTCACCAAAAGTCTTGGAAAGCCATCCCCGAATGCTGCGATGGACCTCCTGGGCAATTTCGGGCGAAGCAGTACGACCTGTTCCGATTGCCCAGACCGGCTCGTAGGCGAGAATGATACGCAACAGGTCCTGGTGTGTCAAGCCATCGAGTCCGCCCGCAAGTTGTTGATAGATTACTTCGTGATAGGTTCCGGCTTCCCGCTGAGCCAGTGTTTCACCGATGCAGACGATCGGAGTAAGAGATGATTTCATGATGGCACGCAACCGGCGGTTA
>JBGQNR010000278.1:0-7633 GCA_041501225.1 Acidobacteriota bacterium
CCCGGACGGGCGGCGCTTCGTGTCATTCGTGGCTGCCTTAGAAAGACCATTAATTTTCATGCACTTGGGTGCACCCCCGGTGCATGCAAGACTGCTTCGAAAATAACTCTCCTCAAAACTGCAAGAGCAGCCACGAATGACACGAACTTTTGCTGGCTTCTAGGTCCGTGCCCATTCGTGTTATTCGTGGCTGCCTTAAAAAGACCATTAATTTTCATGCACCTGGGTGCGCCCCCGGTGCATGGGATACTGCGTTGATCTTTTGCTTTTCATTGCTTTACGGCAAAGATTTGTACGTAAGTGGCACGAAGCCCGGGACCATACGGATTGCCGTTCGCGGCTAGCTGGCTTTCATTTCTTCACTTCGGGTATAATCTGCGCTCATTTTGCATACGATCCATGGCGGAGTTCCCAGCTCTGCTGGAGGGTGAATGAGAGTCGTAATCACGGGCGGGGCCGGCTTTTTGGGCAGTCATCTCTGCGACCATCTGCTGGAGGCAGGTCACGAAGTAATCTGCCTGGACAATCTGCTGACGGGGAGCATTGACAACATCGCGCACCTCTTGGGAAACGAGCGGTTCCGCTTTCTGAAGCACGATGTGACCGAGTACATTTTCCTGGGAGGACCGGTGGATGCCGTGTTGCACTTTGCCTCCCCGGCAAGCCCCAGGGATTACCTCGAGTTTCCCATCCAAACTTTGAAGGTAGGAGCACTGGGAACGCACAAAACTCTTGGTTTGGCAAAAAGCAAGGGCGCCCGCTTCCTGATGGCCAGCACTTCGGAAACCTACGGCGATCCGCTGGTCAACCCGCAGCCTGAGAGTTATTGGGGCAATGTCAATCCGATCGGATTGCGCGGTGTATACGACGAGGCGAAGCGGTTCGCCGAAGCGATGGTGATGGCCTACCACCGGACGCACGGCATCGATACCAGAATAGCCCGCATTTTCAACACCTACGGCCCACGCATGCGCCCGCATGACGGGCGCGTGGTTTCCAACTTCATTGTTCAGGCGCTGGAAGACAAACCGCTGACGGTTTATGGAGGAGGGCAGCAAACCCGAAGCTTCTGCTTTGTGGAGGATGAAATCCGGGGAATTGTGAAACTGTTGCTGGCCCCCAACACTGAGGAGATCCACATGCCGGTCAATATAGGGAATCCTCAGGAACTGACGGTTATGGAAATCGCGCAGAAGATCCTGGGCTTGACTTCCTCCGTGAGCGGTATCCTCCACGAGCCCCTGCCGGAGGATGATCCAAGGGTTCGGCGGCCCGACATAACGCGCGCCCAGACATTGCTGGGCTGGAGTCCCACCGTTTTGCTGGAGGAGGGGCTGCGGCGCACGATCGCTTATTTTAAGGCCCGCGCGGCTGGTTCCCAGTCTGCGCTTTCATGACAGGTGTTTCTATGGAAGTACCGCTACTCGATCTGAAGGCCCAATACGCAACGATTCGTGAACAAGTCCGAGCTGCTGTCGATGATGTGTTCGAAAGCCAGCGCTTCATTCTCGGCCCTCATGTCGCGGCGCTGGAGGAAGAGTTCGCCCGGCTCTGCGGCGTGCCCTTCGCCGTCGGCGTCGCCTCGGGATCCGATGCCCTGCTGCTTTCTCTCAAGGCGCTCGGGGTGGGGCCCGGGGATGCCGTCGCCACTGTCCCCTATACTTTTTTTGCGACTGCAGGCACCATTGTGAACCTGGGTGCCAGGCCACTATTCGTAGACATCGAACCTGCCAGCTTCAATCTGGACCCCGAGCGGCTGCTGAGATTCGCGGAACAGGAATGTTCGTATGACATGAGGGCGCGCAAGCTCCTGCACAAGCCTTCCGGCGCAGTCATCAAAGCGATCGTGCCTGTGCATCTCTATGGTCAGTGCGCTGCGATGGACGAGATCCTCGCAGTTGCCGGGCGCTACCAGCTTCCTGTCGTTGAGGATGCATGCCAGGCAGTGGGAGCCCGACACCACGGTCAATGTGCGGGCGCAATGGGCGACCTGGGCTGCTTCAGCTTTTTCCCTTCGAAGAACCTGGGTGGGGTTGGCGATGGCGGCATGATTGTGAGCCGCAATGAACATCTCGCCGGGCAGGTCAGGCTTTTGCGCAATCACGGGGCGCAGCCGAAGTATTATCATGTCACCGTCGGTTTCAACAGCCGGCTGGACGAAATTCAGGCGGCGGTTTTGCGCGTGAAACTCACTCATCTTGAAAACTGGTCCGAGGCGCGCCGCCGCAATGCTGCCGATTACGATGCCCTGTTTGAAAAGGCCGGGCTCTTGAGCCGAATTCAGATTCCCCCGGTCCTGCCCGGCAAACAGCACATCTTCCACCAATATGTGATCCGCACTCCGAAGCGTGATAAGCTGCGGACTCTGTTGCAGAGCCGGGGGATCGGCACGGAAATTTATTACCCGGTCTCCCTGCACGAACAGGAATGCTTCCGCGGCCTCGGATACCTTGCCTCGGATTTTCCGCACTCGAGCGCAGCTGCTGCGCAGTCGCTGGCACTTCCGATTTATCCGGAGCTCACACACGAACAACGGGCCTGCGTTGTCGATTGTATTGCGGACTTTTTCGCGTAATCGGAACGAGGGCTTCCGTATTCAGGAGAGAAAAAGTTGGCATGAGGTAACTCAGCAAATTCCGATGCTACGGCTGCTCTATGACTCTAAGATTCTGAATTCTGGATTCTAAATTCTTTCCCACGATCTCCGGTTCCTCCCGCAGTCAGGAGATCATTCCACGCCAGTACAAAAATCGGACATTTATTCCACTATTGCCGGGCGATCGACGACTGGTGGTGGGCCTTCCACAGAAAAGGCATCGGGGTGTTTCCGGAGGATGGAGTTGAGGATGCCGATGGAAGGTTGTTTGAGGGGAATCATGGGCCCGCGACTCAGCAAGGCAGCAATCTGTTTGGAATGATGGTCATCGACGCTCATATTCTCTAACTCTTGAATGATCACCATCTTGAACTTGCGCAGCATCGAGCGAAAATGATCGATCCCTTCCTGAATGGCTTCGCTCATCCGATCGACGGATTTCACCAGGAGCCGGTTCCCCGCTGGATTAAAATTGCAGTAACAGTGCGGCTGGCGGTCGAGGATCTCACGGACCGGTAAATCACATTGATTGGCCTGCATGAACTTGCCGATGGCGCGAACACGGCTTAGATATCTCTTGTTGGCAGGATTTAGATCGGATAGCAGTTCCAGATTGCGCAAAGCCACGGAATCCACCCTGGCTTTCATTTTCTCCTGGTTGGAAACGATGTGGACCGTTTCTTCATGCGCCGATTGGTAGTATTCGATATAGCCTGCCTTGAACTTGCCGAAGTTGCCGTCGAAAAGCTCCCGCTCTCCAGCTTCGAGGAATCGATGCGGTTCAGCGCACGCTGCCAGCAACGCTTTCTTCAGGTCTTCCAACTCGGTCTCCGTTGTCCGAAATGAAGCGCTGAGATAGCCGAAAGAACTCTCGAATGCGGGGAGCCAGCCTAGAAATTTGGGCAGATCCTCGGCCAGGTCCTTCCAGCGGAGCAGACGAGCGTCATCGCCGTTGAATGTCTGGGCTATTTGCGCCATTGCCGGGATGAAAGCGATTTCCCCCCTGCGGAGACACCGGAATATATGCTGGATCCGCTCCAGGGCAGCATCAAAGGACTTGGCTTCATCCCGGAAGCGGGTCGTGAGGAATGGTTCGGGCATGGACTGCAAGCGTCCCAAAAGCATCCCGCCCCCGGCATCCATGTGCTCGGCTGCCCAGGCCAGCGTCTGGCCCTCGCCTGTGTATAGATTTAGGCTCGTTCGGTTCTCCTGCCTGCATAAGAGGGCGCTCCACCGCAAAGCCAGCTTCTCTGCTTCCTGTGGCGGGATTTCGCTTCGGGTCGTAACGCTCGAAGCAAGGCAGGCAAGGCAGGCCGCTAGATACTGCGTCAGGCTGAGATTCCCCATTTCCTTGTGGATCGGATGCCGGATGCCCTGGATGATCAGCGAGCCGCGCTGCACGTACAACGCTGTGAGGAGCTGGAGGATTCCTTTGCCTGCAAACCCCGAGCCGCCCTGGCTCACCCCGAGCTCGTGCTTCTTGGTGGCACTGACAAGAGAATTTACACGCAGGCGGGCGCTCTCCTCGACGGTCGGTCGGTCCGGGCGCCAGATCACGAGCTGGGAGGTTCCGGCAGACAGTTCATCAAGAGCCGGGTCCAACTCGTAAAATCTCTCGAAAGGGCTCAGGACCAGCAGCACCCAAGGAAAGCCGGCGCGGAGGGACGCCATATCCCCCGCAGACCAGAGTGGATCCAGGATGCTTTTAAAATGCACCATCCCTTTTGGGCCATGGGCGGATTCGGGAATGGTGGCGGCCATAAGTGACTGTGAACAAGTCACTTGCTTCGGGTTAAAATCGGGCTCCCAGGCGGGAAACTGATTCTGAAACCAATCATACACCAGGAAGGAGGAGGCACAGGAAAGATCGGTAGACGGAGGAATATCAGCTAAGATGTGATTCTGGCTGCTCATCTTCCATGACCTGACAGAGGCTGCAACAAGGGGGATACATTTGTTATCGACCCACGCTGCCGGTTCTTTAGCAGCGAATATCATCATCGGCCCTGCATCGCATGGGCATTTCAACAATACAGAGAATTCATCCGTGGTTTTCGTGCTACTTACGTGCAGACCTTTGCCGTACAGCAAAGAAAAGCAAAAGATCAACGCAGAGGTCGCAGAGAAAAGTCATTCAAAAGCAAAAAATCCTCTCCGGTCTCTGCGCCCTTTGCGTTGAGGCTTTTGGGTTGCGGATATTCCGCGCCGTACTATTCGTGGCTGTTTTTGCTCATGGCCTATTCTCTTCCGCAGGGTCCGCACAGATGCGGGACTAGCGAGGAGATTTTTTCACTGGCGGATTGGGGAGGTAGTTTTTGTCTGCGGCTGCCGGCGGAGCTTTATCCGGCGTGGCCTTTGGGGATGAGGAATAAATGCTCCGTAGGGTGCCGTCCATCATCTGTTCGTAGCTGTTGCCGTAACATGGAATCACCGGTTCGGAGCCCTTGATGAAGTACTCCAGTTGGCGGGTGAGGCAATGGTCCGTGGCCAGAAGGCCCGTGGTGGGATCGATTTCGACCTGGGTAATGCCCTCCGGTACGGGGAACTCTTCGCCGGCCAAGGGCCTCAGCACGGCTGCCCGCTTCATGAATGCAGCCCAAATCGGCAAGGCGGACTGGGATCCTGGCAGGTTCAGTTCCCGGTTGTCATCAAACCCAACCCAGACGATACAAAGCATGTCGGGCGTGTAGCCTGCAAACCAGCCATCGCGCGAGGTGCCCGTCTTGCCGGCAGCCGGCATCGTGAAGCCGGCAGAGCGCACTCCCGCCCCGGTGCCTTCATTCATGACCGACTGCAGCAGCGACGTGAGCATAAATGTGACCTGCGGCGACAGCACACGCGTCGATTTGGCTTCCGCCTTAAGGATCACCTGCCCCTTGTCATCAAGAACCTTGTGGAGCGGCATCAGTTCTGAGCGCAGGCCATCGTTTGCGAATGCGGTGTAGGCTCGCACCATCTCGAGCGGCGTGACTTCAAACGCGCCGATTGCCATCGCCGGGTAGGGCTTGATCGCCTCATTGAGGCCGAGGCGGTGCGCCAACGCGGCGATTTTGGGATATCCCACCTTTTCAGCGAACTTGATCGTGGCGACGTTCAAAGATTTCATGATCGCCTGGCGCATGCTCACCTGGCCCAGATACTCATCCTTATAGTTTCTGGGCTCGTAAACCAGATTCTCAAATTCGAATTGTGTTGGTTCATCCAGGGCCATCGAGGCTGCCGTCAGCGGCGTGGAACTGCTGTTGGCGGTCTCCAGCGCAGCGGTATAGACAAACGGCTTAAAGATGCTTCCCGGTTGGCGCTTCGACTGGATGATGCGGTTGAACTGGCTCGTGCCATACTCCCTGCCTCCAACCATGGCCAGTACCTTGCCGTCCCGGGGATCGACCGCGATCAGGCTTGCCTGTACGGTTCCCGGGGGAATGGCGCGCTTGCCCTTGGCAAAATATTCGTCAAGCTTCACCATCTGGTCGCGAAGGGATTCAAACGCGGCCTGCTGTAAATCCATATCGAGCGTGGAATAGATCTTGTGGGCGGAACGGCCCAGTTCGGCATCGCCAAGCTGCTCGGACAGTATGTCCTGCAGGTAATCCACGAAATAAGGCGCGTCGGAATAGTTCATGATATTCGACGGTTTTACGCTCAGCGGCTGCGCCTTGGCTTCGTCGCGCTCCCGCGCCGTGATCATTTCATACTCCGCCATGTGATCGAGAACGAGATCGCGGCGCGCCTTGGCGCGCTCCGGATAGCGCACCGGCGTGTAGCGGTTGGGCGCCGGAATGATGCCGACGAGGGTCGCTGCCTCTCCCAGGGTCAGGTTGCCGACGCTCTTATCGAAGAACGCTTCCGCAGCTTCACCAAATCCCACGATACTGAATGAGCCGCGTTGCCCCAGGTAGATCTCGTTGGCGTACAACTCGAAAATATCCTGCTTGGAGAGCCGCTGCTCGAGGAGGATTGCCATATAGGCATCGGTCAGCTTGCGTCTCCAGGTGCGCTCCGGAGTCAGGAAGTATTGCTTGACGAATTGCTGAGTGAGCGTGCTGGCCCCCTGCACGTTCTCACCGGCACGGATGTCGATGATTGCAGCCTTGATGATCCGGATCGGATCGACTCCGCTGTGGCTGAAAAACCGGCGATCTTCTGCCGCCAGCACGGCGTCGATCAGGACCTTGGGCAGGTCTTTGTACAAAACATGGCGTCGCTTTTCTCGGGTCTTATTGATGATGTTGCTGATCAGTTCAGGCCTGAGCGCAAATCGCTCCAAATTCTGACCGGAAGATACATCGACGATATTCCGGATCTTGTTGCCGGCCCATTCGATCTCCACGGCTCGCCCGGCGTCTTCAGGGGCGGCGGAGTCATTGCTGACCTGGACGCGTTTTTTATTGTCCAGCTGGAAGCGGGAGAGCTTGGTGTCGGCTGAAGCGCCCATTTCGGCATATCCCAGGCGCCTAAGAGTCGACAAAAAATCGGACTGGGAGATCGGCTTGCCGGAGTAGATGGTTGCGGGTGCCGCGTAAATCTCGGTTTCGGCGATCTCGTAACCCTTGCCGAGCTTCTCGTCGATCCAGGGGTCAAAGACATAGTAGTAATGGATCAAAAAAGCCGCGATGACGATAGCCGGAATGCAGGCCAGAACCGCACTGATCTTGAGCAGCCTCCAGAAGGAGAATCTCTTGGATGGTTTGGGTGGGCGAGCATTCTTCTTCGGCATAGGATTCCGGTCTTATCGATCGATGAACCGGTGAATTATAGCAGAGAAGCGACAAATTAAGTAGCCTGTCCCGAATAGCACTTAGTGGTCAGTTCCATAAATATGATGATGTATATATTTGATTTTTATCAACCCTTTGGGATAGCACATTGCCATACGGAGTGTGATGTGCTATGCCAAAGAAAAGCCCATTTGCGATCATATTGACCGATGAGCAGAGAGCAGTTCTTGAATCAAGGGCGCGAAAATATACATCATCGTATATTGACGTGGTCCGGGCTAAAATCGCGCTCTATGCCGCAGAAGGCATGGAGAACAAG
>JBGQNR010000279.1:0-7486 GCA_041501225.1 Acidobacteriota bacterium
CACGCAAGCATACCTCTCCCTGTGCGGCGCCCGCCGATTCGCGCAGGCGAGTATCGTGGAGAGTGCCCGAACCCTACTGGCGGGGTTCCAACCGCTGATCGAGATCGTCGAAGGCAATCACCTCAGGGTCATAGTGGATGGATCTCTCGGGGGCTGGAGGTGGGGGGCGTTCGGGGCGGTTCCACAGTTTTAGGTGGCGCAGGATGCTTTCGATGACGCGGGCGCTGTCGATCAGACTGATGATTTTGAGCGGGCCGCCGCAACGCGGGCAAATCAAAGGGTCCGCTTCGTACACCTTCTTGATGAGCCGCGCCCAGGAGCGCCGCATCTAGCGCGCGAAATCATCGGCGCAACCGGGATGCTGCGCCTGCGCTTCGGGTGCATCCGGCTCCTTGCCGTGCGCCGCGCCGGAAAGATCGGCACCCGCGCGGCGCACGTTCGAGAACGCGCCGCAATACCGGACTAACTGCTGTCCGGCATTTGGGATATGGGTGCACAGAGCGGCGAGAAAATCGAGAGCCGGGATGATATGCGTAGCGCAGGCTTCGGGCTCGCCCGCCCGGTCATGATTCCTGGCATAATAGGCGACCTGGGCGGTTTCGGGATGATAGCGCAGACAATCGAGCGCGATGGGCGGATGGACCATGTACCTGGCCAGACGCTGCCGGGTCTCGTGGTCATCGGGGGCAATGGGACATCCTGGAGGCCGCTGTTCTTGACCAGACCTCTCAAGTGCCCCAAAACGACACTAAATTCGAGTCAGAGGTGTCTCAAAATCATTGACACGTTCCGCGGCAGACGAGCGAAATTAACATAGGCCCCATATCGGGAGCAGCATCCGTCCCGGGGCACGGTACAAAATGGCAACTTGTCTTTCCCATCGGCAAACTTCGCTTGCGCATACGCGCCAGAAAGGCTGATCATTAGCCCAAGCGTATTCTTTGGGGCAGCATCGCTAATAGATGAGTGTTACTCTTGCGCCGCGGGTATTGATTGCATTTGTGCCAACAGATGAAGGAGCCCACCATGAAACTCTGCAGGTGTTTCCCGGTGTTAGCCTTAATCTTTGTTTCGGGCCTGCTTCATGCCCAGCAAAACCCGCATAAGATTACTGTTTCGGTCGAGACACCAGCCAACAGATATAGCTACACGTGGAAAATCCATAATGTAAACTGGGGTTTCGCAGTTGCACCGGTGCCTCCGACGCTGACCTCCATTTTTCCTGATAATACCTTGGCTAAAGGACCCGCCTTCTCTCTCACGCTCAACGGAACCAATTTTATCAACGCCTCGATCGTGCAGTGGAACGGCGCAAATCGAGCGACTGCTTACATGACCCCTTTCCAGCTCACCGCCATGGTTTTCGCAGATGACATTGCATCAGCGGGAACCGCAATTGTCACCGTGTTTAATCCAACTCCAGACGGCGGCATCTCAAATCCCGTGACTTTCACGATGAATAATCCCGTTCCTGTGATCTTTGGCCTGACACCGGGCCTGGCAACGGTTGGAGGTCCATCATTTACGTTGACTGTCACTGGGACCAATTTCGTCGGGTCTTCGATTGTCCAGTGGAATGGAGCTGGTCGGCCCACGACCTTTATCAGCAGCACCCAAATAACAGCCATGATTTCCGCAAGCGATTTCCTTTATGCCGGATCCGCCAACGTCACGGTTTCCAATCCAGGGCCTGGCGGTGGCACGTCAACTGCAAACTCGTTCATCGTAAAAGATCCCGACAATCCTGCGCCAAGCATCGCCAACATCAATCCAAATTCTGCCACAGCTGGTGGTGCCGGATTTTTCCTCACCGTTTATGGTAGTGGGTTTATTAGTTCTTCGATCGTGCAGTGGAATGGAAACAATCGAAACACTACGTTCCTAAGCGCAACTCAATTGACCGCAGTCATCTATCCAAACGATTTTGCTTCCGGGGGCACAGCGTTGATCACTGTTTTCAATCCAGGCCCAGGAGGAGGAATTTCCAATACCCAGGCATTTATTGTCAGGAACAGTGCCACGCCGCCTTCTGCGACCGGCACAGCCACTCCATCATCCATGAAAGCGGGAGAAACCGTGCTTCTTGTCGTAAAGGTGACTCCCGGATCCAATCCAGCCAGTACCGGACTCAGCGTTTTGGCCGATGTTACTTCGATCGGTGGCTCTGCTACCCAACGGCTCTATGACGATGGTACCCATGGCGATGTGACGCCGGGCGACAACAGCTTCTCGTTCCGGGCGACCGTATCCGCGAATGCTTTAAATGGGACGAAGACCTTACCCATCGCAGTCGGGGATGCTCAAGGCAGGAGCGCAACTACCACGATTCAACTAACGGTGGTTCGCTGAGATTCGAGTGATGCTGCGAAAGCCTGGTTGTGATTGAGCGCACTACCCGGTAGACGGATTGAGGGGGCGTTCGGTCCGCCCCCTTGAGATTCAACGCACCAACTTATCTTTTCGCTCACGCGCCGCTGCCGCGACGGAACCTCCCGCGTCATTTTCCCGCCCCTTGAACTGGTTGAAAAACTCGCCGCGCTTATACCCCCGATGTGGCTGCCGCATGAGCATTCTCGCGGCCATGCATCCCCCCGAGGCCAATCACAAGATACTCGATTACCTCGGCCTCCCTTCCCGACAGCCTCTGATTGCCACGGCTTTACCAGACATGGACGAGCCCTACTTTTCGTGAGCGGGAACGCTCATCCGCCGTGTTGCCGACAGTCGGTAAAGATTTCGTATCCCGCAACGTCGCTTTGGAATAAGACCGTGGCTGTGGTCGGCCTTGGGTTCTGGGTAGTCGCGGCAGACGGGCCGAAGTAAAGATAACACCCCCATATCAGAAGCTGCCTGCCTTTGGAAGGGAGGTGAGATCGGATCGATTTTGCAGCTTATTTCATCTACCGAGGCCGCTGGCCGCAACCAAACAGGTGAAAGGAGATCGAAGCCGGAAACTTCTTGCAGAAAAGCAAAGAGGTCACAGATATAGACTCTATCCGCCAAGTTCGATTTTTCTTTTTTCAAGTACCGCCGTGCCACCTACATTTCATTTGTCGCAAAATGATGGAACAGGTTGCCGGAAGCATGGGGCCTCCGTCTCCTATCTCCTAGGCACAATGGCCTGATGAATGTGCTTACCAGGCGCGCCATTGAATGCCAAACCATCCATTCCCTCCATATAAAACTCCGAGAGATAATGGTCCTGGCCTACAATATCGAAGACCACCCCCGCCCTGTCGACCTTGCGCGCATTCAACTGAGTAACTGCACTTACAATCAGTACTTGCTCTCCCTTTAGGTTGCGCAGCTCCAAATGCGTCCCAAGAGCGTTCGGCATCATCTCATAGGCTCCTGCCGGCATCAGTTTATCATCCGCGTAGAAGCTGAACGGGATGTCGAATATTGCCTTGGGCATCTGCAATTTGGCCATATCCTGAGATGCGCCGACACCGCCCGACATCAGCAACAGCGTAAGCACCGCGAGTCCCTTTCTCATTGCCATCTCCTTTTCAGCATTTTACGGTGAAGATGACGAGACCGTGACAAAGTTTCATATTTCACACCGCGACAGATAGAATTGCTCTTCCACTTACCGGCAATCCGAGAATATAGCGTCAAGGAAATTATTTTGTGTCGATATCCGCTGCATGGGAAATTACCTGAGATACCAGAATACACATGGCGGCTACTATTCCATGTCTTGTGCATCATGAATGTGTGAGTGTTGGATCTGCATTTTTCTTGAGACCACGCACTTGAGGCCTCACCGAGGCGAGATTGCCAAAAAATGGAGGGTGAAATGAAAAGAACAGGGGTGGTTCTTGCTTGTCTTATGCTTTTGCCGATGTTGAGTTTTGCTCAAGTTGCATCTACTGGGGTTGCTGCCAACGTCGATTTCGGCTTTTACGTCGGCGGGAAGTATATTCCTGCCGGATCTTATGAATTTAAGCCGACTGCGAGCGGCACCGAGAGCACCATGAATGTGCTTAACACAAAAACCAACGAGATAACTGTGGTGCCGATCCTTACTACGATCAGCAAAAAGCTGCCCGCATATGGCGAGGTGGTATTCGACCACGCGGGAGATGACTATTATCTCGCTGAGATCTATATTCCGGGGATGGATGGATTTCTGGTGAAGGGTGCACCGGGCAAGCATACGCACGTCAGCGTCAAGGCGAAAAAGTGATATGGGTTGCGCTAAGTTCCTATTCCCGCGAGGCCCGCTCATTAAGCGGGCCTTCTCTTACCTGCTTGTTTGTAAGCGGTAAGCGAGATACAGATCCTGCCGCAGCCGCACGTAAGTACATCTCCAGTAATCAGCTGTTGTGAGTATGCGGGGCGCTGCCTGGAGATCACTTGTCATCCCGGAATCAGATATCACCGATCCCCTGACTCATTCCAACTGTCCCGCAAGAAAGCAGATCTCGCGGCGATTCATCATCCAGCGGAATGATCACCTTTTTGCCGCCTCCACCGCCCATGAACAGCTTGCACGCTGATTCCCAATTCCGGGTGCAGTTCCCACAATCAAGATAACGTAATGCCCGAAAGGTGAAAATACATGATCGACCCGCAAATGTGGAGGGACTTGCGCCATTGGGCCCAGAGCCGGGAAAGAACTACCCACAAGACCCGATCCGATGACCGAAGCCGGAGTCGCCTTCGATTGCCTCCTTGCAGAATGCCAAGCTGGTGGCGGAGAGCCAGAATCTCCACTTGTAGCGAGGCCCGCGTCCGCGGTGTGGATGTAAGCCCGGTAAGCAGCAATATCAGCACGTCACACATGTCTTAGGACGGTAACAGCAGGAAGCTGGAAAGGCAACGATTTCAATCTGTACGGAGTTGTTAGTAGGGACACCACAAACGTCACAGAGTGCAATCTCTTCCGGATCGAAAAGTCGCTGATGCTGAAAACTTCAAAGCGCACCGGTTCCTCGACTCCACTACCTGCAGATAACGGGAGTCGTGTGGGATGTATCGTGGAGACGGGACATGCATAATGGGGTATTCCATAATCTGTTCCCTATCTGAGCAGTTGGGACAGAGAATGTTTCGTACCAGAAGCCAGTAAGTTTTGCCCTGTGGCATGTGGACCGCAAGCATCGCCTGAGCAACCTGCTCTGTGCTATTCATCCACCCGGTCAGTTCTTCAATTCCGTCCTCGCGAACAATTCTTGCCTGATATTCATTACCGTGGTTGTGCGCCATGTGTTTTGTCCCCAGCGCCGGATCGATTCGGATTTCCCGGGGGAGTTCCACAACCCCTCCAGGCCGCGATCTCCGGCTTGGCACAGTGGAGTTCCGGGTTCAGCACACCAGGACAGGTAAAGGTCTCAGTGCCTCACGCCTGGTCGCCCACCCCCAATAGCGAAAACGACTGGAGCGCAAATCTCGCCTCTGGGTTCTAACCTCTTAATGGGTTTTTGCCTTGTCGCGGTTTCAGAAAAAACCTCAACTGGGCAGACGCAATCCGCCGAACAGGTACAGGAGCACCAGGATGATCAGGACCAGCCCGAAGATTCCGATGCCCCCACCCGAACCCCATCTCCGATATCCGTAATAGCCTCCGCCGCCGCCGAACAAGAGTAGCACGATAATAATCAGAACGATTAGTGACATGGGAATCTCCTTTCAGCTCTCGATTGATTTCGCTCGCGGCCCGCACTCTTCAGAAGAAGACACCGGCTCGCTGTATCTGAACCAACAATCGTCAATGGGGTTTTCCATTTTCGACCCCCTGATCCTTGAAAAATTTAACAGGTTGCGACTTGAGCTGTCTGTTCAAAAAGGAACACCTCGGTCACAGCCCGTTTTGACTCCTCACTGCTGAGCACGCAACCACTGATTCTCGCGCTCGAGAGCGCGGAGCCGATCCAGCAGATCCAGAATCATGCCGATCCCTGCCAGGTTCACCCCTGTATCGCGCCTCAATCGCATGATCATCTGCAATCGAGGGACAGCGGCCGAATCAAAGAGCAACACCGGACCGACCCATTCAACCGGTTCGAGGAGACCATAGGCCACGAACCGTTCGACCAAGCCGGGGTGGATCTCAGCGGTGGCGGCAAGCCTCTCCAGTGTCAGTTGGTCGCGCTCCCTTCGGCAAAGCACGATTTCGTATCGTCTCTCCCTCATCGCCTGCCCCCCGTCATGAGATCTCGCGGATTAAACCGCGACTCAGCAGCCAGTTTCCCGAACATTTCCTTTTCCTTGGCCGACAGCTTCGATGGGATTACGATCTTCAGCTGGAGATACTGATCGCCACGGCCGCCATGCCGTCGTCTCAAGCCTTGCCCGCGCAGCCTTAGTCGCTGGCCACCCAGCGAACCCTCCGGAATGGTCATCTTTACCGGCCCGTCAAGCGTGGGTACCTCGACCTTCGTTCCAAGGGCTGCTTCCCAAGGCGTGACCGGCAATTGAATCTGAACGTCATCGTTGCCAACGATGCTAAACAGACGATGGGATTCGAGTCCGACGCGCAAGTAGAGATCGCCCGGAGGTGCACCATTGGCGCCGGCCTCGCCCTGGCCGGCAAGGCGGATGATCGAGCAGTCGCGCATGCCCGGAGGCACGTCAACTTCGAGCACTCTGGGGCGATGAACACTGCCCCTTCCCCGACAACTCGCACATACCTTGTTGTTCTTCGACCCGTTGCCGCCGCAGTCGGAGCAGCTCTCATCGGCCTCCAGCGCGAGCTTGCGTGTCACGCCGCGATGCGCTTCTTCAGGCGTGAGTGAAATCTCGGCCTCGACATTCGATCCACGCATAGCGAAGCCGGCACCTCCGCGTTTCGCATGAGTCCCCCGCCCGCCTCCAAAAAGGGTCTCGAAGAAATCGCTGAATCCACCCGCGCTGTGCTCCGCGCCGTAAATGTCCCCAGATCGACAGGGGCGCCTTCCCAGCCAGGAGGCGGGGTGAAGTCCGCGCCCCCTTTCCAGTTCTGGCCAAGCTGGTCGTGGCGCCGGCGCTTCTCCGGATCAGACAAGACTTCATAGGCTTCATTGAGTTCTTTGAATCTTTCCTCGGCTGTCTTGTCCCCTGGATTGACATCAGGGTGATGTTGTTTGCGCGCGAGCTTACGATACCGCCTGAATGGCTGCTCCAATGGCAACGACTTCATCTTGCTCAAAGTGCCGCTAAAGCTCAGATCGCGAGTGCGCAAAGAGCGTTCCAATCGCCATTTCCACGCCAGCTACCGGAGTTCGGCAATCAGGGCAGCGGCCATCCGGTCGGACGTAATCTTCGGGATTGAAGAGCCGACGCGCCGGATCAAAAAGCCTCCGCATAGGTGACAGTATGTCGGACGATCCGGCTTCCACCAGATGTTAGCGGCAAGTTCCGGGCACACTATTTTTATACTCTGGGGGCAGCTCACCTGTTTGTTCAGTCCAGCTCACACATCTGGTCAATATTGAACAGACAGGCAAATTGCCCCGATGGTATGGTGCGTCTGGGAGCCCCTCCGAGAACTGGAAGGCGTCGA
>JBGQNR010000280.1:0-7475 GCA_041501225.1 Acidobacteriota bacterium
ATAAATGTTCGGTGCCCGTGCCACGGGGGACATACTCCCCGGGCGTGAGAAACTCGAAATCAGCGGCCTCATTGGCGAAATGAGCCGCTAAACTTGCGGCGAGAGAAACCGCCTTTTCGAACCGCTCGAGATCATCCTGCCCCAAAGCACGCATCACGGTGTCCAAGACCAGGCAAAACTCGCTCTCTTCCTCACGGGCGTACTCGCGCGTCATCAGCTTGCCGGTCTTGGCTGTGGCTTTCCAATGGATCAGGCGCGCGCTTTCGCCCTCATGGTAGTTGTGGATCGCATACAGACTTTCGCCCTGGCCGGGGCGTTTGCCTTCGAGCTTTCCGGGCAGAAAGGGGAGCAGGTGCAGGTCGGAAGAGATTTCCCGGATCGAAGGATAGACGAGCACTTCGCCGCTCACGAAGATGCGCTCACCGCGGCGGAAAAAACCAAAAGGAAATTGTGTGGAGAGGCGCAGCCCCTCGAGATGATAAAGGCCTCGCCGGGCAAACGACTGCGAAATCAATTCGGCGCGCGCCTCTCCAGGCGGGATTGCCGGAAAATAGGCGGCATGCTGCAGCACCGGTTTCCCGTCATGGACGCATGAAGGAGTTCTGGATTCTCGAAACTTGAGCCTGCCAAGCCAACCGGCGCTGCGGCGGGCACGAATGAGCGCGAGGTCCTCCACCAGGATGGAAAAGGAAGTGAACCAGTGTTTGTGGTTCCTGAGAGAGATTTTGATAGAAACGCTCTCTCCCACAAATACATTCTGCGGCACCTGAAGAGAGACAAAGATCGAACGCAGCGAAAGACGCGCGACGATGCCTGCGGCAAGAGTAGCGGACAGGAGGACGGCCAGAATCAAATAAAGCAGGTTGTTGCCGGTATTCACCGCTGCCAGGGCGATCAGGAATACCGAGAGTACATAAAATCCGCCCGAACGCGTGATACCGAAGGAGAATGGGGAGCGCCAGCGGCTCAAATCCACCTCCGAACCAGTGCATCAGAGCGGGATTTCAATGCCCTGAAGGATCTCGGCCAGAATTTCCTCGGCTTCTTCACTGCGTTTCCCAGGCGATGAATACTTCGCGCTGACGATAATTCTATGGGAAAGCGCCGGCATTGCCAGACGCTTGATGTCATCAGGAATGCAATAGGTGCGCCCTTCGTAATAAGCCAGAGCTTGCGCTGCTCGATGGAGCCCCAGCGATCCCCGCGGGCTCGCCCCTGTGATCAGGAACTCGGAGCGTCGAGTAGCCTCAACGATTGCGAGGATGTAGTCCAGCAGGGCTTCATCCATGCGCACACGGGTCACCGCCTGCTGGGCTTCGAGAATGTCCTTCGCCGATAACACCGGCGCCAGGCGTTCGATATCCTCCTGGTGGTTTGGCTGCCGCAGGATCGCTTTTTCCGCTTCGGCCTCCGGATAACCCATGCGAATGCGCAACATGAACCGGTCGAGTTGCGATTCAGGCAGAGGATAGGTGCCGTGGTGCTCGATCGGGTTCTGCGTGGCCACGACCATGAACGGGCGCGGCAGCAGGTAAGTCTGGTTATCCACGCTGATTTTCCCCTCGCTCATGGCTTCGAGCAGCGCGCTCTGAGTCTTGGGGGTCGTGCGGTTGATTTCGTCCGCCAGAACCACGTTGGCAAATATCGGGCCTCGTCGGAATTCAAAAGCCTGTTCGGACTGGTTGAACACGGAAATCCCGAGGATGTCGGAGGGGAGAAGATCACTTGTGAACTGGATCCGGCGAAAGGTGCAATCGAAAGCCTGCGCCAGTGAGCGCGCCAGCGTAGTTTTGCCCACACCCGGCACGTCCTCGATCAGGAGGTGGCCTTCCGCGAGCAGGGCGATCAGGGCCAGCTTGACCGGTTCGGTTTTTCCCTTCACGACGGTCTCAATGGCTTGCTGCAGCCTGCGTAGCTTGGGTTCCAGATCGACGACTCCGGACATGGTCCACCTTTCAAAACAGGTCCTTCTGATTGTTACGCGGCAGGATCCTAAAATGCTCGAAAGCTTTGCGCGTGGCCATGCGGCCGCGCGGCGTGCGATCCAGAAAGCCGACCTGTATGAGGTAAGGCTCGTAGATATCTTCGATCGAGTCTTCGTCCTCGCTGATGGCTGCCGCCAGGGCGCCAACACCCACCGGGCCGCCGTTGTATTTCTCCAGGATGGTGAGCATGAGCTTGCGGTCGATCTCGTCGAAACCGTAGGTGTCCACATCCATCATCGTCAAAGCGGCCATAGCCACCGGACGCGTGATCCGGCCGTCGGCTTTGACCTCGGCATAGTCGCGGACGCGCCGGAGCAGACGGTTCGCAATGCGCGGCGTGCCACGGCAGCGCGCGGCAATTTCACCGGCGCCGCTTTCATCGATTTCCACACCGAGCAGGACGGCGGATTGGCGGACAATCACGGCGAGCTCTTCGCGGCTGTAAAACTCGAGCCGATGAATGATGCCGAATCGAGCCCGCAAGGGCGCCGTGATCAAACCGGCGCGGGTTGTGGCCCCGATGAGCGTGAACCGCTGCAGCGGCATCTTGATGCTGCGCGCGCCCGGGCCCTCCCCGATCATGATGTCGATGTAGAAGTCCTCCATGGCGGGGTAGAGGATCTCCTCGATGGCCGGGTGGAGGCGATGGATCTCATCGATGAAAAGGATATCGTTCTTTTTGAGATTGGTCAGCAGGGCTGCCAGGTCTCCGCGCTTCTCAATGACTGGTCCGCTGGTCGTCCGGATGTTGACGCTCATCTCATTGGCGATGACGGTGGCCAGTGTTGTCTTTCCCAGACCGGGCGGCCCGTACAAGAGCACATGATCGAGAGCCTCCTTGCGCTTGCTGGCCGCGCGGATGCTGATCTCGATGTTCTCTTTGACCTTGTCCTGCCCAATGTACTGCTTCAGATGCTGAGGACGCAGGCTCAGCTCAAAAGTCTTTTCCTCCGTCCGTGCGACCGGACTCATCAGCGTGTGGTGGGCATCCTGTTCCGTCATTGCAATACGCTTAACCTTACGTTACTTAGAATTCCCGAATCTCCGAGTCTCGGAAACAGCTTCGCTTACTCGAAGACTCAGTGAAAAACAAACCGGTTTCCTTACGGCTAGCCCGCCAGAAGCTGCAGCGTAGGCCGGAGCAATCCCTCGAAGGAGCGTTCGGCGGTACCGGAACGCAGCACGGTGGACAGAGCCTTCTCCGCGCTGGCCCTGGGATACCCCAGATTGACCAGAGCGGACAGAATATCCTCCTTCATCCCGTCCGTCCCTACGGGAGCGCCCGCAGCACGCACCTGCTCCGGCAAAAGAAAAGGCGTGATGTGACCCTTCAGCTCCAGGACCAGCCGCTCAGCCGTTTTGCGGCCGATGCCGGGGATGGCGGTGAGCCGCGTCAGGTTGCCGTCGGCAATCGCCTGTGCCAATTCCTCAACTTTGGCGCCGGATAAAATCGCTATTGCCAGCTTGGGGCCGATGCCGCTGATGGAAATCAGCTTGAGGAAGAAGTCTTTTTCCCGCCGCGTGCAGAAACCGAAGAGTGCGAGCGCATCTTCGCGCACATGGGTGTGCACCTGGAGCACGACCTCGTTCCCCTCCCCAGGGAGATCATAAAAACTTGTGAGCGGGATGGACACTTCGTAGCCGACGCCCTGGACCTCGACGAGAACCAGGTTCGGCTTCTTATGGAGAAGTTTGCCTCTAAGTTGGCCTATCATCTGCAGACAACCGCTTTCATAAAAACGCAGGTAAACATAGCACAGAAAATTGGCTTCAGTCACCGAAATCCCCAAATTCAGCCCGGCGGTTGCGGGTAGGGGTGCCGCGCAATTTGGGGATTTCGGTGACTGTCCCCGTTTTGGATTGTGTATAATGGAAAGTTGATTGCTACCTCGCGCGCATGCTGGTCTTAGGTTCCGGGGCAAAGCCCTCGAATCGCCGACTCCGAAGCCAAGGCGGAATGAGGATCGGGAGAGCAATGGACTTGGTGTTCTCGGTTATTGCTGGAGGTCTGAGGGCTGATGTCTGAAGTCGGATTTCATGAGGAATGCGGCATTTTTGCGATCGTAGCTCATCCGGAGGCAGCGCGCCTGACCTACCTGGGGCTGTATGCCTTGCAGCACCGGGGCCAGGAATCTGCCGGGATCGTCAGTTCAGACGGCAAAAAACTCCGCCAGCAAAAAGGCATGGGATATGTCGCCGAGGTTTTCAATGAATCATGCCTGGAGCACCTGACCGGCAACTCCGCGATCGGTCATGTGCGCTACTCCACGGCAGGCGATAGCTCCATTGCCAATGCCCAGCCGATCCTCGTGGACGGCTGGCGCGGCCAGCTGGCTTTGGCCCATAACGGGAACCTGGTCAATGCCCCAGCGCTGCGCCGGGAGTTGGAGCGGGACGGCGCCATCTTCAATTCGACCAGCGACAGCGAGGTCATTCTACACCTGCTCTGCCGCTCCAAGCGCCGCACCCTTCTGGAAGCGTTTGCCGAAGTGCTGCACCTCATCCAGGGCGCGTTCTCCCTGGTAGTCCTGACACCGGACAGCCTGATCGTCGCCCGCGACCCGCGGGGCTTTCGGCCACTATGCCTGGGGCGCGTGGATGATCGCTACGTCTTCGCCTCGGAAACATGCGCCTTCGATCTGATCGATGCCACCTACATCCGGGACGTCGAACCCGGCGAGATTGTGGTCGTCGAAGGGGACAGTCTCGAATCTCATTTTCTGTTGCCCAAGGAAAAGTCGGCCCATTGCATTTTTGAGCACGTGTACTTCAGCCGGCCGGACAGCACGGTCTTCGGCAGAAGCGTAATGGGAAGCCGGCGCCTGCTGGGGAAATACCTGGCGCTCGAATGTCCTACCGTGGCGGATATTGTGGTGCCGGTGCCCGACTCCGGTGTATCGGCGGCGCTCGGGTACGCGCAGCAAAGCGGCATTCCCCTCGAGTTCGGCCTGATCCGCAACCACTATGTGGGCCGGACCTTCATCGAGCCGAAACAGTCGATTCGCAATTTCGGCGTAAAAGTGAAATTGAATCCGGTGCGCGAGGTTTTGCGCGACCGACGAGTCATCCTGGTCGATGATTCGATTGTGCGCGGGACGACCAGCAAAAAGATCGTGCACATCATCCGCGCGGCCGGGGCGAAGGAAATTCATGTGCGCATTACCTCGCCGCCCATCGTGGGTCCCTGCTACTACGGCATCGACACGCCGACTAAACGCGAGCTGATTGCTTCGTCGAAGACCGTCGAAGAGATCCGAAAGTTCATAGGCGCCGATTCGCTCCATTACCTGAGCCTCAAGTCTCTGCTGATGTCGGTCGGAGCCGGAGAAAAGTTCTGCTCCGCTTGTTTCACCGATCAATATCCGACCGAGGTGGTGCCGCAGGAGCGACAGAAGGAGCTGTTCGGCAAGCCCTCCGGCGGGACCCTCCCTTCAACCTCATGACCTCTTTCGCCCATTCATGGAAAATCCCAGACCTGAAAAAATGACCTACGCCGGATCGGGCGTGAACATCGATGCTGCCAATGAGGCAAAGAAACGCATCCGAAACCTGGCGCGCGCTACTTTTACTCCGGGTGTGCTCATGGATATCGGCAGTTTCGGAGCGCTATTTCGACTCGAAAAAGACCGCTACCGGGAGCCGCTTCTGGTCTCAAGCTGTGACGGAGTAGGGACCAAGCTAAAGATCGCCTTTATGACCGGCATCCACAACACTGTGGGGTATGATCTGGTTTCCCATTGCGTGTCCGACATCCTGGCGCAGGGCGCCCGGCCGCTCTTCTTCCTCGACTATATCGCCTGCGGCAGCCTCGAAGCGAATATGGTTGAGCAGGTGATCTCTGGTTTGGCGCGTGGTTGCCGTGAGATGGGCTGTGCCCTGATCGGGGGAGAAACAGCGGAGATGCCTGACTTTTATGCGCCGGGCGAATACGATCTGGCCGGCTTCATTGTCGGTGTGGTGGACCGTGAGCGGCTCGTGGATGGAACCCGCATCTGCGCGGGTGACCGGCTTCTGGGAATTGCCTCCGCCGGCCTGCACACCAATGGCTACTCGCTGGCGCGCAGGCTTTTGTTCGACCGGCTTGGACTACGTCCCGGGGATGTCGTGCAGGATCTGGGCGCAACCGTAGCCGAGACTCTGCTCGCTCCGCACCGCAGCTATTTTCCGCTGCTGGAACCGCTGTTGGATACCTCAGTGTTGAAAGGTATGGCGCACATCACCGGCGGCGGCATCACCGAAAACCTGCCACGCATACTTCCGTCCGGAACGGCTGCCGAGATCAGCAAAGGGACATGGCCGATTCTGCCGATCTTCGATTTCCTGCAGCGTAAGGGCAACATCGACGAGGCGGAAATGTACCGGGCCTTCAACATGGGAATCGGCATGATTCTGGTGGTTGCGCCGGAAGACGTGCCCAGAGTGGAGGAGCACTTCGCGTCCCGGAATGAATCCTGCTACAAAATTGGTGTGATCGTGCCGGGTGCCGGGACTGTTCATTACGAAAACGGCGTCTGAAACAAAGCGCTTTTCGAGGCAACCAACCATGGAAAAGAATCGGACATTGGCCGTTCTGCTTTCCGGACGGGGCTCGAATTTCATCGCCATTCAGGAAGCCATTGCGCGCGGGGATCTGCGCGCAAGCACCTGCTGCGTGATCAGCAACATTGCGGATGCGCCGGGGTTGCTGCGCGCGAGCGAGCTTGGGCTCTGCACTCTGTGCCTCCCGTCGCGCGGTGTTGATCGGGTCGAGTACGACCAGCGTCTGCTCGCGGCGCTGAAGCCCTTTGATCCCGGCTTGATCTGCCTGGCTGGATTCATGCGGGTACTCAGCCCCGATTTTGTCGCCGCATTCCGGGGGCGGATCCTGAATATCCACCCGGCCCTGTTGCCGTCGTTTCCGGGATTGCACGCGCAGCGCCAAGCCCTTGAGTACGGCGCCCGCATCACAGGTTGTACCGTTCACCTCGTCGACGAGGGCGTGGACACGGGGCGCATTTTAATGCAGCGAGCCGTAGCGGTAGAGGACGGGGATACCGAAGAATCCCTCTCAGCCCGCATCCTGCAACAGGAACACGATATCTATTGGCGCGCCATCGCGCAGCAGTTCGAGAAACAATAAATGGAAGGCTCCGATGTATCCGACCTTCCGCGTTTCCAGATCGGAAGTCGGAGGTCGGAGGTCGGAGGTCGTAAGTCTGAAGTCGGAGGTCGGAATCGCATGAGGAGTGCTCAGGAACAGCTTGAATATCTGCGCAAAGGCGCCGTTGAAATCATCACCGAGGAATCCGCGCTGATGAAATTTGAGAGATCAATTCGCACGGGCGTTCCTCTCACCGTCAAGGTGGGATTCGACCCGACCGCGCCGGACCTGCACCTGGGCCACGCGGTTCTGCTGCGGAAAATGAAGCACTTCCAGGACCTCGGCCATACGGTGATTTTTCTTATAGGGGACTTTACGGCTTCCATCGGCGATCCCACCGGCAGGTCGCG
>JBGQNR010000281.1:0-7461 GCA_041501225.1 Acidobacteriota bacterium
CGACCGACGGCTCGACGACAGCGACGTCCCCCAGCGGTTCGCTCTCACCGGAATCTGGGAACTGCCCTTCGGCAAGGGAAGGCGCTTCGGGCGCTCCTGGCACGGCGTAGTCGAAGGAATCCTCGGGGGCTGGCAAGCCCAGGGGATCTACCAGGCACAGACCGGCAGGCCGCTGCTCTTCGGCACCCAGTACATCTTACGCACCGACTACAGCACTGTGGCCTTGTCGGGGAAGGACCGCACGGTAGACCGCTGGTTCAACACAGACGGATTCGAGAAGGCAAGCGCCAAGCAGCTGGCGAACAACGTCCGCACTGCCCTGCGGGTCATTCCCGGGGTCCGCGGCCACGGCCTGAACTTGTGCGACCTCTCGGTCATCAAGAACATCTCGATCACCGAGAGGGTGAAATTCCAGCTCCGCGGCGAATTCCTGAATGCCTTCAATCACGCGCAGTTCAACACCCCAAGTGTGACCCCAACGGCTTCCGACTTCGGGAAGGTCACCAGCCAAGCCAACCTGGCGCGCAATGTGCAGATCGGTTTGAAGTTGGTGTTTTAGTCGCCCTGTCGGGGCGCGGCGTGCCGCGCCCCGATGCGCTATTTCGACAGATAGTCCAAACAGGCTGTCGTTTAGATGCTCAACTTGTCGAGATCTGCTGGTTTGACTTCAGTTAACCATTCGGCACCATCGGATTATCTAGAGGCTGTACCAGGGAAGGCTTGACAGGGTGCCCCAAGCATGCGATCGCCAACGACAGTAAATGTCAGGAAGCCATGCGCGGATCCCTGCCCCCTCGTGTATGGCTGAGGGGATTAAGATGCAATGGAAACCTGCACCAATTACCGGCACCTTTCATGACCCTCTCCTCTGGGATTGTAGGTCCACTGCAGAACCAACATGTTAGCGTTATCAGGAGCGATTGTGCATATCGTCATTAGAAAAGTTACAGAAGTTTTAAAGCGGTATGTCAAAGCTTGCATGCGCAGGCTGTTCCGGCGCTTTCCTGCCGACTTCCTTATCTCGCTGTCATCCCATTATAGGTTGAGGGTTCCGCTCCTGCCTGTCCAGATCGCTTCCCCCGACCTGCGAGCATCTGGTTCTTTCCGGAAGCCGGAAGTTAGAATATATCAATGTAAAATGAAGCTTTCTGGAGTAAATTGAGGTGAAAGGAGAACTAGTATGCCAGGCAAGATCATATTGAGGATGCTCGTGTTGGCTATGTCCATTTTCGCGGGAATGGGAGTCTTGCTGCCGGCGGACTCCCCCAGTTCACAAAAAGAAGTCTTCGGAGTGCGTGTCGTGGCCAGGGAATCCGCCCGGCGCGTGGATGTCTTCATCGGCGCGCAGCTGTTCACCGCCTATTTATTCCCTGACACCATCAAAAAGCCGGTGCTCTTTCCACTGCTCACGGCCGGCGGCGCGGTGATCACGCGCGGCTATCCCCTAGAGCCCCGGCCCGGGGAGCGCATAGATCATCCTCACCAGGTCGGCCTGTGGTTCAACTTCGGCGACGTCAACGGCCTGGATTTCTGGAACAACTCCGATGCCATCCCGGCCGCCCAACGCAACAAGATGGGAACGATCGTGCACCGCCAGGTAAAGAGGGCAGAGGGGGGCGAGGGGCGCGGCGAACTCGAAGTGGTGATGGACTGGCTCACACCAAGTGGCACACCGCTGCTGCAGGAAGAGACCACTTTTGTTTTCCGTGCCGCCCAGGGTGTGCGCAGTGTCGACCGGATTACGCGGTTGACGGCGCTGAACGAACCTGTGCGTTTCACCGACAACAAGGAGGGCGTCCTGGGCATGCGCGTGGCGCGGGAACTCGAACAACCGGCCACCAAACCGGAGGTGTTTACCGATTCCAGCGGCAAGGCTACCCCCGTTCCTGTCCTCGACAACAAAGGCGTGACAGGGCTGTTTCACAGTAGTGAAGGCAAAACTGGTGATGACGTATGGGGGACGCGCGGACGTTGGACGGCTCTTTCGGGTAAGATCGGCAGCGAGGATGTCACCGTGGCCATACTGGATCACTCCGGCAATCCCGGTTTCCCCACCTACTGGCACGCACGCGGCTACGGTCTCTTTGCCGCCAATCCCCTGGGGCAGAAAGCTCTCAGCAATGGGAAGGACGAGTTGAACCTCAAGCTGGAGCCGCGGCAATCCGCCGTTTTTCGCTACCGGGTGTTGATTCTCTCGGAGGCTTTCTCGCCTCAATCCATCGAGAAGCAGTACCTGCGCTTCCAGTCCGAAGTGAAGTGATCAGGTTGATGTCGGGATCACCTGATATTTCACGACTATCAGGTGATCCCGATCCAGGTCAGCTGACGACCACTTCCTGCTTGGCATCATCAAAGGTCACCCGGCGCCCCGTCTGGATGGCGGCAATCGTCATGCATAAAGCCACCGAGTGACTGTACCCCGCTTCGATGTCGGCGTTTGGAGTTTTGCGGCTGCGCACGCACTCCATCCAATTGCGCATGTTGGCTGATGTGGATTCGTCGGCGCCGGTGTTGGCATCGGTCGAAGTTTTCGGCGCCTCCGTGACGAGCGTGAGCTGAGGAAGCAGATTCGCCTGCATACCCATGGCTTTGGCTTCCCTTTCCTTCAGCCCTCCGGCTGGAGTCACTTGGTTTTTGTCCAGGTCGAGCGTGCCGCCGTTGGAGAAGTACAGCTCCTTGGTATCGCCGGCCGAATTGGTCTGCCGTGAGGAGTACACCACCTGAAATCCCTTGGAGGGATCATTCAGCGGACCGTAGTCAAACACCGCGGTCAGGGTGTCCCAATTCTTCCTGCCGTCTTTCCACAGGTAAATTCCTCCATTGGCGACTACGCTTCTCGGGCGAGGCAGACCGGTGAACCAGTGAACCGTGTCGATCTGATGCACCAGCCACTGGTCTGGGATCCCCGAGGAATACGGCCAGAAGAGCCGGAACTCGAGATACTTCCGCGCGTCGAACGGCTCGTAGGGGCGGTTCAGCAGGAACCGCTTCCAGTCGGTGTCAGCCTCGCGCAGCTCCTTAACTACAGACGGTCGGCGCCAGCGTCCAGGCTGGTTCACATTCCAGGTCATCTCGACCATGATGATGTCGCCGAATTTGCCGGACTTGATGAACTCGTAGGCCTGCTGGTAGACGCGAGTGCTCCGGCGCTGCGTGCCGATTTGCACGATCTTGCCGGTTTCCTTTACCGCCTTGCGGATGGCGCGCGCATCCGCCATTGTGTTGGCCAGCGGTTTTTCCACGTAGGCATCGCGCCCGGCCCGCACCGCCTCCACTCCGTGCAGCGCATGCTGAAAATCCGCGGTGGCCACAATCACGGCATCCACGTCCTTCCGGTCGTACAACTCCTCATTGTTGCGCGCGAAAACCAGCCGCTTCTGGGTCAGCTTTTCCAGGCGCGCGGCGCCTTCCTCGCGCCGTTTGCTCCAGATGTCGGATATCGCCACGAATTCAAAATTCAATTCGCCGGCATGCTTGAGGAACGAGGGAATCAAAGCGTCCCGGCAGCGGTCGGAAAAACCCACGATGCCGACTCGGATCCGATCATTGGCGCCGAGGATGCCGGCGTAGCTCAAAGCGCTCGACGCCAGCGCTGTGCCGGCAATGCCCGTACCCGTCATTTTTATAAATTCCCGTCGAGAAGTGTGTTCAAGACTCATAAGCTGCCTCCCTTGAGTTACATGCCACCCCCATGATCGCGCTGTCCACGCCTCCGTGGACGCCGCCATGGCGTCACCAGCCTGTCGGCGAAAATCAGGTCGCGGCGCGCGAGCCGGCTGGTGCTATCTCGCACGGCTGACATCGGAATTATTATGAACAGGCAGTAGGTACGTTTTTCGCCGGCTTCCAATCCTAGAGCGGCAAGGAGTGCGGATCAAGCGAATAATCATGATGATAGGAATTTGCGTAGTCCTCGCGGCGCCGTTTCCGCACACGTATCCCGGCTGCGCGCGGGATTTCTACGCGACTGACGCCCCCGAATCAGCCTGCATTTGCCGCGAACGAATGGGCGGCGGGGATCATTGGATGCGAAAAGCGCTGATGGTCGCCGAGAATTATAATCCGGTCGGCACGCTGTAGCTCCTGCCGGCGTTGTTCCGCGTCCATATAAATCGGTTCGTTTCCGTGTTCCACCCGAATTCATGAATCATGCGGGTCAGCATCATCCTCCGGGCCCTGAGTTCGCTATACCCTCAGGAATCCAGCCTGTGTTATTGTAAAAACTGCGCCGAAACATCCTCCATATTCAAGATGCGCGCGACTAGGGAGCCGACCCGTTGTGAAGCTGGAAAGCAGCCGCACGGGAATATCCTTCGACCTGGGGCACAGCGCAATCTCCTTCTGGAGAAGGCAGGAAGTCAGCAAGTGCGAAGCCGTCTGTGACGTTGCAGAAAACAATCAACTTGAGGAGACGGTCGGCCACAAATCCGCGCACCCGTCGGATGACGCCGACCTCCGGTATCCAGCTATGAAAACTACCAGACGACATTTTATTAAAAGTTCAGCCTTTCTGGGAGCAGGGATTCTGTTCAAGCCATTCAACCCTTTTGAAATCGCTGAAGAAGCCGGAAAATTCCTGGAGAAAATAGGTGTCTGCACCGGCATTTCGAACAATGGCATCCTCGCTTCAGCAGGATTTTCGTACATTGAAGAAGCGGTCAGGAATTTCCTTGTTCCCGCGGAAGACGAATCCGTTTTTCAGAGTAAATGTGCCCTGCTGAAGGAGTCCAGACTTCCTGTCGAAGCCTGTAATAACTTTATCCCGGGGAACCTGAAATCTGTAGGTCCTGCTGCGGCACACGATGATATTTTGAAATTTGCGGAGACTGCCTTTCGGAGAGCAGAAGTCGCCGGAGTAAAGGCCATTGTTTTCGGCAGCGGAGGATCACGGGCAATCCCTGAAGATTTTTCCAGAGAGAAGGCCAGAGAGCAGTTCGTCAACTTGTGTAAACGGATGGCGCCTGTCGCGGAAAAGTACCATGTCGTCGTCTCACTCGAACCTCTCAACTCCCAAGAGTGCAATTTCATCAATTCCGTCGCAGAGGGAGGCGGGATTGTCGAAGCTGTCAATCATAAGAATTTCCGGCTGCTGGCAGATATTTATCATATGCTAAGGGAGAATGAAGGCCCCTCCAATATCTCCAGGTATTCCCACCTTCTTTATCATACCCATATCGCGGAAAATGCCGGCCGTTCAGCGCCCGGAGTCAATAAGGAAGACTTTACGGCCTACTTTAAGGCATTGAAAGACGCCAAATATGACGGACGAATGTCAATTGAATGCAGTTGGAAAAGCCTTGACGAACAAGCCGGCCTTGCATTGAAAACAATACGAGGCCAGTTATCGACAATCTGAGAAGAAACAGATGCCCCGGGCACTTATCTGCCAAGCGAGATGAGGGATGAAAACCAACAGACGACGTTTTATTGCGGCCACTCTTGGAGGTGGTCTGGCAGTTTCCACATCCTTTTCCGCTTTCGGAGCAAAGGGCGCTGATGAGAAATATTCTAAATTAGATGAGATCATCAGAAAACCGGTTCTGAAAGGGGAATTGTTCAAGACTCCTGTCATCATTGAGTCTCTGGAACTGCTCCGATTCAAAGACAGTTTTCTTTGGCGGGTCCGTTCCAAGGATGGGATGGCAGGCATTTCAGTGGCGAACAACGACCAGATAAAGTCGCTTTACCCGGTGTTCATGAACCGCTTACGGCCTTTTTTTATCGGAAAGGACGCCCGGAACCTGGAATCGCTTATTGACCAAGTTTATGTATATCAGAGCAATTATAAGATGCAGAGTCTTGCGCTCTGGGTACCGCTGGCGACCATTGAATTTGCCATCCTTGACCTGCTGGGACAAATATCGGGGAAGTCCATAGGTCAACTGATTGGAGAAATTCATAATCCACGGATTGCAGTTTACCAGGCCAATGGCGAACGCGGAATATCCGCCGAAGAGACCATTTTGCATCTGAAACAGGAGGTGGAAAAATCTAAGGCCAAGGCACTTAAGTTTAAAATTGGCGGACGCATGAGCAGCAATGCTGACGATCCTCCGGGCAGAACGAAAAAACTGATTCCTCTTGTCCGCAAAACTTTCGGAGACAAGATGGTCATATATGCCGACTCCAACGGATCTTATACTGCCGATGAGGCGATCAGGATAGGCAAATTAATGGAGGAATACAGGATTGATTTTTACGAAGAACCTGTTCCTTTCGATTGGTATGAAGAAACCAAGCAGGTTGCAGATGCTTTATCAATTCCGATTGCGGGAGGTGAGCAGGAACCCAGCCTTCACATGTTCCGATGGCTGATCGCAAATGATGCTCTTCAGATCGTGCAGCCGGATATGTTTTATTTCGGGGGGATGGTGAGGTCGATGAAGGTTGCCAGGATGGCGCATGCATTTGGGAAACCGTGCACGCCGCATATCTCAGGCTCAGGACTGGGATACCTGTATATGATGCACTTTGTTTCCGCAATCCCGAATGCCGGACCTTATCACGAATTCAAGGGTTTCAATAACGATATGCCGTTTGAATGTAAGACGTCAGCACTTGCCAGCGATGACGGCGTGGTGATCGTGCCGACCGGCGCCGGTTTAGGAATTGAGATCGACCCCGCTTATGTAGCCAAGCACCAGGTCCTGAAATTGTGACTCCAACCTATTTCCCCTGAAGAGATTTCAGACAAGACCAGATCGCCTCGGGCCCTTTGACGGCATTTGCAGGCAGTCTGCGATCTTTACCAAAAACCAGCATAGCTTCAGCTTTCTCAATGGTGCATTTCGATTCGTCGATCCTGCCGGTTTTATCTTTAACAGCATCAATATTCAACCCAAGGCGTCTTGCCATGAAATCATACATGGCTAACCGTTTTGAAATTCCATAATCATGGCCTTCGTCAGCAAAATGGATATTTTCAATGTTTTCCGGTTTTCCATACAAACTGTAGACTTTCTGCAAATAAGGAAATTCTATGGTGGGAACGGTCTGCGTCCAATCGGCGCCGTCAGAAATGACAAGCTGCGGCCGTGGGGACGCCATTGCAGCAATTTCAGCATTGTTGGTACCCATCTCCGTACATGAATGAATCGGCAGGCCACTCTCGCACGGACAGCCGCCAAAGAAATGAGAAGAGACCATCACCACAGGTACGCTTACCCCTATCCGGTCGTCAAGAGCGGCGATCAGAAAGGACTGGGTTCCGCCCCCTGAGGCAGCTGTGACACCGAGACGCTTAGGATCCACATATTGCAGCGACGTAAGAAAATCAATCACCCTCATTGAATTCCAAGTTTGCATTGTCAGTGCAAGGCCGGTACGATGTACTTCAGGATCGACCTGCAAAACAGATTCACCCCAGGCAAACATATCATAGCTGAACACTACGGCGCCCATCCTGGCCAGTGTGGCACAGCGGTATTGCTGATCGGGACGATAACGGCCACGCTGATCGAG
>JBGQNR010000282.1:0-7416 GCA_041501225.1 Acidobacteriota bacterium
ATGACCCTCGCGGGGGCGCTGGCGCGGCTCATCGACGAAAAGGGCCTGGAGGTGAAGGCCGAAGACCTGACGCAGTTCGAAGGCGTGGGCGACGCGAAGGCCACCCTGATTCTCGCGGCGATCGAGTTCGCCCGCCGCCGCATCAAGCCGGAGGGCGCCAAGATCGTAACCCCGGCGGATCTACTGCCTCACATCCGGCACTATGCCGACCGGAAGCAGGAGCACTTTCTCTGCGCCAGTATCAACGGCGCGAATGAAGTCCTGAACATACGCGTCGTTTCGATTGGCCTGATTGATCGGAGTCCGGTACATCCGCGCGAAGTCTTCGCGGATGCACTGTCCGACCGTGCTTCGGCTGTCATTGTCGCCCACAATCATCCGAGCGGTGGCGTTGAACCGTCGCAAAGCGACATCAACATCACCGCCCAGCTCAAAGCGGCGGGTGAAATCGTAGGCATCCAACTGCTGGACCACATCATCTTCAACAGGACCGGATACTTCAGTTTCCTGGAAGACGGAAAGCTGTAGGGGGAACCTGCGCCGGTCCTAAGCTCTGGGCAGTTGCAGCTTATTTGGACTATCCGTTAAAGGATGAACGGATCGGTTATCGGGCGCTTGACTCGTATGCATAAAACATGCATATTAATGCATATGAGATCTACACTGAATATTGACGATGAGTTGCTTCGCAGGGCCGCAGAACTGGCTGGCGAGAAGGAAAAGACCCTCTTGGTGCGCATGGGATTGGAGGCTCTGATTGCCAGAGAGAGTGCTCGGCGCCTCGCCAAGCTCGGCGGCTCGGAGCACAAGCTTCAGGCGATTCGTCGCAGGCGGATGGGCCGGGCAAGATGATCCTGATTGACACCTCGATTTGGGTCGATCACTTGCGCAAAGGCCATGACTTGCTCTCGTGTCTGCTGGAACGAAATCTGGTCCTGACACATCCTTTTGTCATCGGCGAACTGGCGTGCGGTTTGATGTTGAATCGGCGCAAAATACTGCATTTGCTGGAGACTCTGCCCAGCATTGTTATGGCTCGCCATGTCGAGGTCCTGCACCTTATCGAAGCGGAACATCTGCATGGCCAAGGCATCGGCTGGGTCGATGCCCATTTGCTCGCTTCCACGATGCTCGCAGACTCCTATCTTTATACTTCAGATAAGAAGCTCCGTCTTGTGGCTGAATCCCTCGGGATCGCTTATGAAGATTCGGGATCCGACCGGCCCTGATCATTCGGAACGAAGGGCCGGCAGAAGAGGGGATCGTAAAGCGGCGATGACCGCCAGCAGTGAAGAAGCGAGCCCCGCAAGCAGGACCGCACCCAACAGGATCGCGATCATCGGGAAGGGAAAAGATCCTCCCCGGGCGTGAGCGCCGGCAGGATGGCCGCAAACTCACAGAGGGTGCCAGCCGCAAGGCCCAGGATCATCAACATCATGTTTTCCGCAACAATAATCGCGGACAGGATTCCCCCACGAAACCCGACCGCCCGCAGGAGAGCCAGTTCCCGCCGCCGTTCGAGCACGTTGCGCAGCAGCACCGTTAGCCTGCGACGCCGCTCTGGTTTAAAATCCCGTTAGCGTGTACCAGGGAGGGCGGAAGTTGACATAAGACCCCGTAAGGTGGAAAAACTCGGACGTCCTAAAACTGCGTCACACTTGGGTGATTGGAACCGGAAAACCGCAAGAAACTCAACCGACATTGAGGGAGTGGAAACCCAGGTCCATTCGGCAGCCTGTCAAGCGTCTCGACCAGCGTTAGCCGTGTCTTTGGCAACACACGTTTTTACAGTCATTTCTCGCACGGCTGACTTTTTTCACCACACGCCTACTGTTGGGAATAATTCGTGGGGAAGGCTCTGCAAACTGCTACCCTGGAGTTACCCGGCAGGATTCTTGTGTTTTGGGTGGTCTCTGTAAGTCGTTGATTTGATTGGTGGAGCTGGCGAGGATCGAACTCGCGACCTCCTGACTGCCAGGCAACGCTCCTGGGTTTCACAACTTCCTCAAACCCAGTAAGTTGTTGAAAAGAAAAAACATCCAATTGTACGAATTTGCCCGTTTTGTGTGAGATTGGCAGGTTTTGGAGCACTTTTCTCACACCAAGTCTCCCACCAGATCGCCCACCACGCGCCGCGGGTCCCCCCGGACGTCGAGTGACGCCGAGACCTCATCTCCAAAATCAAAATCTTGACCACCCATTGGTTGCGCAGGGCGTTATTCTACGAGCGATTCTGTTCCGAATCCTTTTTGAGTCGCCGGAGAAAATTACAGTGGCTCGCACCCTGCATGATAGTCTGCGTGCGTTCATCTCAACTTCCGGTCCACCTTCTGTAAGGAGAGTTAGTTGTCGAGGGCTTTGAATATCGCCTCCATTTTGCGTGCCGCACCTTGCTGAGGTCCGCGTATAATGTCTCTGTGGTAACGAATGCAGCCAAGGCTTACCGGCAGATGGTCCGTCTATGGATAAGGGACGAGTAGAGTTCCGGGTTCATGCACTCAAACGAATGTTTCACCGCCAAATAAGCAACGAGGCAGTTTTGCATGTGCTGGATACCGGAGCAACGATTGAATAATATTTGGATGATTTCCCGTATCCGAGCAGGCTTGTTCTTGGCTGGTGGGCATCGCGACCGATCCACGTAGTGGTGGCTGACAACGCCGAAGAAGAAATCAGGATTGTAATTACGGTTTATCAACCCGATTTGGAGGAGTGGGAGCCTGGCTTCAGAAGGAGAAGAAAACCATGAAGTGCGTGATCTGCAAGGTGAGTGAAACCCGGCCGGGGAGAGCCACAGTGACTCTGGAACGAGGCGGAACCACGCTGGTGATCAAAGGCGTTCCCGCAGATATCTGTGCTAACTGCGGCGAAGAATATGTCAATGCTGAGACAACCGAACTTCTTTTTAGGACTGCAGAGGAAGCCGTCAGGTCAGGCGTCCAGGTCTCTGTCCGCGATTACGTCGCGGCGTGACTTGAATCCAAGCACTCCGTTTGGTGAAGAAATTCAGACGAGCCGCAAATAATCGTCTTGCCGTGTCTTACAATAAACCCCGCAGACGCTGGGCAGCCAATGCCACGCCTTCATGGTGTGGTCGATTCCATGAGTGCGTTCAGAGTTTCGAGGTTGAGTAGATTGTCCCCGAATGGCGTTCGAGGATGTAACGTTGTCGCAGGGAGGCATCGAGGGCACATCTCCCCTGATGGCCACTTCAAAATCCCCCACTTAGCTGCACAGATTTCGCGATAAACATCGCTGCAGACGGCGACAGAACGTGCATGCTCCCATTGGTTCCGTTCACAAATGGGAGAGAGAGGATGAACGTTTTGAAGCTGTGTTTGCAAACCACGATCAAGACATTGCTGCACAAGGAGATAAGTCAACGCGAGATCCAGCGAAAGACCGGGATCGATCGAAAAACCATCCGCCGGTATGGCCAATCGTACGATTCGGACGAGGTACAAGAAAGTGGGGATTCAAAATCCCCCACCCCGGCCACCGGCTTCGGCACCCAAAATGCCCAAGCATGTCCGCTCGGCCTGTGAATCGCACCGGGAGTGGATCGAGGAGCAGGTGAGAGGGGGCCGCAATGCCATGGCCATCTACCAGGATCTGGTGGAACAGTTCGGTTTCACCCACCGGTACAACAGCGTGAAGCGGTTTGTGCGGCTGCTCAAAAAGAAAGATCCGCGGCAATACGACCGGCTGGAATTCCTGATGGGCGAGGAAGTGCAGGTGGATTACGGGCAGGGCGCTCCGACTCTTCACAGCAGCGGTAAATACCGGCGGCCGCGCCTGTTCATCATGACCCTGAAGTACTCCGGGCGTGCCTTCCGGAAAGTGGTATGGAACTCGAGTCAGGAAACCTGGTGCAAGCTGCACGAGGAAGCGTTCCGGCATTTTACGGGCTGCACGCAATACGTAACGCTCGACAACCTCAAGGAAGGCGTGATCAAGCCGGATATCTACGAGCCGGATATCAATCCGCTGTATGGCGCGATGCTGGAGCACTACCACGTGGTGGCGGACCCGGCGAGAGTCTGCGATTCGAACCGCAAAGGGACGGTGGAAAACGCGGTGAAATATACGCAGGACACCGCCTTGAAGGGACGGAAGTTCGAAAGCATCGAGGCCCAGAACGAATGGCTGAAGCATTGGGAAGAGCGGTGGGCGTCGCGGCGAATCCATGGCCGGGCCAAGCGGCAGGTCGAGGAGATGTTCCAGGAGGAGAAGCCCTATCTGCAGCCCTTGGCTCTGATGCCGTTTTGCTATTTTCAGCAGGAAACCCGGACGGTCTACGATGACGGGACGACCCAGGTAGGGCAATCCTACTATGCGGCCAGTCCGGCTCCGCTGGGCAGCAAGGTGACCGTTCGGATCTACGAGGATCAGGTCGAGATTCTGGATCCTGTCCGGATGGAGGTCATCCGCCGGCATCCCCGGAGCCGGCAGGCGGGTTCGCTGATGATGGAGCCCGGGGACCGGATTTTCAATCCATCCCGCGAAACCGACCGGCTGCTGGCACAAGCCGAATGCATCGGTCCGCACACCTTCGATCTGTGCGAGACATGGTTCAAGGAAGAAGGCCGCAGCGGTCAACGCCGCATGTACGGCCTGGTCAACCTGGTTCGACATTACGCAGCCTGCCACGTGGAAAAAGCTGCGGAAGTGGCCAAGCGCAACGGGCTGAGAAGTTCCAAAGCCCTGCGCCGGATCGTGGAGAGCATGGCGGCGGAACCCGGGGAACGGAAAGCCGAAGAATCCGACCGTCTCACGCAAAAGCACGCCTTGATTCGCCCGGGTGAAGATTACGCCGCCTTCTGGGATCAACACGCGGCCCAGGCGGAGCTCCCGGGGCCACCGGTTCCGAAGAATACGACTGCCCCCGAATCCCGGGTCATCAACCCGCAGCAACTGCGCGAGGTCTGGCAGCAGGCAAGCTGGCGGAAGGTGATCGAAGTGTTTCAATTGAGCGTAGACCGCCAGCGCCGCAGCCGGGATGATGAGATCTGGATCAAATCCCCGTTTACACAGGAACAGCGAGCCTCGATGCACGTCAGCCTGTCGGCCAATGTCTACAAGGATTTCAGCAGCGGCAGGGGCGGCGGCATCATCCAGTTCTGCCGGGAGATGCTGCATCGGCAGGGCCGTGAGATGACCATGTTCGAGGTGGCCGAGTGGATGGTCGCCGAAGGAATCTCGAAGGCAATGCCGCAAACTCCGCTTGCTCCCGACCCAACACGGCAACCAGGTCCGGTCAGCCTCCCGACGGGTACAACTCCCGCCAATCGCGCCATTGAAGTCGATCTGCGCCGCTATTTACGTTCCGATCATCCCGAATTAAGCCGCCGGAGCATATCTGCCGCCACCTGCCGTTATCTGGGCTGTGGTTTTTTGCCTCCAAGAACAAACGGAGGATCGGGCTCTCCCCTGCATTCCCGGTTGGTCTTCCAGATCCGGGGCGTGAAAGAAAACGGCCAGGGTCTTCAGCCGATCATACTGAGCCACAGCGGACGGGCCCTGATGCCGGAACAAGAAAACTCGGATGGAAAATACTGGAGATATCCGTTCCGAAAAGGGCTTGAAATCTACAACCAGGACCAGCTCCTGTTGGATCAAGAAGCCGGCCGTCAGGTGAGTACATTCGGTCTGGTTCTGGTGGAGGGCTTTTTTGATGTAGCCAAGTTGGTGGAAGCGGGCTGCCGCAATGTCGGCGCCTTGATGGGAGCCCACATCTCCGCGGAACAGATCGAGCGGTTGGCGTGGATTCGGTCCCGGATCGGGTTTCCACGAATCATTTTGTTTCTGGACCGGGACGAGGCCGGTCGAAAGGGCGCCTGCCAGGCGTTTGACCGGCTGCACCAGCACGACTTCGATGTGAGCTTGTTTGACTGGGACCGGAACCTACACGGGAACCTGATCCCGGACTCTGTCCAGGACCCGGCCGACATGTCGGTGGAACAACTTCAACGCTTGCGTGTGCAAGGCTTTTTTTAAAAACAAACAATCAGGATGAAAAAGAAAATAAGGAGCCCAATCGATGGATATGTCGTTAGCGGAATTACAGAGAAATCTTAAAACGGTTCGCCTGCATGGCATGAACGCCACGCTGGAAACCCGACTCGTTCAGGCCAACCAGGGCGCTTCTTTCGTAGAGGTGTTTGCCTGCCTCGTTCAGGACGAGATCGACTGGCGAAACTCGCGGCTCGTGGAAACCCGATTCAAAGCGTCCGGACTCCCGGACCGGCCCACTCTGACCGAATTTGACTGGGGCTTCAATCCGAAGCTGCCCAAAAAGGAAATCTACGAACTCGTGAGTGGCAAATTTATCCGGGACGGCGCGGATGCCCTGCTGATCGGCTCGCCCGGAACCGGGAAAAGCCATATTGCAAAGACAGTGGCGCATGCCGCCATTCAGACCGGCTATAAAGTCGTGTATCGGGAAGCCCATGCCTTTTTCGAAGACCTCTTCGAATCCGCTCAACTCAAGCGGAGGAAAAAGGTGGCCAAACTCTTCTCCGAAAGCGATCTGCTGGTGATTGACGATCTGTTTCTGCGTAAGAACGTCCCGGAACAGGCTGCCGACGATTTACTCGAGATTATTCTGAATCGATACACCTCGAGAAAAAGCAGCCTGATTACTTCCAATCGTCCCCTAGAGGATTGGGGGAAACTCCTCGGCGACAACGCCGCCTCGTCGGCCATTCAGGACCGACTCCTTCACCGCGGTCATCTGCTCAAGTTCGAAGGCAGGAGCTACCGCCTCAAGGAGGCGTCCATCCGGCTGGCAGAAACCCGACAAAAAGTCTCTGGATGAAAAAGGAATAAGCTTGGATCTCTATACGGATTGTTAGTAGGTTATTCTCCTGCTGTCGCCCGGGGGATTTTGACCCGGCCACAAGTGGGGGATTTTGAAGTGGCCATCGGGGCTTTGGGTTGGGAACCGCTCCAGCAGCTTCACGACGGCATTGTGAAACCAATCGCTGTCGAGTCGACGAAGGGCGCGTGGTATCGGACGTGGCGTCTGGTCAGCGTGGACGGCAGCACTCTGGATACCGCCGATGAAAAAGAGAATGAAAAAGCGTTTGGCCGGCCTTCCGCAAGCCGGGGAAAGAGCGCTTTCCCTCAAGTACGGTTCGTATCGCTGGTTGAGAATGGGACCCATGTATTGTTCGGCGCCCGAATGGGAGGAGTCGGCACCGGAGAGATCACCCTGGCGAAGCAAGTATTGTCTTCTTTGGCCAAGGGGATGTTGTGTCTTGCCGACCGGAACTTCTTCGGGTTCGAACTGTGGAATCAGGCGCGTTCGACTGACGCACACCTGCTCTGGAGGGTAAAAAAGAACCTGCGCTTGCCGTGCGAAAAGCGCCTGCCCGACGGCTCCTATCTGAGCAGGGTCTATGCATCGCCGAAGGA
>JBGQNR010000283.1:0-7373 GCA_041501225.1 Acidobacteriota bacterium
AAAGATACTTAATACGAGAATCGAACCAATCACAGAAGTTAAAAATTCAACTCTTCCCAACGAAGGAGAATTCGCTGTACATCGTCGAGGAGCGCCAACGCCGCAGATGCCCCCGCGCCGCCGGAACCCGAAGGGCGCATGGGGGTTGCGGGGCGATCTCCGCGTTGCTCGTCGTCAACGATGTGCACCGACATCGCCTCCTCCTCTCGCCTTGAGCTCGCCTCGCAAGCCCCATGCGTGCGACCCCTCCTAACTCTCGGACGGGCTCCTAGGAGCCTGTTCTGCAACGGCGCAGGAGGACGCAGATCGCGCCGACGCCGCCGTCGGTATACGGGGCAGAGGCATAAGCCACCACATGGTGGGACATGCGGCGAGTTGCCAACCAGCGTGGCAGGTGCTCTTTCAATATGGCTCGGTCGCTGGCGGAATTGATGCCCCGGCCATGCACGATCTTGACGCAACAGGAACGTTCCCGCGACATGCGGATGATGAACGCTTCCACCGCCTCTCTGGCCTCGATGCGGCTGAGCCCATGGAGATCAATGGAGCCTTGGATCGAGTAAACGCCGGTGCGCAGATTGGGAAGAAAACGCTGTCCTGCGACACCAACCCAGCCTTCGATGTATTCGGGATGATCCAGAATCGGCGGGGTTAGATCTGCTCCGACAGCTTCGTGAAACAGGCGCTCATCTTCCCCCTCAGGATCAGCGAAAACAGGCTGGGAAGGCGTCATTGCCGATGGAGCGGGATCCTGGCGCCAATGGATGCGCGCCACTCCCTCCATCGCGTCCGCAAACACTTGATCGGGATCCTCGGCTTGCTGCCTGCTTTCGAGGCGAGCCGGCATGGGAGGAGCCGGCTTGGACTTGGGCTTTTCTTCGGGCTGCAGCCTGATCCCGGCCTGGCGCACAAGGCTGGGCAATTGCGCAAAAGGATTATCTGTACCTTCAGGAGCTTTCTTTCGATTCTCTGACATACTTCCTGCGCTCCTACAATGAGGAATAATACACTCAGTGCTATGAACCATCCAAGGGTGGTGGTGATGGCATCGGTCGCAATTGCTAAACGCAGTCCCTAATTCGCCAGGGCGCAACCAAGTGCATGAAAATGTTGTGCTCACATCGCGCTTTGCCTGTGCCGCCTTTCAGGGCTCTGGCCAGCTCGGTCACCTGTTCCCAGGGCTCACGCCCTGGGCTGAGGTCCGGAGATCTCAAGCCCTGAAGAGGCGGCACAGAAATAGACGAGTTGATCGGCACCGTAATTGGTCCTATTTTCGGAGCAGAGGTCGCAGAGAAAAGGAGAGGCCGCAGAGATCCTATCGAATGACCACCTTAACCATCCCTCCCTCAGCGGTCTCTCTTTTTTCGCTGCGACCTCTGCGTTTAGTTTTTCATTTATGGCTTTTGAAACCCGCAAAACTCCAGAACTGTACGGATTTCAGAGCATTAACTCGCAACCTTGACATTTACGTAAGAATTGAATATGGTTTCCCATCACATTGGCCCCGAAGTAAGGCATCGCCGGGGAGAGTGGTTTAGGTATGAAAGAGGAGAGATTCAATGCTGACTTTGACGTCGACAGCGGTTGGTAAGGTCAAGGAGATCATGGCGGAACGTGGTGAGGAAGGCGGCCTGAGAATCGCCGTTGTCGGTGGTGGGTGCTCAGGATTTCAGTATCAGATGTCGCTGGACGCGGAAGCGAATGCGGATGATAAGGTAATCGAGCAGGAGGGATTGAAGGTTTTTGTCGATGCCCGGTCTTTGCTTTATCTGGAGGGAACGAAGGTCGACTATACCGATGGAAACGAAGGCTCCGGATTTAGATTCGACAATCCTAATGCTCAGAAGACATGCGGGTGCGGTGAATCATTCAACGCCTAATGCGGGAGATTTTGACGGCAATCCTTGAAAACGCGGGTGTTTACGGGCCCGCGTTTTTCGTTTAGTATGCCGGGCGGCTTTATCCGGCGGGAATCGGCAAGATCAAACTGGGGCGATCCTTTAGATATTGGGGCGGAAGAGAGGCAACCTTGGCAGTCAAATCAATGCTGGATCGGATTGTCCTTGTCGGCATCAGGCTGCGCCCGCATTTAGGGGTTACTCCCGGCGAGCGTCGAGCGCCCCAATCCTGCACCGCCGATCTGACAGTCTGGGGTGATTTCGAAGCTGCCGCTGCCACGGATGACCTGGCCGCTGCCTTGGACTACAGCAGAATCCTGGCAAAAGTGGTTGAAGTAGCCCACGAGCGCGAGTACAACTTGCTGGAAACGCTGGCTTATCGGCTTGGGCGCGCAGTTTTGGAGGCTTTTCCCGCTCATCGGATTAACGTGAGAGTGCGTAAACAGCCTGCCGCACTCGTCGATCAGCTCGATCATGTTGAGGTGGAAGTCGAGCAGTCTTAAGTTTCTTGCTCCGGTGTCGGGTTCGCATGGCGCTAGGAAGGCGGCGTTCCTCTGGCCATGATTCGCGGGGATAGGAATATGCAAATCGGCGAATTCGCCAAACAAGCGGGTGTCAGCGTCCGGGCAATACGCTATTATGAAGAGCTCGGGCTGATGCGGCCGGAAAAGCGCAGTCCGGGAGGTTTCCGCCTCTATGGCCCTGAGAATCACAAGAAACTGGCGGTCATCAATTTCCTCAAGGAGATGGGGCTTTCATTGACCGAGATTCGGGAGATTCTGCTTGCCAAGAAGGCTTCCGGCGGCGACAAGTCCACCGTTGCATTTCTCTTGCGGGTATTCAGTGAAAAGCTGCAGTTGGTGGAATCCAGGATCGAGGCGCTGAATGCCATGAAGACTGAGCTCGTCAATGCTCTCAGGATTCTGCGTTCCTGTGAGAATTGCGGTCGTGAGGTGCTGCTCGACGCCTTGTCCTGCGGCGACTGTGTCAGCCTGCTGCCAACGGAAGAGGTTCCGGATACGCTGAGGGTGATTTTACACTGAGCAAACCGGGTAAATTTGAGTTTTGGAATTTGGAGTGCGGATTTTGGATTGGGTGGGGGCAATAAGATCCCGGCAATTCAGGATGCGAGAATTTGGAGGGTGAGAATGGCATCGTTACCTGCGGGAGAGGTTGGTTTTTTTACCTCGAAGCTGGAGAGCATGATCGGCTGGGCGCGCAAATACTCGATCTTTGTGTACCCGTTTGTTACGGCCTGCTGCGGGATGGAATACATGTCGACTGCGTCGAGCCACTATGACATGGACCGCTTTGGCGCAGGTCTGCCGCGATTTTCGCCCCGGCAGGCCGATGTCCTTTTCGTCGTTGGGACGATCAGCCACAAGATCGCGCCTGTTCTACGCCGGGTCTACGAGCAGATGTGCGAGCCGAAATGGGTGGTCGCGTTCGGTGTCTGCACCTGCACGGGCGGCTTCTACGACAACTATGCCACGGTGCAGGGGATCGACACGATCATCCCTGTGGACATTTATATTCCGGGATGTCCGCCGCGGCCTGAAGCGGTGCTGGACGGCCTCATGAAGCTGCAAACCAAGATTGAGAAACAGAAGCAGATCTACTAGGGATTCCCATGGAAACAACCAGCAAAACCGCAGCCAAAGAAACCCGGAACATGCTCCTCAACATGGGGCCCTCGCATCCCGCGATGCATGGAGTCATCCGCCTGATTACCGAGCTCGAAGGCGAGAAGGTGACCAAGGTGCAGGCGGAGATCGGCTACCTTCATCGGGCCTTTGAAAAAAGCAGCGAAAACTCGAGCTGGACCCAGGTGATGCCTTACACCGATCGGCTGAACTATGTGTCGCCGCTGATCAACAATTTCGGCTATTGCGCCGCGGTGGAAAAGCTTTTGGGCATCGAAATCACGGATCGCTGCCAATACATCCGGATCATGATGAGCGAAGTGTCGCGCATCACCGATCATCTGACCTGTATCGCTGCTTCCGCGATGGAACTGGGCGCCATGACGGCTTTCCTGTACCTGATGAAGGCGCGTGAGTATCTCTACGAAATCGTGGAACAGGTTACCGGAGCGCGCCTGACGGTTTCCTACGGACGCATCGGCGGGGTCAAAGCTGATCTGCCCAAGGGCTTGGAAGCCAGGCTGCAGGATGCTCTCAAGCAGACGGAGCGTGAACTGCGGGACGTGGATAAGCTGCTCACCAAGAACCGTATCTGGATCGACCGCACCCGGGATGTGGGAGTGCTTACCAGGGAAAATGCCATTGCCTTCGCGATTACGGGCCCGCTGGCTCGTGCCGCCGGCATCAACTACGATGTCCGCAAAGCGTTTCCCTATTTCGGGTACGAGAACATGCAATTCGATGTCCCCTTGGGTGAGCGGGGTGACAACTACGATCGCTACCTGGTGCGCATGGAAGAAATGCGCCAGAGCATTCGCATCATTCGCCAGACCCTGCGCGATCTGCCGGGTGGAGCCGTAGCTGTGGATGCCAAGGGAAGGATCATGACGTCCTTCGAGCTCATAGATGAGGCGAAACTGGGGCACACGGCCGGGCTCGTTAACGTAACTAGCACGGTCGAACCTACGCTGGAAGGCACGGAGAAGCGTTTTCAAGAGCGGATGCAGCCTCCGGATCGCAGGGTCATGCTGCCGAGCAAAGAGGATGCCTACGGCAACATCGAAGGGTTGATGGACCACTTTAAATTGATCATGGACTACCACGGGATGCGCCCGCCCGCGGGTGAAGCCTATTTTCCAGTCGAGGGCGCGAACGGCGAACTGGGATTCTATGTGGTCAGCGATGGCAGCGATCGTCCCTATCGCGTCCGCTGCCGGCCGCCTTGCTTCTTCAATATGGCCGGCCTGCACACCATGCTCGAAGGCTACATGGTTGCGGACATTGTCGCGACCTTCGGCTCGATCAACATGATCGCCGGTGAACTTGACCGCTGAAAGAGTGATGAGTACTGAGTGCTGAGTATTGAGGATCCGATTCGGAGTGTTGAATTGCTGCATTTGAACTTGGTACTCCATAGGCGTCAGAGCGATGGTTATGGCTTCGTTTATTGAGCAGGCGCGGAATCGGATCGGCTTGCTGCGCAGCTACCTGGGCAGGCAGGCGCGCGTGCCTGGCGGCCCGCTGACGCTCGCGATTGAAAGCACTGCCAAGTGCAATCTGTTCTGCCCGATGTGTCCGCGGGAATACCTCTATTTCCCGCCCAAGGACATGGAGCTTCCCCTGTTCCAGAAGATCATCGACGAAGCTAAGGATTTCCTGGAATTTGCCGTGCCCTACGGATGTGGCGAGCCGCTGCTGAATCCTGAAATCTATGACATGATCGCCTATTGTAAGAAGCTCGGAGTCCCGACCGGGATTTCGACCAATGCCACGGTTCTGTCGGAAGCGGCCAGCCGCAAGCTGATCTCCGCCGGGCTCGACTACATCATTTTTGCCTTTGATGGGGCCACGCCGGAGACCTTCGAAAAATACCGGAAGGGCGCCAGTTTCGACAAAGTGCGCAACAACATCCTTACTTTCCTGCGTGTGAAGAAGGAGATGAAATCGCGGATCTTCTGCATCATCCAGGTCGTCAAGCTCAAGGATAATGTGCATGAGCTGCCGGACCTGGTGCGCATGTGGAGAGTGGATGGAATCAACGAAGTGCGCATCAAGAAGGACGAGGTCCACAACGAAGGGAGCGCCATACCGGGAGACCGTGGGTCGCGGCCGCCGTTGCGGCATCCGTGCTATCTGCTCTGGCGCGGCCCCATGTACATACACTACGATGGAACGGTGTTTCCCTGCTGCTACATTTATCCGAACGAGCCGATCGGGAATATCAAAAAAGAGGCTTTCGCGGATATTTGGAACTCCGACAGGATGGTGCAACTGCGCGAGGCGCACATTCGGGGCGATCTCAGCCGGTATGCACCGTGTCAGAACTGTTCCGCCGCCCGGCCCAGGCTGGCGGTGACGGCCGCCAGTTTTATGATCAATACCCACACGGTGAGAAAGGCCATACCTTTTTTCGAGCGCCTGGCGCAAATGCGCAATATTTCTGTTTTTGAAACATTAAAATAGCCTTGAGGTTGCACTCGATGCCCAACCACCCTGTCAAAGCTTTTAACTTTGTCGAAGTCAATCAACTCATTCCCAAGATCTCAAATCTGACGGAGGAGGTGATCCAGGAACTCGACAGCATTCGGCGACGGAACGCTCCGGAGGAGGAGGCCGGAGGCGGATCGATATCGGACATGATTTTGAAAGAGGTGGAAGAGGCTCTCCAGGCATGGTCGGACCGCATCATTGAGTTGGGGGGCCAGCCGAAAGGTTACTTCACCGTGGATTTCCAGTCTATCGATCCCGAAATGCTCTATTGCTGGAATTACGGCGAGGACAAGATCTGTTATACGCACAAGGTTTGGGAAAATTTCAGTCACCGGCGCCCGCTCACGGAAAGCATCGATGCTTCGGGGGAGCATATGAAGTGGGTGAACTGATATACTGGTGGGGGTGTTCGGCTTGCGGGACGCGGGGAGTGCGCAATGGTCACGTTGAAGTCAAGACGTGAAATAGAAATCATGAGAGATGCCGGCAGGATCGTGGCCGAAGTCCTGCAGATTTTGCGGACTAACTGCAAAACAGGTGCTACAACACGCGATTTGGATCGGATTGCTGAAGAAGAGACCCTCAAACGAAATGGGCGCCCGGCATTCAAAGGGTACAGGGGGTACCCGGGCAGCCTGTGTGCCTCGGTAAATCAGGAGGTTGTCCACGGCATTCCCGGAATCCGGGAGTTGAAAGAAGGGGACATCATCGGCTTGGACTTCGGCGTTGTCTATCGCGGCTATTACGGCGACGCCTCGATCACGGTGGCCATCGGACAGACCAGCCCGGAAGTGCAGGCCTTGCTCCGTGTGACAGAGGAGTGCCTCTATCTTGGGATCGAACAGGCCGTGGTCGGCAACCACCTGGTTGACATCTCACGCGCCATCCAGAACCACGCCGAATCTCATGGGTACACGCTGGTGAAAGAGCTGGGCGGGCATGGCATCGGCAAGCGCATGCACGAGGAGCCGATGGTGGTCAATTACGTCACCAATGGCCGGGGGATCAAACTCCAGCCGGGCCTCGTTCTGGCGCTGGAACCGATGGTTAACCTGGGCACCGACCGGGTAACCACGCTGGCAGATGGTTGGACCGTCGTGACTGCCGACGGGAAACCCTCGGCACATTTCGAGCACACCGTCGCCATCACCGAAAGCGGGCCGGAGATCCTGACTAAAGTTGTCTAGGAGCCCGTCCGAGAATTAGGAGGGGTCGCGCGTATGGGGCTTGCGAGGCGAGCTCAAGGCGCGAGGAGGAGGCGATGTCGGCGCACATCGTTGACGACGAGCAACGCGGAGATCGCGCCGCAAGCCCCATGCGCCCTTCGGGTTCCGGCGGCGCG
>JBGQNR010000284.1:0-7322 GCA_041501225.1 Acidobacteriota bacterium
ATCTCTGTGGTTGATAGGGATACAACACATGCATGTTCCGGACTGAAAGTTTCCGTCGTGGAGGTAAGAATGAGAGAATATCGCATTCCAGCATGGTGGCCTCACGGCCTTCTTATGGCAGCCATCCTGTGCTCCGGTACGATCGTGACTGCTCGACATCAAGCGCAGGTCACCCAAAGCCAGCAGACCAAACCACAAGGTCAGGGCGCTCAAACTCAAGGCCAGGTGCTCGGGCCGGGGGGCGAATTGTGGGGTTTCTCCAACCTGGCGGAGATCCCGGGCACGCCGTGGCGCATTCACGATCCGGGCAGACCCCAGCCCCGCGTCGTATCTCCGGGAGATATGGCAGGCGCTCCGCCGTCTGACGCGACCGTGCTTTTCGACGGCAAGGATTTGTCGAAATGGGTGCAACGCTCCCGCGACGGCGCGGTCTCCGACGCACCATGGGCAGTCCATGACGGGATTTTTGAGAGCGGCCCCGGAGGCAGCATCTCGACTCGGGAAAACTTCGGCGACATCCAGCTACACATCGAATTCGCCACGCCTTCAAAAGTTGCAGGGACCAGCCAGGGGCGCGGCAACAGCGGCGTGATTTTTATGGGCCGCTATGAGATCCAGATTCTCGATTCCTACGATAACCGAACCTACGCGGACGGCATGGCTGCATCGATTTACGGCGAATGGCCGCCGCTGGTGAACGCCGCCCGCAAGTCCGGCGCGTGGCAGACCTATGACATTGCGTTTGAAGCGCCGAAGTTTGATGGCGACAAGCTCGTCTCGCCCGGCTTCTTCACGGTGTTCTGGAATGGAGTGCTCGTGCACCATCGCAAACAGGTGAGCGGGCCCACGGCTCTGCTGACGCTTCATCAATACGCGCGCCATGAAGCGGAGCTGCCACTGACGCTGCAGAACCACGGCAATCCGGTGCTTTTCCGAAATATCTGGATTCGACGTCTGACAGGGTATGACCAGGCACGATGAGTGGAGGAAGATACTGAGCGGCGAACTCCCGGAAATGGCGCGCGAGATTTATCTGGAAAGCGATCCCCCGCGCATGTACAAATTCATGAGACAGACTAAGAAGCCCTGTTTCGCATTCAAGATCATGGCCGCGGGACGTATCGACGCTCGCGGCGCAGACCACGCGTTTCGCGCGGCATACGAGAGCATCAAGCCCGTCGATGGGGTTTTCATCGGGATGTTCCCGAGGGGGCAGGATCAAGTCAGGGAAAACGCCGAACGGGTTCACAAGATTCTGGTCGGGGCTTAGTGCAAGTGAAACCCACGGCCTCCGGAGGCCAACGGTTCCAGGCAGGCTGGAACGGAAGAGGATTATCTTATGTGGAAGCGAGTTATCCCGGTTGTCTGGATCCTGCTTCTTGGCGCCGCGTCTGGCTGGGCGGCGTCTTATTATACGACCCGTTTGAACGACCCGAAAGCCGTCTACCTCGATGCTTTCGGCGCGCGCGGCGACGGGATCGCCGACGACAGCGACGCCATCCAGCAAGCGATCAACAAGGTGCAGGAGACGGTGAACCAGGGGATCGTCTTCGTCCCGGAGGGCCGGTACCGGCTGACGAAGACCATCTATATCTGGCCGTCAATCCGGGTGATCGGATATGGCGTGAAGCGGCCGGTATTCGTGCTCGCCGACAACACCCCCGGCTATCAGGACAGGAACATCGAGAACTACCTGGTGTTCTTTGCCGGCGGGCGGCCGGGTCCACAGGGAGGCAGGGGAGGCCCGGCGCCGGCAGGCAGAGGCGGGCGGCCATCGGATGCCGGCCCCGGAACCTTCTATTCCGCGATGAGCAACATAGACATCGAAATCGGCGCCGGAAATCCGGGTGCGGTCGGAGTGCGCGGCACCTATGCGCAGCACTCGTTCCTGGCACACATGGATTTCCGCACTGGCTTCGGCATCGCCGGCGTCCACGACACGGGGAACGTGATGGAAGACGTCCGCTTCTTCGGCGGGCAGTACGGCATCTGGACCCGCACACCCTCTCCAGGCTGGCAGTTCACGGCCGTGGATGCGTATTTCGAGGGTCAGCGCGAGGCCGCTATTCGGGAAACCATGGCGGGGCTGACTCTCATTCGTCCCCAATTCCGCAATGTTCCGACGGCGATCTCCATTGACGCCGGCCATCCGGACGAGCTCTGGATCAAGGACGGGCGTATGGAAGACATCGCCGGCCCCGCCCTGATCATCAGCCTGGAGCAAAACGCGCGCACGGAAATCAATGTGGAAAACGTGGTCTGCCGCCACGTTCCTGTGTTCGCATGGTTTCGCGAGAGCGGGAAGAAAGTCGCCGGGCCGGGAGAAATGTACGAGACGATAGCATTCTCCCATGGACTGAACTATGCGGATATCGGCGCGGCGGCGGTGATGAGAGACCTATTTGAAACCGTGCCGCTCAAGATGATGCCGGAGCCCGTGAAATCCGACCTTGTGCCACTTCCGCCGGGCGATACCTGGGTGAACGTGCGCTCCCTCGGGGCCAAGGGGGATGGGGTCACAGACGATACGGCTGTATTTCGCAAGGCGATTGCCGAGTATCGCTCGATCTATCTGCCGTCCGGCTACTACGTCATCAGCGACACGCTCACGCTCAGGCCGGACACCGTTTTGATTGGCCTGCATCCATTGGCAACCCAGCTCGACCTGCTCGACCGGACTGCGGCCTTCCAGGGCGTCGGCGGCCCCAAGCCGATGATCGAAGCGCCGAAAGGCGGGACCAACGTGGTGATCGGCATCGGCCTGTATACCAACGGCATCAATCCGCGCGCCGTCGCCGCCCTGTGGATGGCCGGCAGGGACTCCATGATGAACGACGTGCGTTTCCTGGGCGGCCACGGCACGAACAATCTCGACGGGACGCGCGCGAATCCGTACAACAACATGCATACGGCCGACCCTGACTTGAACCGGCGCTGGGACGGACAGTATCCCAGCCTCTGGGTCACGGCCGGAGGCGGCGGAACGTTCTTCGATATCTGGACCCCGAGCACATTCGCGCAGGCCGGCATGCTGGTGACGGACACCTCGACGGAAGGGCGGATCTACTCCATGTCTAGCGAGCACCACGTGCGCAACGAAGTGCGACTCCGCAACGTCTCGAACTGGCGGATCTACGCGCTTCAGACCGAGGAGGAGCGCGGCGAGGGCGGCTTTGCCCTGCCGCTCGAGATCGACCGTTCCAGCAACATCACCGTTGCGAACTTCCATATCTATCGCGTCATCAGCTCCTATCAGCCATTCCCTTACGCAGTCAAGGTATCGGACTCGAAGAACATTCGTTTTCGGAACGTTCACTGTTACAGCAACAGCAAGGTCGCGTTCGATGCTGCCGTGTTCGATCAGACCCATGGCATCGAAATCCGGCAGCTCGAATTCGCTTGGCTCACACTTTCAGGAGCGACGCCCTCTCGCGCGCCGAAGCGAACATCGCCGGTTCTCGAAGCAGGAGCGAAAGTGCAGAAGCTTGTGGGCGGATTCTTCAATCTTTCCGGGGGCGCGGTTGATCCTGCGGGCGATTTCTATTTCGTGGATGCGCACTGGCAGCGCATCTACCGTTGGGACTCATCCGCCCGTCAGGTTTCTACGGTCCGCGACGCGCCGCTTGATCCCGTGAACCTGGCGTTCGACAAGTCGGGCAACCTCATGGTGGTTTCGTATGCGGGCAGCGGCACGGTCTACGCCTTCAAGCCGGGTGCGCCCGAGGAGCCACTGGAACTGCTGAAGCCCGTGGACGCAGCGCCGCGGCCGGGCATGATCGCTGTGCGTCCGGTCGGCGACTGGCGTCTTGCCAAGGATCCCGCCACCGGGACGCCGATTGCAAGGCCGTATCAATACCTGTCACCGGATGGAACAACCTTTATCTCAGCGGGCCGCGACTTTGCCACCGGCGCGATGAGTTGGGGCATCAAGAGCGCCGACCTGCTGCGCAGCTTCGGGCTGGCGGCCGCGCCGCCCGGCAAATCCTTTTATGTGACGAGCGAAGCGGAGGTGATGACTTGGAGCGGAACGCTTGGGCCGGACGGGAACTTCCTCGATTTCAGACTCTTCGTTCAACAGGGAGGCGAAGGTGTTGCCGTGGACACGGAGGGTAATGTTTACCTGGCGGCCGGCCAGATCTATGTCTACAATCCGTCGGGCCGGCTCATCGACACAATTGACACGCCGGAACCGCCGACTCAACTGGTGTTCGGCGGCAATGACGGGCGCACCTTATTCATTGCCGCGCGCAGTTCGCTGTACGCCGTGCGCACACGGGTACGCGGGCGCTAAAAAACAAAAACGCCACGGATTCCACGGATTACACAGATTCAATCAGCCTAGCGGATGATGCGTTTGAACTGGAGCGACCTGGCACCGAAGTTGAGGAGCAGCGCCAGCCGGAGTCCCGTGGCTGCCAGGTAATGCAGGGCTTGCGCGCGGTGTTCTGCGATTTAGGCGGTCGTGGCTTTGATTTCCAGTATGATCTTGCCATCGACGAGGAAGTCGGCCCGGTATTCCCCGACCTGTGCCTGCTTATACATGAGCGTGATCGGCGCTTGCCGTTCAAATGGTATTTGCCGCCCAGTCAGTTCCAAGATGGAATGCGGCAAATTCTCGCACTCCAGTTTTTTCAGCCAGCAGGCAGGGGAGAAGGCATTAAAGGCCCTGTGGTTTTTTCTCGGCGAGGATCCTTGGGGCCATTCGGTCCAAAAGCTTATCGCCGAGTTGCCGGATGTTCGTGCCCGTGAACCAATGATGGCGATGCTGGAAGGGGGCGCCTTCCTGGACCGGTACTATATTCCCACTCGGCAGCCGAATGGCCTCCCCGATCTTACGCCCGGGCAGGTCTACTTCAGGAAAGATGACGAATCCTGTCACGATGCCGCGCGGCAACTGCTCGCCGCCGTTCATCGAATTCTAGAAAATCCTAAAGGCCCGTAGGGTTCGCGCAAAAATAGATTGGCATTTTGGCGCTCGCGCCCCGGAGGGCTGCCGGTGCCACCATTCCTGCGTTGCCTGTTGGTGCGCAGCAACCACGAGGCCGCAGCTGGGCTTCGCTGTCTGGTAGCTGACGATGGCCGCTTCCAGGGAGACCCGTGGTTTCAAAACTCCTCCCTCAGTATGGGTTCCCTGTCTACGCAACAGTTTACTCGACTCTAAATTCAGAATTAAAGAGTCATCGCGCAAGAATGGGAGAATGGGAGAATCGGTGCCTGTTATACTGTCCCACGCCGTGGCGCTCAAACACCGCTGAACCTACGTGTCTGCCGACGACAAATATGTCCGCAAGGCCCTATCCATCGGAAATGTTATGGCGCTGAGAGATTGGGTTTTGGCATGAGAATTCCAATAAATAATCGGTGACAGGCCACTTTCACTTTTTTGAGCGGAGTGCGTGAGAAATGAAATAAGTGAAAGCGTGGCTTGTCTCACCGAAAGTCCTTATGGAGCAGTAATGGACGGCTTCCAGCCGGTTGGGCGGACGGCAGCTTCGTGGGGACGTTTCCTCGAACGGGAACTTCGCGGGCATATCGGGGATTTCACTTCTACGAGTAGCGCGATAACCAGGCATGTGACTGGTTATCGGTCAATTTCACAAGCCCATTTGTTGCCAACGTAGCGATTTACAGGTATCTGCGATGCTGACAAGCGCTGAGGATTAATCTTCCTCGGTTTGCGTCACCGGACTTATAATGGCGGCAATTCCAGTTGATGCCATTGCAGTGGGCGGATCGCCGGAGTGGAGGCCTGCATGCCCGAGATCGGCCGGACCATTTTGCACTACAGAATCCTCCAAAAACTGGGCGGGGGGGGCATGGGTGTCGTTTATAGGGCCGAGGACACCAAGCTGCACCGCGAAGTTGCGCTGAAGATTCTCCCCCAGGAAATGGCATCCGACCCTGAACGGCTCCAGCGGTTTCAGCGCGAGGCGCAGGCAGTGGCGGCCCTCAATCACCCGAACATAGTTACGATTTATGCCGTCGAGGAAACAGAGAGCGTCCACTTCATTGCCATGGAACTGGTCGAGGGAAGGACGCTGGCGGATTTAGTTCCTAAAGGCGGCATGGCATTGCAGGATTTCATGCGCCTCGCGGCTCCCCTGGTGGATGCCGTGGCTGCCGCACATCAGCGCGGCATCATCCATCGCGACCTCAAGCCGGCGAATATCATGCTGACAGACGACGGGCGCTTGAAGGTACTCGATTTCGGCCTGGCGAAATTAAAGCAGCGCGCGGACCACGGACCGGAGGGAGCGACGATTTCCACACTTCAACTCACCATGCAGCACAACATCATTGGCACTCCGGAGTACATGTCACCGGAGCAGGCTGAGGCTCGGGAGATCGACCACCGCACGGACATTTTCTCCTTGGGAGTGATTTTTTATGAAATGGCAACCGGACGGCGCCCGTTTCAGGGAACTTCCGTGCTTGCCTTGCTCTCAGCAATCGTCAAGGACAGGCCGTCCCCGGTGCTTGAGCTCAATCCGGGGCTGCCGCCTGTCCTCGATCGCATTGTCATGCGCTGTCTGGCCAAAGACCCGGCAGAGCGCTACCAGAGCGCCTCGGATCTGCGCCGGGAATTGAATGAAGTTCCTCAGCAGGTCGGATCCGGAGTGAAATTGGCCAACGAGGCCCGCGTCATCACGCTGCAGGCATTTCGCAGGATACCGCGGCTTGCCTGGATTTCATTGGTCCTGCTCATGACTGCCGGCATGCTGTGGTACTTCTTGCGCGGCCGCGAACCGGCGCAAGTACAGGCCGAATTCGCGCCCCTTACAGTGTCGGGCGCCGAACAATTTCCAAGCCTGTCCCCGGACGGAAAATGGATTGTGTATTCCGGCCTCGAATCGGGCCATCGGCACATTTTTCTGCAGAGTGTCGGCGGCCAGACGACCTTCCCTCTGACCAAGGACACATCCGCCGACGATGATGAACCGACCTTTTCACAGTACGGGGAACAAATCGCCTTCTGGTCGAACCGGGAAGGGGGCGGGCTCTGGATCATGGGCCGTACGGGGGAAAATGTGAAAAAGGTGACCAGCACCGGCTTCAATCCCAGCTGGTCTCCGGACGGCAAGAAGCTCGTCTATGCGACTGAAAATGTCCAGCTCACGCCGTCAAACATGGAAATACGGAGCGAACTCTACATTGTGGATATAAGCAGCGGAGCCTCCCAACGTATTCTCCCGGGCGATGCGGTACAACCCAGCTGGTCGCCCCACAATCTCAGGATTGCCTATGTGGCGCGTTCCGCCAAAGATCTGCAGCTCGACATCTGCACGATGCCGGTGGGCGGCGGCGAGACGGTCGCAATCACA
>JBGQNR010000285.1:0-7310 GCA_041501225.1 Acidobacteriota bacterium
AGGGCTAAGCATTTCACCCCTGCGAAAACCCCGAAGGGGTGGCACAGCAAAGCCCAGGGCGTGAGCCCTGGGAACAGGTGATCGAGTTGGCAAGAGCCCTGAAAGGGTGTCACAGGCAAGGCGCAATGAGAGCAAGACATTTTCATGCACCTGGGTGCGCCCCTTGTGCATGGGAGATTGCGTTGAGGTTTTTAGCCTGCGGGTAGGCGGCTTTTTCTGCGGTTGCAATTGTTTTCAAGGGTTTGTTACCCTTCACGGCGGGGGATAAAAAAATGCTGGATAAGAGTTTTGTGCGCGACAATCTGCCTTGGGTCCGGGAGCGCCTCGAGGCTCGCGGAGGCACCTTTCAGCTGGATGAGCTGGTTACAGTCGATTCGGAGTGGCGCAAAGTCCTGTTGCGCATCGAGGATTTGCGGCGGCAGCGCAATGAGGCTTCCGGGCAAATTGGCAAACTCAAGAAAGAGGGGCATGACACGGCCGCCCAGCAGGCGCTCGTCAAGGAAACCGGCAACGAGATCAAGTCCCTGGAGGAGCAGGCGCGCGCGTTGGAAGAGCGCCTGAATTCCATCCTGCACTTTATCCCCAACCTGCCTCACGCTTCGGTCCCCGCAGGACATGATGAGAGTGACAACGTGGAGGTGCGCCGTTGGGGAACACCCCCTGAGTTCACCTTCACGCCTCTCGACCATGTCGACCTTGGCACCCGGCTAGGCATCCTGGATCTTGATCGGGCTGCCAAAATCACCGGGGCTCGTTTCTCGCTGTTGCTGGGCGCGGGCGCGCAACTCGAACGGGCGCTGATCAATTTCATGCTCGAGGTCCACACGGAGGCGCACGGCTATCGCGAGGCCTGGCCCCCATTCATGGCCAACTCCACGAGTCTATTCGGCACAGGGAATCTGCCCAAATTTGCGCAGGACCTGTTCAAGATCGAAGGCACCGATTACTACCTGATACCCACGGCCGAGGTTCCTGTCACCAACATCTATCAAGGCGAGATCCTCGACGGAGCTTCTTTGCCTCAGAAATTCGTCGCCTACACTCCATGCTTCCGCAGCGAGGCGGGATCCTATGGCAAAGACACGCGCGGGTTGATTCGGCAACACCAGTTCAACAAAGTCGAGCTGGTGAAGTATGCCCATCCGTCTACCTCCTACGATGAGCTCGAAGCCCTCACCCGCGACGCCGAAGAGATACTTCAGCGCCTGGGGCTTCATTACCGGGTGGTGGTCCTGTGCACGTCGGATATGGGATTTTCGAGCGCAAAAACGTACGACATCGAAGTCTGGCTCCCCAGCCAAAACCGGTTTCGTGAGATTTCATCCTGCAGCAACTTCGAGGCATTTCAAGCCCGCCGCGCCAATATCCGTTTCCGGGATGAGCGTGGCAAATCCCAGTACGTCCACACGCTGAACGGCTCCGGTCTGGCAATCGGCAGGACCTGGCTGGCAATCCTGGAGAACTATCAGCAGAAGGACGGTTCGATTGTCATTCCCGAGGCGCTGCGCCCTTACATGCGCGGCCAGGAGAGAATCGAAAGGAAGTGACAAGTGAGGCAGGAAGAACCTCCTGGAGATCAGGAAGGTCTTTTCTTTCGTCAGCCTGAATTAGTTGGCACGCTTGACGGCTTCGAAGGGGATTGAAAGCGGGCGATCGAGCACTAGCTCCATCGCCGCTCCCCTTCTGATCTCGAGGTCCTTTCCCGGTCTGGCAAGCGTAGCCAATCCAATCACCGCGCCAATGCCGGCGCCTATGGCAGCACCTTTTCCGCCGTCGACAATGGCGCCGATGCCCGCTCCGGCCAGGGTTGGAGTCGCGACCTTTGCCGCGTCTTTTCCCTTGGAATCCTCGGCGGTAATGGTCCCTTCCGCTTTCGTGCCCCCATTCCCCTCCCGGTCAATCCTCACCAGAGTCGCGACGATCGGCAGATCTGCGGTACCGGGGAGGCGAATCGAATTGAAGCTGAGGTTCATCATGGCTTTGCCCTTGAACCGGCCGGGGCGGAGAATGCGGGAAATGCTGCCGGAGATAATGCTCCCCTTGGGGATAACCACGCGGTCCTTGAGGTAGACAGGCGCGGCCACTGTGGCGGTGAAGACCTCTCCTTCGTTATTCAGCTTAGTGCTCAGGTAATCGTTCAGCTGCAGATTAATCCTGGTGCCTTCGGGAAGCACAACATCTGCTCCGGCCTGGGCAGACATCTTCCCCGGTAGAAGTAGAAATGCGACGAGCAACCATCGCAGGCTCTGATTCACCACCATGGACCTCCCGCAGGCAAGAATCACACAACTCACCTGATAGTGACAGATGCGGTTGGGCGTCGGAAGGTTCAGACCCTTCTCATACCGCTCGCGCTCCCTGCCATTATAGGGGTACGCGTACGGACTTACAACTATCTGAGCATAAAAGAGATTCAATTGGTCTTGGTCTTGACCTGCCGGAGAACAGCTGTTAGTTTCTAATCTATGGAATTGGACGAGAACCTCCTGCCTGAACCTCCGCCCCTGCCACAGAAAACCTGGGTGGACAGAATGCAGGCCCTCTTCGAGGTAATCCTCTTGGCCGGCCTTGCCTCGAGCCTGCTGGCGGGACTTCCGTTCATGTTCAGTCCGGCCGGACGGGAGAGCCTGCTGGCAAACGTACGTGCGATGTCGATTTACCTGCTGCTGGAAGCCGCGATCACGTTTGTCCTGTTGTTACTGGTAATGAAAGCGCACGGGGAGACGATCCAAGGGCTGGGATTGAGTTGGTTGCGCTGGCGCTCCGATGTCATCCTTGGATTGGCGATCGTCCCTCTCCTATTCACTCTAAACATAGTCGTTTCTGTCATTTTCCAGGCTTTTTTCCCTAAGCTTTTTCTCGAGCGCAACCCGCTCACCGATCTCATTCGCGGTCCTGGGGATTTGGGACTTTTTATCGGCACGGCCTTGATTGCCGGAGGCATAAAAGAGGAGGTCCAACGCGCCTTCATCGTGAGGCGTTTCCAGGCTTACCTGGGAGGGGCAAATCTTGGCTTGGTGCTTTGGAGCGTCGCATTCGGCATTGGGCACTACGTTCAAGGAGTGCAGGGAATGATCGCAGCCGGCATATTCGGATTGATCTTCGGCATTGCCTATCTGGCGCGCGGCAACCTGATTGCGCCGATGGTGGCGCACGGCGCCTACGATACCCTGGCCTTGCTCGGCTACTGGCTTTTCTCTTCCCATCATTAGGAGCCTCGCCAATTCCCGGATGGGCTGCTGGATTCCCCGCCGTTGTCAGCCGATAAGTAGGTGGGCGCGCTTCAACGTGCGCGCCCCGACCTTTTCGAGGACCTCAAAGAAGTCTGTTGAATTCTCTTCGGGGTGGTTGCCGTCTCAGGGGGCGCATTGACACATTTGAAGCTCGTGGAAACGTTACTGGAGCTGCACAGGACACGGCGCAGCTGTGTCGTTCGTGTCGCACACGGCGCTACGAAAAAACAGCTGGTGCTCTCGCAGGGTGCTCTTGCTTATGCCGAGAGCAATCTTCCGCAGGAGCACCTTGCCCATGTGCTGATCAAACTGGACCTGCTGACCCGGAAGGATCTGCAGAGTGTTTCCACCTGGATGGGGAAAGGGAAAAGTTCCGACGAGGCGGTCGTGCTCGCCGCCGGCCTCGACGAAAAAAGTTTGGCGGAAGGAGTGCGCGCGCATGCGGAGATGATCCTGGCTTCCCTGTTTGCCTGGTCCGAATACGAGCTTCGGCTCTTCGACGGGGAAGGACTGATCCTCCGGCGTTACCAGTTGGCTCTGCGGCTGCCTGAGGTCCTGGTTGCGGCCGCACGCCGCGCCGCCAAAGATCGGTGTATCCCCTCCTCTTGCCGGGTGACAGGGCGGATCTGTGCCAATCCTGCGGCCGGCGCGCTTACCGAGCTGCCTCTGAGCAGCGAGGAGGCCTACGCTTATGCCCAGGTGAACGGACCCACACCCATGGCGCATCTCGTGGCCATGCTTCCCGCCGGCGACGGCAAGCCCGAGGAAATAATCCAACGACTGCTCATCCTGGGCCTGTTGAAGCCGGAATCGGCGGCCTGCGAGCAGGCGGCTTCCACCAACCTGCAAGATCAACTTTCCAATCAAGTCGATGAGTTGCTGCAGCATTTCGAGGTGGCGAATCTTTATGAGATTCTCTCTGTGCCTCCCGATGCCGATGCGGAAAAGGTCAAAACTGCCTACCACGAATTGGCCCGGCTCTACCATCCCGATCGATTCGAAGCCAAGGGATATAGTCCGGATTTTCGCGCCCGGGTGGAGAGGCTCTTCACCTACATCACCGGAGCATATACGACGCTCAGCGACCGGGCGGCACGCGCCCGCTATGACGAGACGCGCCTGCAAAAAGAAAGCCAGGTGGAAGCAACCCTTCACGGGCGCGCTGCGGTGGATTCCGACAAAGAGAAGATCGCGGAAACACTCTTCCGAGCCGGTCTTGCTTCTTTCCGGAAAAAGGAGTTCGAGAAAGCCGTCCAGCACCTCCGGGAGTGCGTGTGGCTGCGCCCGGACAGCCCCCGCTACCATCACTATCTCGGGGTAGCCCAATCCGAGATTGCAGCCCTGCGCAAAGAGGCTGAGCAGCATCTCCTCAAAGCAATCGAGCTGGAGCACATGAACGCCGACACTTACCTGCAACTCGGAAAACTGTACTTGAAGGTAAACCTGCCCAAGAGAGCGGAAGCACAGTTCCACGAAGCTCTCCGCTGGGACTCCGAAAGCGCAGAAGCTGCCAAATTACTGGGATCGCTAAACAGGTAACAGGTAAAAGGTATTTACGGTAACGGGTGGAAAGTACTGACTGCTGAGTACTGAGTACTGACCGGGGAAAGGCTTGTAATTCAGTACTTACTTGAGGTTTTCGATCGCGAGGCGTGCAGCCTCCTGTTGAGCTTCTTTCTTGGTGCGTCCGGAAGAGCGCGCGATGACTTCCTGGCCGACGACCACTTCGACCACGAAGACCTTCCTGTGATCCGGTCCGATTTCATCCACCACCTGATAGACCGGCTCCTGCTTACCGATGTTGTGAAGCCGTTCCTGCAACGCGGATTTGAAGTCACCGTAGCTGAGGTGATGCAAATCCAGAGAATCAAGGAGCGTTCCCAGCTGCCGCTCGAGGAAACCTGCAACGGCCTCAATGCCGCCGTCGAGATAGATGGCGCCGAGCAGCGCCTCATAGGCATCCACCACGATGGCACGTTTCGTGCGGCCTCCGGTCTTATCCTCGCCTCGGCTGAGGCGAAGAAAGTCGCCGAGCCGGATTTTTTCCGCCAGGTGCAGCAGGTTGACCGCGCTCACCAGATAGGCCTTGATCTTGCTGAGATCGCCTTCGCTGCAATCGGGAAAACGGTCAAAGATCCGCGCGCTAATGACAAACCCGAGCACAGCATCCCCGAGGAATTCCATGGATTCATTGTGCCGGAGCCCTTGCCCTTCATTTTCGTTGACGAAGGACCGATGCGTAAGGGACCGCATAAGCAGCGTCTTGTCCTGGAAGTGATAACCCAGCAGGGATTCCAGCTCCGTACGGGATTCTGCTCCGGAAGCCGGATTTTCGGGCCCATCGTTCATTCCTACCTCGCCTTCGAAAATGACTCGCTCCGCTTCAGAGCCTATGAATTCCAGAGGTCCTGCTTGCCGACGATTGTCTTAGGTTTAAAGATGCCACGGCCCTGAGAGAGACATCGCTTTCACGCACATGGGTGCATGCCGTGAGCAGGGGAAACGCCTTAATAAAGGCCAAGCTCGGCTTTGGCTTTGGCGATGACTTGATCGAGGCCATTCAATGACTGTCTATGCTGGCTCTTGTAGATTTCCTCCAGAAAACTGCGCGCGCTCGCCATGACGATACCATTGACAGCCACGGCCTTGGCCAGATTCGATTCCGCATTCGGATAATCATTCTGGATCGCGAAGGCAAAGCCGAGGCCGTAGAAAGCGAAGTCATCGATCGGGTGATTCTCGAGTGCTTTCCTGAACGATACGATGGCATTTTCTGTCTCGCCTGTCTTCAATTCCACCTCCGGGGCTGCCTGCGCACGGCGGAGGTGCACAAAACCCAGAGTCGAGTAGTTGCTCGCCAGGAGCATTTTTTTGTTTTCCGTCCACTGCGGTTCAGTCATGCCCGCAGGTTTTGGGGCTGCAGCCACCAGCTCCAGAGCGCGCGTCGCTTCAGTTTCGGCCTCGTCTACCCGGTTTCGTCGGACGTAGACGCTGCCCAGCTCGGTCAGGAGTGTGTAGTTGTCAGGCCAGAGATCCAGCGATTTGTCGCCGTAGTCGGACATCATCTCAATGTTGTTTGCCTGCCTGCCAAGATAAACACCATCCTGGTAGACGTACGCCAGCAGGCCTGATAGCGGGTAATCTGCGGCGAATTTGTCGATCAGACTTTTCTTGTCCGCGGGATCAACTTCATTGTGGAGCTTGTTATACGCGTCCAACTCCCGCTGGGATCCTGCCTGGCCTGGTTTCGCCCTGGCCGGCGCTGTGGGTGCGGCCTTTTGCGGCTGCTGCCCCTGCGGCAAAACCAAAACTGACCCATCGGGAATAAAAGTGACCAGGAACAAATAAACTACGATCCGTCGCATGTCCGTCATTTTACTCGGCACCCCGGGCTTTGAAAAGCATCGACCGAGGAAGAAGGTTTCATTCTCACCGGACAGCAGGGCTCCTTTTTTGAGCGCGGCGAAAATGGTCGAATCCGGCTGGTGTCAGTGGCTGTGGAGCTGTGGCTGAGCCGGGGGTCCAGACCACATCGGGGCCGCGGCGCAGACGCCCGATGCGGCTGATCGGAGGGAAGCCGGCCGGATAGGCAGCCTCGAAACGATCTGCTTGTCGGGCTGGAACAGCGAAGAGCAGCTCGAAATCCTCACCGCCGTGAAGCGCGAGCGCCACGGGATCGCATCGCCACTTGCTTGCATCATGGAAGACAGGAAGTTGCGTGCCGAAGAGTTCCGCGCCGACGCCACAGGCTTCGCACAGCCGCGGCAAATCCATCGAAATGCCGTCGCTCAGGTCCATCATGCAGCGCACGAAGCCGCTCCTCGCCAGCCACATCCCTTCTTTACACCGGGGGGTGGGCATGCGGTGTGACCTCAAAGCACGACGTTCAGGGCGGTTTTTCCCCTCTGTCCGGCCGCGCTGCAGGAGGGCAAGGCCGGCGGCGGCCTTGCCCAGCACTCCCGTGACATAAAGGATGTCTCCGGGGCGGCCGCCTGACCGCAAAACAGCTTTTTGCGAGGTTGTGACAATCGCTGTGATCGTAACCTGGATGCCGGCAGGTGAACGCGACAGATCTCC
>JBGQNR010000286.1:0-7254 GCA_041501225.1 Acidobacteriota bacterium
GAGCAGGGAGCGCTTCTGGTGGCAGGAGGGGCAAAAACACCTTCGGCGGCAACTCCAAGGCAATAAAAGATCTTTGCGGCAGGTCGCGCACCACAAGCGAGCAAAGCCGCACCTTAAATCACCACAATCCAGGAACTGTTCGACGACGTGCCGGACAACGGGACGCCAGAATCCGTGCTGTTTTTCGTAGCGCTCGTCCCAGACGCGCTCGAGTTCATCGAAGTGGTCCTCGACCAGGCGATAAAGGGGGGAGGCCTGGGCGTTTCGCGGCCGATAGACTCCCTGCGGACGACATTCCACATAGGATCTAACCCCCGACCGCACTCATGTGCCAATCTTATGTTCTGGACGGGCCGAATTTGGCCAAAGGCGTTCAATGGACTGCTCATCAGAAGACAATGAACTATGAAAATCGCCTCCTCCTGCCCGCCGCTCACCGACCTCCCGGCGGCATGTGGGTATTCAGGTATGTCGTCAACAGCGTATAAAGGTGCGTCGTCGTCCCACGCCCCTCCGAGCTGCCGTGGGACCGGTTCGGATAGACAACCTGTTCCTGGTCTGAGGTCTGAAGTCTGAAGTCTGAGGTCTGATGTCTGACTCTCACCGGACGTCGTACCGGAGGAAGGAGACAAAGGCGGCGGCAAAGAGGACGACATTGATCAGCGCGAGAATGGCGGCACTGCGAAGCACCGGGCCGGCTGCGTCGGAGAGCGGCGCCTGCCGGTCCTCGAATTTTGGGATGGATTCAAAATCGAGCTTCGTGCGAGCGATCACCGCATCGGTAGTTTCCCGGTTCAAGGGGCTCACTTTATCCAGCGGATATTTCCGATCGACGTAGCTCGCCAGCTCCTGCTGATAGCGGCGCGCCGATTTCTGAAAATTCTCGTAATGGGTGATTCCGGATTCGACCGTCCTCTCCAGGGCCTCGCTCAGGAGTCCCGCCGGCGAGAATGACGCGATTTCGCGCCCCCACTTCACCTGGGCGACCTTGCTGTCCTGCCAGGCCTGGAAGACCCGGCCCCATGCCTGATGGGCTTCAAACGCGCGCAGCAGGGGTTCGCCTGGCGACCACCTGCCGCTCATGATCCAGTTGTCCGGGTGCGGATGGGCCTTGTTTCTCGTGCTGGTCCGCTTGGCCCATCAGGGTTCCCGCTTGTCCGCCGTGCGCTGGGCCGAGGATCACGCTGTAGCCGAAGTGCTCGGTTTGAGTCCATTCGACGAGGACGATCTCTATGCTGCTCTCGATGATCTATGCGCTCGCCAGGAAAAGATCGAGCAGATTCTCTATCAGCGTTACTTGCGCCGCCGCGCCGCGCCACCCGCCCTGTTTCTCTACGACGTCACCAGCAGCTATTTGGAGGGAGAACACAACGCTTTGGGAGAGTTTGGCTATGACCGGGACGGCAAGCGCGGCAAGCTGCAAATCGTTATTGGCCTGTTGGCCGACAGTGAAGGCGAGCCGCTAGCGGTGCGGGTCTTTGCCGGCAATACCTCCGATCCGGTTACGGTGGCCGATCAGATCAGGTTGGTCAAGGAACAGTTTGGCGTTGAGGAATTGGTGTTCGTTGGCGACCGGGGCATGGTGAAGAGCAAGGGCAAGCAGGCGCTTAAGGATGCGGGTTTGCGCTACATCACGGCACTGACGGATCCGCAGATTCGGCGGCTGCTGGCAGAGGGGACTTTGCAACTGGGGTTGTTTGACGAAACGGTCTGCGAGGTGGAGGCCGACGGCGTGCGTTATGTGCTCCGCAAGAATGATTCAGAAGCGGCGCGAGAACACCATCGGCTGCAGGACAAACTGGCCAAGCTGAAAGAGAAGATCGAACGGCGCAATCAGCAGGTCCAGGCTTCCGCGCGGTGCCAGCCGGAAGCCGGATCCAGACAATTGCAGGCCTGGATTGTTCGCCATAAGCTGAAGGCTCTGGTTGAACTCCGGCTGGAGGGACGGGTGTTGAGTCTGGTGAAGAACGAAATTGCCACCGAACGGGCGATGGAACTGGCCGGCTGCTATGTGGTGACGAGTGACGTGCCAAAAGAAAAAATGAGCGGGCAGGAGGTTCACGATAGCTACGTCAGTTTACAGAAGGTGGAACGGGACTTTCGCGCCATGAAGACTGGCTTGCTGGAAGTGCGACCGGTGTTTGTGCGCAAAGAGAGTAGAACTCGAGGTCATGTACTCGCCTGCATGCTGGCACTGAAAATCAGCCGTGAGATCGAGCGGCGGCTTAGAGCCGCATTTGGTACAACAGACTCGAATCCGTACGCCATCACCCTGCCGGATGCACTGGCCTCGCTGGCCCGCCTGTGTCTGTTGCACTACCCCATCGATGCCGACACCACGGTGACACGATTGCCAAAACCGGATGTCCGCCAGAACGAAATTCTCACCGCGCTCGGTGTGGCACTGCCGCAGAAGTAGGCAGGAGGCATGCGTCGGGCATGACTCCACAAGCACCATGCTTCAAATTAGTTAGAACTCGATAAAATTGACATCATGTTTCGTGAAAGTGGTGGTCCGTTCACGTTTTCTCAGATCTTGCAGCACATGGACCCGAAGCTTTATCAAAATATGAATAACCAGCGCTATCGGGTTCAGGCAGCGCTGAGAAAATTGTTGGAACTTGGATTGGTACGGAAGGAAGATAAGGATGATAAGACACTATACAAATGGCATGGGTGACTCCGTGATGTTAAATCCAGAGGGCAGACGCGAAAGTAAGAACATTGTAAAATCCATGAAGTAATTGTGAGCAACTTCACTTACAGATTGAATTTACTCCTGAAATACATAGAAGTTATGACGCTGTGGCATTTTTGTGTTTTACTTATTTCTTCAAGCGAAGCCATTTGATCACTGGTGACTTCTGCCTCTTCTAGAACAGGCAACAGCAATATGCCAGATCTATCATTCATGAGTGCTCTTAGTGACTTTCTCAATTTTAGAGCGGTGATCGTACTGTCTTGGGACATGAGTTTATTGATCTCGTATGCCAGAAAATCAGCAGCTTGTAGCGGTCGGACTGTTTTATCATCAGCAAAAATGACTCCCTGGAGGAGGTTCTTGAGGGCTGAGTCCATTGCGCACACTTCGTCATATGCCTTTTGGACGACCGATTTAAATTTTGGGCGCTGATCGAAGACAAAAAACATTCGATCTATTATCTTGAGATGAACGCATTGGTCAATTGCCTGACATAGAGCCAAGGCTATAAACACTTCTCTGGCCAGGATTGTGCGAAGCTTTGGATCTGTAAAAGAGGGTCCTCCCATGGCAATTCCGATCCCAAACTCTGTATTGTCATGAATAACTCTGATAAGCTCCTCAAGGAATGGTTTTCGTTTGTCTTCGTCCCAGCCAGCAAACTCTCCAATGAAGTGGGCGCAGTCCTTCATATGAAAGTAATTGATGTCATAATTCCTTAAGACTGTATCCCAAGCGATATCAAAAGCTTTCCATTTTTCATCGGTAGAAGCGTAACCAGCCATCACATGAAAATGGGATTTATCGTGGGTACCGCTCTCGTCAAGATATACTGTCAGCACAAAACACATCCAGCGTGAGGAAAAAAGGGTTATACCACTGTATGTTCGATGGTAGTGTATGAAAACGGAATTGTTGTGTCAAAAGAATAATCAGTAACAGTAATGGCAACCCGTCCCCTCTCGGGTTCCAAAGCCGGCGCAAGTCCGAGAAGCTCCCAGGGGAAGAGTCCTACATCGGTCAAATGCTTTGCTGATAGAGGAATTGGTATTTAATAAGGAATGTGATCTGCAGAATATTTATGAGTGTATTGAAGACACTGTGTAATTATCTCTTCCCTTTCGGCACGACTTCTTTGTCCGCAAATATTTGCGTGCCGTTAGGCCTCACACGATAGATTTCCCAGTAGTATTTGTCGATTGGAGTGGAGACAGCGTTTCCGACTGCTCCTGCTAATTGAGTAAAATATCCTGTTAATTTTTGAGTTGCATTTGGCAAGCCGGATATCATAAAATTTCTCGCATCAAGATCCTGATCATCCCTGGCAAAAATAGGATACCAAAAATCACCCGCAACACTCTGGGGGGCTGCTTTGCCCCAAAACTGAATCCAACCAGATTTAATTTCAGATTTTTTAAGGTCAGTATAAGTTGAAGCTGTAACTGGATATATCGCACTGTCATTCCTTCCAATAGGAAAAGTGTTATCAGTTCCATAAGGGGGAATTGATGATGTCGAAACCTCAAAGTAATTACTATTTGGGTCATTGACAATTGGATCTCCTTTCGAATCAAGCTTTCCGCCGAAGATAACTTTATTTCCACTATCATCTGGAACCTCCAATCTCATCTGGGGGAACTCATAAAAAACAAGCTGCTTGAAAGCATCTCTAATTGGAACCCATGGGCTTGTTGGATCATCTAACATCAGGTTGGTTGTATCAACATAAAATTTCCACTGTTTGGCCGGTTTCATAATAGTCCCGCGGTAGTCTATGCCCTTTGCCGTATCTGTGAACGGGGAAGTTGTCTTGTGGAACCAGTCCGGGTTTATGTATTTGAGGTTGATGAGCTTGTCCTGATATGGCTGTGCCGGGAAATCGGCGAGCTGTTCCTGCGTCAAAAATCCGGGAGCCTCGACGCGCACAAGGTATTCCCCTAGAAGCTGGTGGAAAGTTTTGTCTGTCGACAGGACATCCGAGAATCCTTCTGAACTGATATTATATCTGTATTCCGTGCCGTCTTTTGTGCTCTTTAATATAACCTGCCCGCCTGTGACGGGATAAACCTTCGAAGGGTCAAGCGTGCCGTTGCCCTGCATGTCGCTGAAGGAATAGACAGGGGATCCTGCAGGCATATTGCCCTGGCTCACTTGCCGAACGCTTATTGATGGACCTCTGCAGTCAATCGAGACAGCTGGAAAGCTTGCATCAGAAGTTATCTGCACCTGGCTGAAGCCCTCAGTTATAGTATTGGATCTCTGATAGGCAAATTCTGCGATCTGCTCTCCCGGCTGGAGTATTACCATCTTCTCCTCGAGTATGGAGCCAGAATCATTGTAAAATGTAAACAGGAAATTGTGCGCATTATTCAGGTCCTTGTTCAAAAATGCGTATCCAGTGTCTGTGCGCTCCCCAGCAAGGCGCTCGGTTGTGATCAGCGCGCTGTTTCGCAGGTCTGCTGGAAGCACGGTTGCAATCGAGACCGGATCCGATGCCGGGTCAGTATAAGACTCGTAGCGCAGCATTGGAACTATCTCAGAGCCGTTCTTCGAAATCTCAAAAACGCTCCTGTAGATGCTGCTACCCAAAAGCCCGCCCACTGCGACCTGGGGAAAATAATATTCTTTTCCGTTATACACGAGCTTTGCCCAGCCTGTCTGGGTTTCCTTTGTGTCATCACCGATCATAACGATCTTTATGTTCTGCTTGCCTGCCAGGCTTACTGGTATTGAGGATGTTTGGCCTAATCCTTGGACATTCACAAGTAGCGGATTGCCTTTCCCATCCCTTAATTGCAGGACGTCAGCAGGTGCCTGATCTGACCCTGTGATGCCAAAACTTGAGATTGTCACGAGAATTATGGAAAAAAGAAGCTTTAACATACGACCTCCGAGGGTAGCCAAAGATCAGTCGGCTTCGGTAGCTGGCGGGTCCTATTTTATCACCATAAGGAGATTGATAATCTCATTCAATTCGATTTAAAGAAAATTAGTTAAAAAAGAAAAAGAACCCCCTTGCAGGATTAACTTGTAAGCGTTTCTATCCGGGAGCACCAGGGGAAATCGGGGAGGCAAGGAAGGAAATCCGGGGGTGAACTCGGGGCAGGCAGCGAATGGCCGGACGGAAACGGTTTCTGGGCGGCAGAAAGCCCGGCCATTCGCTGCCTGCCCCGAGTTCCGCGTTCGTCGCTCGAGATTGCGCAGGCGCTCGGGCACACGTCGATCGGACGGGCGCCTGACCGGCATCCGGAGAGCTTACGGGCGACGCTGGACATTATTGCCGGGAACGGGTACGCGCGCGCGGCGGAGCGCGGGGTTCGAAAGGATCCTTCGTCTTGCAGCGCTCGCTTTCCCGATGGCGTAGGATGCGGTCGACGACGCGCGGGTCTGTAATAAAGGAGACGATCTGCATGCGGGCGCCACAGGCGCAGATCAGAGGGTCTACCTCGAAGGTTTTCCTCAGCAGGCGCGCCCACGTGCTCCGCGCTTCCCTGGAGAAGTCGGAATTGTCCTGCTCCGGGTGTGAGTGAGCCGCGGCGCCGGCGCGGTCGCCATCGGCAGACGAAATGGCAACTCTGGCCCGGTTAGAGTAGGCGCCGTAAAAGCGCTGGCCGTGGCGCCCGGGATCTGGAATGTGCGCACTGACGCGGTGAATCCACTCGAGCGGATCGAGCGCAAGCTGCGTGGCGCCGAAGGCCTGGTGTCAGGCCTGGAAGATTTAGTTTTCGGGGCGTGTGATTTGTCGGTTCCTATCAGGGCAATAACAGAGAATAGGCCACCAGCGCGTCCGTAGAGTCAAAAGGTAAATTTTCCAGACCTGACCCCGGGCACACCCGGCCGTCCGGGAAAGCAGCGAGCGCGTCAAGGCTGCTCTTCGCAACTGCGGATATCCACTGCCGCCGCAGTACATCACCATCAACCTCGGCCCGCGGATATGAAGAAAAAGGGATCGGCGTTCGATTTGCCGATGGCCGTCGGCATCCTCGGGGCTTCAGGGTGCGTCCGCGCGCAAAATCTCTCGGCGTACCTGTTTCTGGGAGAGCTTTCCCTGGATGGGTCGTTCCGTCCGGTCAAGGGAACTCTCTCCATGGCGGTAATGGCGCGGGAGCGGGGAATCGGGAACCTGATCGTTCCGGAAGCAAATGCACGCGAAGCCGCCGTTGTGGACGGCGTGCGGGCATACGCGGCCCGATCGCTGTCGCATGTGGTCGAGCTTCTCAACGGGAGGGAACCATGGATCCCGCTGATCGTTGACCGCAAGCAGCTGCTGGCGCAGAGCAGCAGCTACCCGGTCGATTTTAAGGACGTCAAGGGCCAGTACCAGGCCAGGCGCGCCATGGAGGTGGCGACCGCGGGCGGCCATAACATTATAATTAATGATAAGCAATTGCTTTGGAGGGGCTGAGTGAGGATGACTTGAAATGGCGGGTGGGGATCGGGAAATATCCCCGAAATATCCCCGATTTCAGCCGGGAAGCGGCTGCAGCGTCCTGGAATGGGCGCGCAGGAGGTGAAAACAGGGAGGGGGAGCGGGGCGCGACGTCGCGCCCCGC
>JBGQNR010000287.1:0-7232 GCA_041501225.1 Acidobacteriota bacterium
AACGGCAAGCTCGTGGAAGTGACGGCCATTACCCCCACACCCCTGGGCGAAGGAAAAACTACGACATCACTTGGCCTGATCCAGGGCTTGGGAAGACTGGGCAAGAATGTAGGCGGGTGCCTGCGCCAGCCCTCCGGCGGCCCGACCATGAACATCAAGGGAACGGCCGCCGGCGGAGGTAATGCGCTCTTGATCCCCATGACCGAGTTCTCCCTTGGGCTCACGGGGGACCTCAACGACATCACGAATGCCCACAACCTGGCCATGGTGGCGCTCACGGCACGCATGCAGCACGAGCGCAATTATGACGACCAGCAACTGCAGAAGCTGACCAAAATGCGCCGCCTGGACGTGGATCCCACCCGCGTCGAGTTTGCCTGGGTGATGGATTTTTGCGCCCAGGCTCTGCGCAACATCATCATCGGCATCGGAGGCAGGAACGACGGCTTCATGATGAAGTCCCAGTTCAACATCACCCCCAGCTCCGAGCTCATGGCGATCCTCGCCATCGTACGCGATCTTGCGGATTTGAGAGAGCGTCTGGGAAATATCACCCTGGCCTTCGACCGCCGCGGCAACCCGGTCACCACCAGGGACCTGGAAGTGGATGGCGCCATGTGCGCCTGGATGCGCAATACCATCAATCCGACGTTGTGCAGCACCGCCGAGTACCAGCCTTGCATGGTCCATGCCGGTCCCTTCGCGAACATCGCGGTCGGGCAGTCTTCAATCATCGGGGATCGGGTTGGACTGAAACTGTTCGATTATCACATTACGGAAAGCGGATTCGGCGCCGACATCGGTTTCGAGAAGTTCTGGAACGTGAAGTGCCGTTACGCGGGAATGGTCCCCGGCACATCGGTTCTCACTGCCACCATCAGGGCACTAAAAATGCACGGCAACGGTCCGGCCGTCGTGCCTGGGATCCCCCTGCCCTCGGAATACACCAACGAAAACCATGGCCTGCTCGAAAAGGGGATTCCCAACCTGGTCCATCACATCCAGATCATCCGGAAGGCAGGAATCAATCCCGTGGTGTGCATCAACCGTTTCGCGACCGACACCAAGGATGAAATCGCACTGGTGCGCAGGGCGGCGGAAGCAGGGGGCGCCCGTTGCGCCGTGTCTGATCAGTGGGCCAAGGGCGGAGAGGGCGCGGTCGAACTCGCCGAAGCGGTCCTTGAAGCATGCAACGACAAGATGGATTTTCATTATCTGTACCCGCTGGAGAAAAAACTTAGAGAGCGTGTCGATATCATCGCCAGGGAGGTTTATGGTGCCGATGGAGTTGCCTGGACTCCGGAGGCCAAGGCCAAAGCAGAGATGCTCGAGGCCGATCCCAAATACGCCGACTATGCCACTCTAATGGTGAAAACACACTTGAGCCTCAGTCATGATCCAGCGCTCAAGGGGGTTCCGAGGGGATGGGTTCTCCCTATCCGCGATGTCTTGATCTTCTCAGGCGCCAGATTTCTCTGTCCACTCGCCGGCAGCATCAGCCTGATGCCCGGTACGGGATCCAATCCCGGCTTCCGCCGTGTCGATATCGACACAGAAACCGGAGAAGTGAAAGGGCTGTTCTAATCCTGATCCATGGAATACACGGAGGATTCTTTGCTCATTTCCTGGGTGTCATGATCAATGAGGCGATAACCATCGATTATCCAAGGGGAGAATCATTGTGCTGATTATCGGGGAACGGATTAATGCGACGCGCAAAAGGATCGGCGAAGCGGTTACGAAGAGGGATGCGGATTTCATTAAAGAAGAGGCCCGGAAGCAGGTGGAGGCCGGGGCCCATATGCTGGATGTCAACGGCGGCGTCGCCGGCCAGGAAGTGGAAAACCTGATGTGGCTGGTGAAAATCGTGCAGGAGGTTGTGCAGGTTCCTCTCTGCCTGGACAGCGCGGATCCGGATGCGCTGCGGCAGGCACTGCCTTTGTGCCAACAGCCGCCGATGATCAACTCGATCACAGATGATCCCGATCGATATCAGGCGGTTGCACCTCTGGTGAAACAGTACGGTGCCAAGGTGATCGCTCTCTGCCTTGCACCCAGGGCGCCGCCCCAAGGTCTGGAAGATCGTGTGGCCACCGCCATCAGCCTGGTCGGGCGATTGACCGCCGATGGAATTCCCGCTGGCAATATCTACGTGGACCCGTGCGTTTTCCCGGTCAGCACAGGCTCGCAACATGGCCCCGCGGTGCTCGAGGCCATAAGCAGGATTCGGAGCCAGTGTCCCGAAGTTCACACCAGCTGCGGGGTGAGCAACGTATCGTATGGCTTGCCCGTCCGCAAGCTTCTGAACGAGGTCTTCCTGCTGATGCTGCTCGGCCGCGGCATGGATGCCGCGATTATCGATCCCTGCGATGCGGGATTGATGGCCAGAATTTCAGCCGCGGAAGCCCTGGAAGGACGCGACGCGCACTGTATGGGGTATCTCCGAGCTTACCGGAGCGGCAAGCTTGAAGCGCCTCAGCCGGGGTAGGCTGCGAGCAGGGGGATTTTTTGAGCTTCGGGTCCTCGCCTTCCAGTATGCAGGTTTTCCAGCACAAAGATTCGAGCCTTGGCTGGAGTACTCGCGTTTAGCCGCGGCGAACGATAGGTGTATATGCCAGCGAATCAGCCGACTGTGGTTATTGCCTGTGCGGTGTTCCGGGGAGCAATCCAGAACATTGTCGGCGATCAGAACTCTCGCGTCATCGTCATGGATTATGGCCTGCACCTGACGCCCCAGAAAATGAGGGCGGCAATTCAGGAACAGATAGACGACCTCACGACGCCCCACCTCGTGCTGATTGGTTTTGGGCTATGCGGCAACGGCCTGGTCGGTCTGCAATCGCGGAATCACACGCTGGTAATTCCTCGCGTAGATGACTGCGTGGCACTCTTTTTCGGATCACGCACGACCTATCTCCGGGAGTTCCAGGCTGAGCCGGGCACCTATTATCTTACGCCGGGGTGGTTGGAGTGTGGCGGTGAACCCAAGACCGAGTATTTAAAGTGCGTCGAAAAATACGGGACGGAAAAGGCGACGTTGATATCGAATACCCTATACGGCCGTTATCGCAAAGCCTGCTTTATCGCCTTATCCTCGGCAGAGTTGGAACAATATCGCGCGCAAGCCAGGCAGGTCGCCGATTTCTGCCGGGTGCGCTGGGGCTGGGAATACAAAGAGGTTATTGGATCGCCCGCGCTTATCCAACGGCTGCTCGAGTTCGGTCGACACAAGGTTCCCACGGATGAACTCCGCAGCACAGAAGAGTATGTAGTCATTCGACCGGGAGACGAAGTAAGGCAGGAGCCGTTCATGCTTCAGCCCACGCTTCAGGAGGAGTGAGATCCATGTACTACTTATACAACCAGGTGACGGAAATGACCCCGATGGAGCGCATGATGGCCGCACTACGGGGGGATAAACCCGACCGGGTGCCGGTGCACATCTACCCGCGTTGGGCTCCGCTTGAGTACTTGGGACTGAACTTCCTGCAGACATGGCAGGTCCCGGATCTCTACGTGAAGGCTCAGATCCTGGGCCAGGAGAGGTTTCAATACGATTGCGTCATCGACTACGACATGATGGGACCGGTGGAAGAGGCGCTCGGCACAGTGCTCAAATATCCGGAAAATGACGTGCCCATGGTCAAGGAACCTGCGATCAAGAGCAAGGAGTACACCCACAAGATCCAATGGAAGATTGACCCGCGAAAAGACGGCAACATGCCCAAGGTCCTCTATGTCATTCGGCGGCTCAAGGAGGAATTGCTTAAGAGAGGGGGCGGGAAACAGCACGTCCCCATCATGACGTGGGGCAGCTGCCCGTCCAGAACGGTCGGCTGCCTTCTCGGCTTCCAAAAATGGTTCACAACGGTCGTGCGTGATCCGGAATGGGCGCAAGAGCTGATGGAACTGGCGCTCGAGCCATGGCTGGAGATGGTCAAAGCGGAGGTGGAAGCCGGAGCCGACATGGTGTGGGTGAACGATCCGGTTTCATCGGCCGACTGCATATCGCGAGACACGTATGAGAAGCTGACTCAGCCCATGGAGAGAAAGTTCATCGAGGCGATCCGTAAGGAAACGGGTGTGCCGGTCGTGTTCCACCCATGTGGCAACTGGCACGATCGCCTGGATCTGATCGCACAGAATCAAGCCGACGGCTACTTCCTGGGCCCCATGGATATCCAGCTTTGTGTCGATAAGATCACTGAACAGAACCGGGCCGGTAATGCACGGGCAAAGGCTATCAACGGCAATATCGGGGCCACGACTCCGACCGTCACCGAGAAAAAGGCGCCTGTGCCCTACGCCACCACATTAGACAAGGGGACGCCGGACACGATCGAAGCTGAGTGCAGAGCGGTGATCCAGGCCGTCGAGGGGAGTGGATTGCGCAGCATCCTGGGCCCCAACTGCTGGACCCCACAGGGTGTGCCCTTTGTGAATATTGATGCGGTGGTTTACGCCGCCAGAAAGCACGGGCGGCGGTAATCGCGCGCCGCAGGCACGGGCGTGCGGCGCCAGGCCGCCCCGCACCAGGATCTTGATCGCAGATTTGCATTTTGGAGAGCACCGAGGAGGTAGAAATGACACTCGCCGATGACATCTTGGAAAAAATAAAGCTCAGCATCGTGAATCTGGAAGACCAGAAGGCCGTTGAGTTCACCAGGAAAGCCCTGGAGAATCACGCGGCAGAGGACATCCTGAACCATGCCCTGATTCCCGCAATGGCAATAGTCGGCGATGAATACGAGCAGGGGAAAAAGTTCATCCCTGAAATGCTGTTGGCTGCCGAAGCAATGACCGCCGCCCTCGAGCTCTTGAAGCCCCTCCTGGCCCGCTCCCAGGCGAAAAAGGCCGGCAAGGTAGTCATGGGCACCGTAGAAGGGGACGTGCACGACATCGGCCAGAGAATGGTCTGCATCATGCTGGAAGGGGCCGGCTTCGAGGTTCACAGCCTGGGTGCGGATGTCCCGACGCCTGATTTCGTGAATGCCGTAAAGACGACCAGCCCGGATATCCTGGGTATGTCGGCGCTTTTGACGACCACGGCGCCCAGGATGAAATCGGTTATTGAGGCGTTACGCCAGGAGGGCCTCCGGGACAAGGTGAAGGTCATGGTCGGCGGAGCCATCCTGAATCAGCGCCTCGCCGATGAATACGGCGCCGACGGCTACGCCCCCGACGCCGCTTCCGCCACGCGGTTAGCCCGCACCCTGATGGGAGGTTAAATTTCGGGGACAGGCCAGAATGGCAATAAGATAAGGTGAAATTCTTCTGTCGCCCTTCCAGCAACAAGCTCACCTGCGGTGTTTCCAACAGGAAGGGAACTTGGCTGATGACGTGCTATTGAGTTTATTGGTTATCATATTGATACAGCTCAACATCCGTGCAATGTATCAGTTTAAGTTCCTTAGAAGGGCTCCGGCTCATCTGCTCATAACCCCGGGCAGCGCTGCGAAGGTGTGAAAAAATGCAAGGAGCTGCGCAGCCAACCCGTAACAGTATTAACCACGAAGACCCGAACACCTCAAAGAATTTCAGATATTCCTCTTCGCGGTTTTTATGGTCTTTGCGGTCTAATCTCTGTATTTGATTTTTTCCCAGCTTCTGCGCTTGCCCGGGGCTACTGTCTTGGGCGCCTCCGGCGCGAGTTCTCCACACGGTCTATCGGGCTTTTATCAAGCATATGCCCCTGAGGAGCAAAGAGAAAGTAGCCGGGGGCAAGCGCAGCGCCGCCCCCGGTTAACCCATCGGAGATGAAGAGCCCTGGAGGGGCAAAAGAAAATCATATTAATCTTTTGTCAATACAGTGATTTAGCAGGCCCTCGTCCATTTTCTCCTGAACTCCATTGCCCGAGAAAACAATTGTCGCTCAGCACGCCGGAGTAATCGGCATCCTGACATTTTTAACGTATAAGTTTAAAAATGTCATATGCGTTACATCTCCCGATCTCTCAATTCCCCGCCGGCGAACTTGCCTGTCCCCAGTTTCCTACGCAGCCGGATTACGCGATCCAAGGAGTCTTAGTTGAAATCGTACTAAGAATCCCCAGGCGCAAGCGATGAGCCTCGTGCAATGACATCATTGGAGTTTCCAGCAGCCAGGCGGGGAACGGGGAACTGGTCCTGCAGAACCGAACGCCGCCTATTTTCTGTGCTCTCCATCCGTTGACTTCACATTTTTACCGCCTGGTGCTTCTTGACCCATTCAGGGTCAATGTCAACGCCGAAACCCGGACCGGTGGGCACCTTTATTTTTCCACCGACCACTCTCAGGGGTGATGTCTTGCACTCGAACTGTACATTCGTCCTCAACCCTTTGAACTCGTGATGAGCCCCGGCGTTGGGAACGGCAGAAACAAATTGAATATTGTAGAGGTACCCCAGGCCCCCGCCGGACATATGCGGCACAATGCTCTTCCCAAAGGCAGCCGCCATGCGTGCGACTTTCATCGACCGGATCAGCCCGCCGAAGTAATAATTATCGGGTTGCACAATCTCAATACCCTCATTCGCAATCAGCCAGCGGAATCCGTAGAAACTGTTGTCCTGCTCGCCGTTGGCAATCGGAAGTGTCAGCGCATCGGCAACCTGCTTAATATCCTCAAACTGGTCGAACATCACAGGCTCTTCAAAGTATCTATACTTGTACTCTTCCAGCAGTTTGCCGACGCGTATGGCATCCTTCACGGAATAAAAGCTGTTTGAATCCGCGTAAAGGGCCATGTCGTCGCCGAATGTCTTGCGCACCAGTGGAATCATTTTCTCGGTCCTTCCGGGAGGGGCCACGGCATACATGTCGGTAGTCATGAACATGAGCCCGCCGACTTTGATTTTCAGCGCCCTGGTATCGTACTCTGCTACGGCACCTTTTATCAGTTCGATACTCTCTTCCACCGGTTTTTCGCGCCATTCAGTAGCAACGTACACTCCGACTTCCGGGTTGTGAATCTCTCCGATCAATACGCCGACGGGCTTCTTGGCGATGCGCCCCAGCATGTCGAGAATGGCAAACTCGATAGTGGCTAAAGGCAGCCCGAGCGCAATACCGTTGTAACGGAAATTAAATCCGAAGATATAGACCTTCTCCAGTATCAGGTCCAACTCACGCGCATCTTTGCCGATAAAAAAAGGCTGAAGGTTTTCGAGAAAAATAGGATACAGGGTGCGCATCCCGCTGTGACCGATCGAAATGCCCTCTGCGCCGTCCTTGGACCGCACCCTGCACAGGT
>JBGQNR010000288.1:0-7184 GCA_041501225.1 Acidobacteriota bacterium
AAACGTGGACACCCACCGTTTTATGCATCTTTGATGGGTGTCCATATATTTTCTCGTTGTGTTCAATCGGCGTCACAGCGAGCTCAGGCGTGGACGAAAGGTCCAGGGTGGGGGGGGGGGGGGGGTGGGGGCCGCTTATTTCCGGGCGGCTGTTAAAAAGCGGCAGATGGCTCGTATCGATGTCGCGTTCGCAGCAGCATTGATGCCGAAGGAGCCGTATTTCGCGAGGTCAATCTCGCGTGTCAGCTCGTCTGTTGTTTTCCCCGCTCGAATCCCATTCTTCACCTGATCGAGGATGCCCTTGAGATAGTCACGCTGCTCCCTCATCTTCTGCGGGTCCACCGGGTCGCCATGGCCGGGCACCACGATTTTCACATCCCATTTGAGAAGATCGTCCAGCACGCGGATCCAGTTCTCGGGATTCCCGCCCGTATCTCCGTTGTTATTGCCGAAGGCCCAGTTGACGACAAGGTCGCCAGCAATGAGGATCTTGTGCTTCGGCAGATACGCGATTGCATCGCCTTTGCTGTGCGATGGTAAGACGCGCACAAGCTCCACGCGTTCCGTACCATCGTCGAACACCAGCCGGTCCGTGAATGTGATCGAAGGCTGCGCCAGCCGATATCCGATCAGCGGATGTGCGGTCTCTTTCCAGCTGTTCCAGCTCGCGGGGCCCCTGGAGGCGAGCTCGTCCGCACACTCCTCAGAACTCACGACGGAGGCGCCGGCGTCGGCATAGACGCAGTTCCCGAAGGTGTGGTCATTGTGCCAATGCGTGTCGAAAACATACCTGACCGGTCCGTGGGTTGTGCTTTTTATCTGGGACATTATCTGCTTGGCGGCCCAGGGAAAGTTCGCATCGACTACCAGGACGTATTCCTTGAACTGGACCCACACGCAATTTGCAGGCTGGCGCTGGTCCCGATCACCTTGCCAGAAGAAGACGCCGGGGACGAGCTGCCTGGAGGGTTCCTGCCCGGGCAATATCTTCAGGGTAAGCACACAACAGGCGATCAACAGCAAGCATCGGATTCGCATGCCCGCAGTGTACTTCTGGCGCAGTCGGCGCCGCAATATTTAACTGAAATGCGCATCGACTTCCGCTATGATCGCCACATCCCCGGGAGGTGACACCATGAAACTGAATCGGAGAGAATTTTTGCTTGCCTCCGGCTGTGCGGCCGCCGGCCTGGGTTGGGCAGATACTTCCAAAGTCCGCGTAGGATTGGTCCGGTGCGACAACCGCAAACTGGCTCATCCTGCCTCCGTCGAAGATCCGCTGGATTACCCGCGCATCCGCGATATGGTGTGGAAAGCGATTGAGTACGGCAAACCGAGGGCGGGGAGCCTGGAAGCCAAAATCCGGCCAGGCTCCTGGGTTGTGCTCAAACCGAATATCGCGTTCCTCCCCTCCCAGGAGAGCTATTGCCAGGGGGATGTCACGGATTTCAGGGTCCTGAAGGCGGTCCTGGAATATCTCGCCCGCAAGTCGAAAGCGCGGCGCATCACGGTCTCCGAAGGTGGAAGCTACCAGGCTGTGCATACCAAAGGAATGTGGGAGATCTCCCAGAATGGCGTGCGCGTCGACGCGGAGACGCTTGATTGGGGCACCACGGATTTCCCCGGGTGGGGCGGGACCTTGGGCGGCATGCTGCGTGAATTCAGCGCTCAATTTCCGGGAAAACAATTCGATTACATCAACCTCAATCTCGATGGCCTGCGCGATGCCGCGGGCGCCCACAGATACGTCGAAGTCAGGCGCACGGCTCGTGGAGTCGGTGCTTTCGCTGCCAAGTCAGCCTACTGCATCACGAACACCATCCAGAACTGCGACTTTCTGATCGACATTCCGGTCATGAAAGTGCATGCGGACTGCGGCGTGACGGCGTGCCTGAAAAACTATGTGGGGACAGCGCCGCGTGAAGTCTATGCTCCATCCTGGCGCTATTCCAACCGCATATTGCACGATGAATATTCGGTCGAGGGGCGCGTGGACGGCTGGGTCGTTGATCTGGCCTCCTTCCATCCGGCCGACTACAACATCGTCGACGGCATCCGCGGATTGCAGTATACGAATCACAACAACAGGAAGCCGGACCAGATGGTGCGCAGCAATCTCCTGCTTGCCGGCGAAGATCTGGTCGCAGTCGACTCAGTGGTCACAAGGATCATGGGATTCAATCCCTGGGATTTCGAATTCATCCACATGGCATCGCAGCGGGACATGGGCACAATGGATTCCGGCCACATCGAGGTTGTGGGAGAGGAAGCCGACAGGGTGACGCGCCGCTGGGCGAAGAACAGCGCGTGGCATGGACGTTGCAACCGCGACTGGAAGGTAACGGCGAATCCCGTGGCTGCCATCGATTCCTGGAAGGGATTGACGATTCCCACCGATACGCTCCACTTTGCCAGGGCAACGGGGACGGATATTCCTGGAACGACCTATGGCGCGGCGATGCATATCCGCGCCCAGGGCAGCCGCAAAGGGTTTCTGTGGCTTGGCGTGCACGGGCGCGTTGCCGTTAGCATAAATGGGGCCAAAGTTGCTGAACAGGAGAGCGCGGAAGCTTGCCACGTCGGGCAGTTTAAAATCCCGATCGATTTGAGGTCCGGCGAGAATATGGTCGTCTTCCAGGCCAAGGGCATCAAGGACGCGCCACAGATCAGCGCCCTGATGGTCGGTCCGGCAAACGACGGCGACACGGTGGAAGGCATCCGTTATCTTGGCTGAATGCGATTATTCTGAATCGCAAAGGAGAACTATGGCTTGCTCGCGCAGGGAATTCGTTTTTCTTCTCCCGGGACTCGTGGCGACTCCGTTGCAGACTGCAGCCGATAAAAAGGGAGTAATGGCCACCAAGGCCTTCCGCTTTGAAGATCTCCAGATGCGCGAAAGCGGGCCCATACGCATCTATCAGATCTTCATAGGCACGACTCATACGGGATTCATGCTGGATATGCACGAATCCGAGCTTGCCGCGGGCCAGGTCCCCCATGCGCCTCACCGTCATGCGCACGAGGAACTGGTTCTGATGCGCGAGGGCACACTCGAGGTCACGATCGCGGGGAAAATGACCGAACTTGGACCGGGCTCCGGCATCTATGTGGCATCCAATGAAGACCACGGCTACCGCAACTCAGGCGCGGTTCCGGCAAAATACTTCGTCCTCGCCCTGGGCCAGGATTAGCCGGAATCTGTCGCGAAGAAGACGTGGACACCCACCGTTTTGTGCATCTTTGATGGGATCGCGAACTGACGACGCTACATCTTTGACCTACAAAGGGATGACCATGTTTATTTTCATCAACAATTCGCGTCGCCCGACCCCCGCCCTCATTATCGAACTATCTGTGCCCCAGTAATCCGGTCACCGAGTTCGAGGCGATCGACGACGTCCTGGCCGCGGATTACGCGCCCGAGGGCCGTAAAATCGCCCTCGTTGTGCGGCTGTGGAGTGATGCCGAGAGTGTAGCCGGGCCGGCCCGTGTCGAGACCCGATGACGCCCAGCTCAGATTGCCGCGCGTGAGGCCATGGCGATTGACCTCATCCCGCAGTGGCGCATCGGTGCCGATGCCGCGCTGCTGGGCAACGAAATTCGGGACGACGCGGCCAAACTCCGTTCCCACGATCGCGCCGGAAGTCACTACACTTTGGAAATACTCGACGCCCATCGGTGCGTCACCGGGATACAATTCGATCTCGATCGTGCCGCGCGGCGTCTCGAGCTTTACACGAGGCTTCGCGCCACCGTTATAATCAGGCACGATCCACCGTAAGCGGTAAACAGGGTACATCTACCCCCGGCGCCACAGTTCCTATACGCTGGGCACATGGAAACCAAAAGAAGCACCCGGCGACAGAATCACGCTTCTGCAGCGCAACGGCTGCGGATGGTTGAACAATTTCGGCGCAGTGGTCTTACCCGCGTCGCATTTTCCCGAAAACATGGAATCCCACTGGCGACTCTGGCCTGGTGGTTGGCAAAAACCAAGCAGGTTTCAAACTTGCCAGCGCCGGTTGTATTCAGCGAGGTTGTGCTGCCGCCACTGACGGCAGCGGCGACGACTGCTTGGGCTATGGAGGTCGTCGCGCCGTCCGGGCTGACGGTCCGCTGCCGTGAGGCGATTCCTGTGCGCGATCTGGCGCGGCTGCTGGGAGATACGCGGTGCTGAGCCTTTCTCCGGCAACCCGCATTTTCGTGGCGCTCGCTCCAGTCGATATGCGACGCAGTTTCAATGGGCTCTACGCTCATGTGCAAACCGTGCTTTCGCAGGATCCTCTGAGTGGCCACATTTTCCTCTTCACCAACAAACCGAGAAATAGGGTGAAGGTTTTACTGTGGGATGGGAGTGGACTCTGGATTTGCGCGAAGCGTCTGGAAAAGGGTACATTCGGCTGGCCGAAGGGGGGTGGCGCCAGCCTTTGCCTGCGCCCCGAAGAACTGCAACTGCTGCTGCACGGAATAGAAGGCACACCTCGACGGCACTGGTACCGGACATGAAATTTTCCGTTTCCCGCATTTTTGGCTGGACTCCATGAATCATTTTTGCCACAATGTGCTCCATGAGCGATGTGCTGATGGTGCAGGGACGACAGCTGGCAGCGGAGGACATCCTGCGGATCCGCCTGCTTATAGCGAACAATCCGGACTGGAGCCGTCGGCGGCTGTCGGAAGTTCTATGCGCCGAATGGGACTGGCGAAACGGCAGCGGACGGCTCAAGGACATGGCTACCCGCACGCTGCTGGTGAAGCTCGATGCGCGTGGGCTGATCAAGTTGCCTGCGCGTCGGCGCGTGCCATCAAACCGCATGGCAGCCCGGCAAGTGTCCCGGCAGATGTGGGATTCGACGCCGGTCACGGGAACGCTACGTGATGTGGGACCGCTGACCCTGTGCGAGGTCAGCGCGGATGCCGCGACAAGAGTCCGGTTTGCCGCTGCCCTGGCCGAGTTCCATTATCTCGGTTACCGCGGCACCGTCGGCGAGAATCTCCAGTACATGGTCACGGACAAAGCCGGGCGGATGCTTGCTTGTCTGCTATTCGGTTCTGCGGCCTGGAAGTGCCGGCCCCGCGACCAGTTCATTGGCTGGAATGCGGAACAACGGGCGCGGAATCTCCACCTTTTGACCAACAATACCCGCTTCCTGATTCTGCCGTTCGTACAGGTGCCGCATCTGGCGAGCTGGACTCTGGGCCGGGTGCTGCGTCGTCTGTCAGCCGACTGGCAGAAGAAGTACGGTCATGCAATCGCCCTGGTTGAGACATTCGTTGAGCAGCAGCGGTTTGCGGGCACATCGTACCAAGCATCCAACTGGCTTCGGCTCGGAACCACCACGGGACGAAGCCGGCAGGATCGTCAGCGCACGCTCCAGGTTCCGGTCAAAGATGTGTATCTCTATCCTCTCCATCATAAATTCCGCGAGGAGCTCTCGGCATGAGCCACGAGGAACTCCATGCGGAATACCAGCGGCTGAAGGCGCAGGTGGCGCAGCTCCTCGAAGAGCACCCGCCCAAGCAAACAGACAATCCCGAGTTGCGTCAGGTGCTGGAGAAACTGCAGGTACTTGCACAGGAATACGACCGGAAGATTACCGAGCTCGAAGCGCAGATCGGCGAACTGAAGCGGGAACTATTCGGGCCGAAGTCGGACCGCCTGACTCCGGAACAGCAGGAGCAGCTGTCCAAGTTGAATCAGGATCTCGAAGCCGAGGCGGAACGTCCTGCCGCGGCAAGCGACGGGGTCCTCGACGAGGAAAAAGAAGACAAGAAAAAGAAGCGGAGCCGGACCGGCCGCCGCGGCGCGCGTCATCCTCTGCCGGCGCACCTCGAGACCGAAACCGTCACGATCGAGCCGGAGATCGCGCCCTGCCTCTGCTGCGGCAAGATGCCGGAGCGGATCGGCGAAGAGGTCAGTGAAGAGATTGACCTCATCCCGGCGAAGCTCATCCGGCGCAGGACGGTGCGCCCCAAGTACGCGTGCCGATGTGGCGAGGCGGGCGTCGCCATCGCCCCACTGCCTCCGCGGCTGGTCCCACAGAGCCGACTCGGTTTGGGACTGGCTGTACACATGGTGCTGGCCCGCTATGACGATCACCTTTCCTTCTACCGGTTGGAGCAGCAGTTCCGGGAACGGCATGATGTCTTCATTCCCCGGCAGCAGATGGTGCAGTGGGCCGAGCATATTGCGAACTGGCTTCTTCCGGTGTACGACGCGATGTGGAAGGCGATGCTCTCCGGCGGATACCTTCAGATCGACGAAACGCCGGTGAAAGTGCTTGATCCGGAAGTCCAGGGCAAGGCGGCCCGCGGTTACCTCTGGTTCTATGCCGTGCCGGGCGGGGATGTGATTATCGAGTTCGATCCCAGCCGGGGATTAGTGCCGGTGCGCAAACGGCTGCAGGGCTTCGTCGGCACGATCCAGACGGATGCTTACGAGGTCTACCACTCCCTGGAGCGGAAGGAGACGCACATCCAGAGGATCGGTTGCCTGGCTCACGCTCGGAGATATGTCATCAAAGCGGTACAGGAGAATCTCGCGGCGGCGGTCTGGTTCATCACTCAGATCCGCTCGCTGTACCGGATCGAGGATGAAATCCGGCACCTTCCACCGCAGGAGCGTTACGAGCAACGCCGGCAACAGGCTCCCGGCATCTGGGAAGCGCTGAAGAGCCGGGCCGACGAACTGAAACCGTTACTGCTGCCGCAGAGCACGCTCGGCAAGGCGGTGAACTACTTCATCAACGAGTACGAGGCCTTGAAGGGATATCTGCGCGACGGTCGGTTCGAGATCGACAACAACCTGATCGAGAACTCCATCCGGCCGACCGCAATCGGAAGGAAGCGCTGGCTCTTCATCGGGCATCCCGATGCCGGATGGCGCAGCGCGGTTATCTACTCGATCCTTGTGAGCTGTCGCCGCCGCGGCATCAATCCGCAGGAATACCTGACCGATGTGCTCCGACGGTTGCCAACCGCCAAGACCAGCGACATCCAAGACCTCCTGCCGGCGAACTGGAAGCCCCCCGCAATCAACTCCAGTTGAGGAATTTTCCTCTTCAGTTCCGAGTCCCCTGGGAATAACGCTTCGGCGGCGTGGCGATAAAGCCGAGGCGACAGTCTGCATGTCGGCAGCGGCGCCGCGATGCGCCCTCGGGGGATGTGCCCCGCTTACCGCTTAC
>JBGQNR010000289.1:0-7118 GCA_041501225.1 Acidobacteriota bacterium
ATCGCCGGGTTGCGCGTCTTAAACTTGGTCCCCCGACAGCCCCTCCTCCCCCCGCTTGGCGCCCGCCCCCCACGCCCCTGGCGCGCGACCCCTCCTAATTCTCGGACGGGCTCCTAGACTTGTCCTAGCCATATTCCATAAGGAACGGACTTTAGTCAACGCTAAGAATGAAGATTCATAGAAAAAATCTGACGGGAACCGATCCGCCTCCGCGACTGCATCCTGAACGTCTGCATTTGGGCGGTATTGGAAAGATTTCCATGGGACGAGAGAGGTTGATTTCAGTGGGAAAGGCGCTTTGGGCATATGCCGGAAGAGGGGTTTGGCATAGGGAAGTCAAATTGCCTGCAGCAAACTGTATTGATGATCCAAGGGGCAATCCAGTGGTAGAATAGAGCGCCGAATAAAGCGCGCGAGCCGATCGAACGCATTTTCCCTGGCTCAGAGCGACGGATTTTCCAGGAACATCAACCGATCGCCGGAACAGTATGGAGTTCTTTACTGGTCCTTCAAGAGAGTTGACAATTGTTTGCGCCGGGTATGCACTCGGTTGCTTCTCGCCTGGCTATTACCTGGTCCGCCTCTGCTCCGGGCAGGATATCCGCACCATCAGCAGCAGAAGCACAGGGAGTACCAACGTAGGTAGGGTTCTGGGTAGGCCCGGATACATCGTCACCGTGCTCGCCGATGGCGCCAAAGGCGGCATCGCCCTCTGGGCTGCGCTTCATTTCGGACTTTCGCTTTGGGGCACGATCGGCGTCATGATCGCTGTCGTAACCGGACACATCTGGCCCGCACAGCTGGGTTTCCATGGTGGCAAGGGATTGGCCACATGGTTTGGGGCCATGGTTGTCTTTGATTATCGCCTGGCTTTGATTCTCGGCAGCATTGCCATGCTGGGACCGCTGCTCGGGCTGGGAACCGTGAGCTTTTTGGCGGCTGCTGTTGTCTCTCCCGCCGTCGCTGCGGTTCTGGGTCGCCCGGAAGTCGAGGTGGCAGGGCTTGGGATACTCGTATTGCTGGCGTTGATTGCTCACAGGGACAACATTCGCGCGTTCTTGGCTGAGAGGCGCGGGAGGAAAGGACTGCAAGCATGACGCAAACGAGAGCACTCTCCTTCAAGATCGCTGATGATCAATCGGAATTCGAACAGATCCATCGGCTGAACTACCAGGCTTTCGTCGTGGAAATCCCGCAGCATCCGCCCAATGCCGAGGGCTTGCTGGTGGACAGATTCCATCCCGAAAACACCTATGTGATCTGCAAGAGCGGCGATCGTGTGCTGGGAATGATAGCCATCCGTGAGAAACGCCCCTTTTCCCTTGATCAGAAACTGGAAGGGCTTGAGTCCTATCTGCCTGAACACCGTGCGGTCTGCGAACTGCGCCTGCTGACTGTCACCGTGGAGCACCGTAACTCGAGGGTTTTCCAAGGGCTTTTGCTCAAGGTCTGCGATTACTGTGAGGGCCGCGGCTATGACCTGGCGATCATGTCCGGAACCATCAGGCAGCTAAAACTATACACCCAGCTGGGATTTACACCTTTCGGGCCTCTTGTCGGCACCGGGGAGGCGCTCTTCCAGCCAATGTATCTCACGCTCAGCGCCTACCAGGGGCTGAAAGCACGCTCCAGAACGTTTCTGCATCTTGCGCCGCCCCCGGCCTCCGGGCGAGGCCACGTCGCCCTCCTACCTGGCCCCGTAGCCATCAGCCAACCTGTAAAGCAGTCTTTCGGCGGACCTCCCATCTCCCACCGATCGAAGACCTTTATGGAGGATTTTGCCCAGACGAAACAGATGGTATGCAGGTTGGTAGGCGCACGTCATGCCGAGATTCTCCTTGGTTCGGGCACACTGGCGAATGACGTGATCGCGGGCCAGCTCTCCCTGATATCCGGCACGGGCCTTGTGCTCAGCAACGGCGAGTTCGGCAATCGCTTGATCGATCATGCCACTCGGTTCCGTTTGCGCTTTCGAACCCTTAAAAGCGAATGGGGGCACGCGTTTGATCCGGAGACAGTCCGCAAGGCGGTGAAGGAAAACCGCAACCTGGACTGGCTGTGGGCGGTCCATTGCGAGACCTCCAGCGGCATTCTCAACGACATTGAGCTCCTCGGCGAGTTGTGCGCGCCTCGAGGGATTCGCCTGTGCCTTGACTGCATCAGTTCCATTGGGACTGTCCCGGTGGATCTGAGTGAGATCTACCTCGCATCCTGTGTGAGCGGGAAAGGCCTGGCTGCATATCCTGGCCTCAGCATCGTGTTCTACAACCATGAGATCGTACCGGCCCAACACGCGCTGCCGCGTTACCTGGATCTGGCGCTCTATGCCGCTTGCGACGGCGTACCCTTTACTACCTCCTCCAACCTCATGTACGCCTTGCGGAGCGCCGTCGATCGGTTTGAACCCTCCAGATTCCAGGCAATTGGAGCGGTTTCCTCCTGGCTGCGATCGGAATTGCACAAGTCGGGATTCACAATCGTGGGCATTTCCGCGCCGAACTCCCCGGCAGTCACAACCATCGCACTCCCCGAGACGATCAGTTCCGAATGGGTAGGCAGGAAACTCAACGAAGCGGGTTTCCAACTAAGCTACAGAAGCCGCTATCTGCGCGAGCGCAATTGGATCCAAATCTGCTTAATGGGCGAAGTAGATCAGGAAAGCCTGATCCCGCTGCTGGCGCTGCTCAACCGGCTGTGCCCTGCCGCGAGCCCCCAGGAAAAGGACGCGCGCCTGTTATCGTAAGTAGGCGCCTGATTCAAGCAGCCCCGAAGAACACAGCGCGGCATGGCCGCAACCAGGAAATCTCACGTTCACCCTACCAAAGGAGGGAAAAGGCAACGCATGTCCACCAACGAAGAAATCATGACAGAACTTGCAAGACTCCGCGCTGAGAATGAGGCGCTCAAAGAAATCGTAAAGCTGCGCGCTGAAAATGGGGGACTCAGAAAGACAGCCTCCCAGGGCCTCAGTCTAAAAGTCAGCGATAAAGGCGGAGTCTCGGTGTATGGTCTCGGCCGGTTTCCGGTAACCCTCTACAGGGAACAGTGGCATAGACTCCTCGCGCTGGCGGATGACATCCGCGCTTTCATCACAGCAAATGAAGACAAGTTGAAAGTAAAGGGCTAGGAGCCCGTCCGAGAATTAGGAGGGGCCGCGTTCCGAGCGCCGCGGGGGCAGATGCAAGGCGGCGCGACGCAGGCGATGTCGCGGTAAATGGTCGTGGAGCGCCAACGCCGCAGTTGTCCCCGCGCCGCCGGAACCCGAAGGGCGCATGGGGCTTGCGGGGCGATCTCCGCGTCGCTCGTCGTCAACGATGTTCACCGACATCGTCTCCTCCTCGCGCCTTGAGCTCGCCCCGCAAGCCCCATGCGCGCGACCCCTCCTAATTCTCGGACGGGCTCCTGGGACAGACAATAGGCACTTGCCCCGAATATTGCCTTGAGCGTGCTGAATCCATACAGCCTATGTGTGGAATGCGAACAAAAAGGCGATTTTCCGTAGCATTAAGTCTTTTATTTTCATAGTTTTGATAGTGGCACGCTGATTGCATTTACTCTTCCTCGTGTGGCACGAAATGAATAACGAGGAAGATCGGGAACTTATCACACGCTGCCAGGCAGGCGACGAAACCGCATTTGAGAGCTTGGTGCGCAGGTATCAGCGCGAGCTCTTCCATCTGGTTTCCTGGAATGTGGGCCGCGCAGCCGAAGCCGAGGATATTGTTCAGGACATCCTCTGCAAGGTTTATTTTTCCTTGAGCAAGTTTGACAATGACCGCCCATTCTACCCTTGGCTGCGGCGCGTGGCGATCAATCAATGTTACGACGAGCTCAGGAGAGTGCGCCGCCGCAAGATTCTGAAGTTTACGGAACTCAACGATCAGGATACGCGCGTCCTCGAACGGCTGATGGCGGTCCCCCAGGCGGAGCTCTCCACGCCTTCTCCTTCCAACGGGGAAGAGCTGCGTTCGTTGATGCAGAGGATTCTGGACCGGCTGCCGGAAAAACAGAGAATGGCCATCGTTCTGCGCGATTTTAAGCAGGTCTCCTATGAGGAGATGGCCGACATCATGAGGTGCTCAAAGCAAGCCGTGCGGCTCAAAGTATTTCGTGCGCGCGCCCGGCTGCGGACGTTGATCACCAAGGCATTGCGCCGGCAAGAGAAGCTCAGCCATGGAGTCGAGAGCGTATCCTGCCGGGGGGCCGGATTGACGACCAGCGAAGCTGAAGCCTGAAACAGACAGGATTGAAAAAAGGATGTTCCCCGCGCCCACCGATGCTTCCGGAAAAAGACCGGCGGGTGCAGGCGACGTCCTTTTTTGTTTTACTGCTTTGGTTCGTTGGAGGTTTCGACGCGCTCGACCTCGATGGAGCAGTCACTCAACAATGCGACGATCGCACCGACTGCCGCCAGCACAGGTGCAACCACCGCACCTACCACTCCGACGGTCAAGGGAAATTCGGCGACCGATCGAGTTCCTTGTTTGATGATGATGCGGCGCACGTTCCCCTCATGGATGATTTTCTTGAGGCAGCCGAGAAGATCTCCTCCTTCGACTTTGACTGACTCCCACCACGTACGCTCTGGCATGCATCATCCTCCTTGCAATCGGCGCTTACGCTTTGCTCGCAGTGCGAACTGCAGATTCGGCTTGAAACGGCGGCTATACTACCTCTGCGAGAGGTAAATGCCTGTAAGCCGTGTACCTTATCGTTTCCGCCAGCGTTTGTTGATGTTCTCCCTGCCCATTTCCTTCAGGCGCCTGATCCCCTTCGACAGCCCTAAACGATAACCTTTGAAGACTATCGAGGATACCGTGCGGCCGAGCAGCCGTGCGATATCCGCGTTGCTTCGGGTGCGATAGAGGCGCTTCAGGGTTGAGATTTCCTCTTTGGTCCAGCGCGGACGTTTGCGGCCCAGCGGACGCGGCCGGCGCGTTTTCCCTCGATTGGCTTTTGCGGACTTTTGCATATTCACCCCTTCATGAAGGAAGTTGCTAAAATTAGCGTAGCCTCTCCCAAACGCTAATGCAATGGTTGAAACACTAAAAACTGGCCGGGCATTTTGCGGATGCAACGGGTTATCGGCTTTGTTTTCTCCCTAAAATGCATCGCACCCTCTGGGTATGCCCATCTCCTCGAGTGCGGCGTGCTACAATTTTATCAATGCAACCGAAGCAAGTACAATTTCCAAACCATCTTCGCGTTGGGACCTCCAGTTGGAATTCGCCGGACTGGCGCGGCACCTTCTATCCAAAGTCCATTGAGCCGGGCGAGATGATCGCGGCATACGCCCAGCATCTTTCCACTGTGGAGATAGACTCGACCTGGTACCAGATGCCGAACAGGGCTATGGTAGAAGCCTGGGATGCCCGCACGCCGTCGGGTTTTGTTTTTTCCGCCAAAATTCTCCGGGTGATCAGTCACGATAAGTATCTGGAAGGATGCGAAGCGGAGCTGAACCAGTTTGTCACCACCATGTCGAGGCTGGGAGACAAGCTGGGTCCGATGGTGCTTCAGTTTCCCTACGTGGCCAAAGGGAAAGATCCCGAGGAGTATGCGACCGGCACGCAGTTCCTGGCACGCCTGAAGAAGTTCGTTCGGCTGCTGCCCGGCGATTTCCGGTGGGCGATCGAGATTCGCAATTCGCGCTGGGTGCAGCCTGAACTTCTCGACCTGCTGCGGAGCCGGGAAATCTCGCTGGTTTTTATCGACTACTACACCATGGACCCGCTCCCGAAGCTGATAGACCGCAGCGGGATATTCACCGCTCCCTTCGTTTACATCCGCTTCCTGGGAAATCACAAGCAAATGGATGCGGCGGTGCAGCGGGCGCGGGAGGAGGGGAAGCGCGATTCCGAATGGGGGAGCCTGCTCGTCGATCGCACCGAGCAGATGAAGTTCTGGATTCCTGCCATTCGTGACCTGGTGACCAGGCAGATCCCGGTTTACGTATACTTCAACAACCACTACGCCGGTTATGCGCCGGGTTCCGTTGAGCTTTTTTCCAGGCTTTGGAATGAGTAGGGAACAAACCCATCCGAATTGGAGCCGGGGAAAGATCCGGGCATTGCAGGAGCGGCTTCTCCACTGGTATCGGCATCACAAGCGGGTGCTGCCGTGGCGCAGCAATCCAACACCCTACCGTGTCTGGATTGCGGAAATCATGCTCCAGCAGACCCGCGTCCAGACCGTGCTGCCCTATTATGACCGTTTTCTAGAGCGCTTTCCTGATGTCGAAGCGCTGGCGTCCGCCTCGGAACAGGATGTCCTGCAGCTGTGGGCTGGCCTGGGATATTACCGGCGCGCACGCCACCTTCATGAAGCCGCCAGGATGATGGTGGCAGAATCAGCAACCCGGTTTCCGCAGACTCTGGCGAAAATCAAGCGACTCCCGGGTGTGGGACGTTACACAGCGGGCGCGATTCATTCGATCGCCTTTAATCAACCTCAACCGGTGGTGGATGGCAACGTGATGCGCGTAATCAGCCGTCTGCACGGCATCGCGGATGCCCCCGACGCTTTTTTCTGGCGCGAGGCGGAATCATGGCTGGCCAGAGACGAACCGGCCGATTTCAACCAGGCGGTCATGGAACTCGGCGCTCTCGTCTGCATCCCGCGCAACCCGCTCTGCGGCAAGTGCCCGCTGCTGTCGCTGTGCAAGTCGGGACGCGCGCACCGGCTGCCGCGCGCGCGTAAGCGTGCTGCGCGCGCCCAGGAAACCGTGGAACTGGTCATGCTGGTGCTCGAATGCGAAGGCAAAGTCCTGTTGGCGCGACAACCGAAAGGGGGATTTATCCCCGGTGAGTGGGGATTGCCCGTGCGCATTCTGCCGAACAAAGGCGTGCCACTCACCGGAGCAGCAAGCCTGGCACGCAAGATTTTGGGCTCGGTGCCGGAGTTCCGATCATTCCCTCCCGTGCATCACGGCATCACTCACAGGACCATCCTGGCGCATGTTTGCCGGACAACGTTTGCTCCCCCGCCTCCCCATCTCACCCCTGCGAACCACTTCTCCTGGCAACCGCGGCCCGGCATCGAACGCCTGCTGACATCCTCGCTTTTCCACAAGGGTCTTGCGGCATCCATGCCAACCGACGGCCAATGATTTGACCGGG
>JBGQNR010000290.1:0-7102 GCA_041501225.1 Acidobacteriota bacterium
AAGGTAGAAAACAGGAGCCGGAAGTCTGTCTTGAATGTGCATTGCCGTGTCAATGGGCAACAATCAGCGTGGGGAAAATGGCCAGCGACTGAGAACAACTGCGACGGCCGCGGTCATGTTCAAACCTCGCTTGTTTTGGGACTAGCTACATGATGAATGGCGAGGTAGAAGCGAGGGATGGAATTTCATCACTCATGGAAAAAGGAGAAGGGATTGGCTTCATTCGGCGGTTGGACCGGAAAAACGTTGCGGGTGGATCTTTCAACCGGCGTGGTGCGCGTCGAGGACACCATCGCCCGCTACAAGGATTTTTTGGGTGGCACAGGCGTCGGCTACAAAGTTCTGTGGGATGAAGTTCCGGCGCGCACAAAGGCCTTTGCCAAAGAAAACAAGATTATCCTCGGAACGGGCCCCCTGACGGGCACAGGCGCGCCCAGCGGCGGCAGGACGTCCATCACGACGATTTTTCCTACTGTCTATCCCGACGAGTTGGTCGCCACCGGACACATGGGCGGCGGCTGGGGCGCAGAACTCAAGTACGCAGGCTGGGACAACGTCATCATCGAAGGACAGTCGCCAAAGCCTGTCTTCATCGCCATTGTTAATGACAAGGTTGAGATCCGGGATGCTTCTCATTTGTGGGGCAACGGGATCTATCATGCCACCAGTTCAATCTGCCAGGAAATGGGAGCGGAGACGCAGGTCGCCGCGATCGGCCAGGCCGGGGAAAACCAGGTGCGTCTTTCCGTGGTGATGACCGGCTTCTCGCATTCAGCAGGGGGTGTGGGCGGGGTTTTCGGCTCGAAGCGCCTCAAGGCCATCGCCGTGAAGGGAACCGGTTCAGTCCGCATCACAGCCGGTAAACATGAATGGAAGCAGCTCATCCAGTATATCCTGTCCATCATGGGCGCCAACAACCAGCATGTGGTGCCGAGCACACCCCAACCGTGGGCCGAGTTCTACGCTCCGGGCAGCCGGTGGACTGCCAGAAAGGGATTGTTCTGGGGAGCCGCCAGCCCGGCCATCGAAACCGGAGAGTGCCGGCCGGAAGATTTAAGCCGGATGGGTTACCGCACGGCCAAGGCAACCTACGATCTGGGACCCAACGCCGAGAAGTATACGGTCCGGATGGGGGGGTGCATATCGTGTCCGATCCTCTGCCACTCCCATCTCGATGTGCCGGCCGTGGAGGAAAAGTATGGGGTCAGCCGGTATGCGGCAAGCACCTGCGTTGGCTGGGGAGGGCGTGCTTTTTTCAAATCATTCCCGGACGGGGCACGCGGCCAGGCCAGCATTGAAGCCGCTGTTGTGGGCAAACATCTGGCCGACGATTTGGGCATCTGGACCAACTACAGCCAGCTGCAGCGCGATTTCAAGTACGCTTTCGACAAAGGATTGATCAAAGCGAACCTGTCCGACAACGAATACAGGTCGATTCCATGGGACAGGTTTGAAAGCGGGGACCCCGGATTTTTAAAGGAGATCTATGCGCGCATCGCCTATAAGCGGGGAGAGTTCGGCGTCGCTTTTGGCGAAGGGTCCGGCCGGCTTGCGGAACGATGGCAGTTTCCCCCGGAATACTACAAGGAGCCGGGCACAAACTGGTGGAAAATGGGGCACCCGAAGCACCACTCTTCGGAAGAGGCCGGGCAGACCGGAGTTCTGATTAACATGATGTACAACCGTGACTGCCAGTGCCATTCGCATTCGAATTTTCTTGGCAGCGGCCTTCCGGTCAAGATTCAAAAGGAGCTTGCAGGAAAGTTGTGGGGTGGCGGCGCGGTGGACGCCGACAACAATATCACGCCGATGAACCCCGACAAGGCACGGTTCGCGGTCTGGTCAGTCCTGCGTAAGGAATTGCATGATTCCCTCACACTCTGCAACTGGATGTATCCACTGGCGGCATCCCCGCTCAAGTCGCGTGGCTACGAAGGGGACAACGGCATCGAGGCCTTGCTCTACTCCGCTGTAACCGGGGACCGGAAGGACGCCGCCCAGCTCGATCAGGTCGCAGAACGCATCTTTAATCTGCATCGGGTGCTTACCATGCGCGACATGGCCGCCATGGATATGCGGGTTCGGCATGATACGGCGCCCGATTGGATATTTGACTTCCCTCCGGACCGGGCGCCGTTCACTCCGGGGCATTATAAGATGGACAGAAACGACATCGAACGGGCTCGCGATCTGTTTTACGAGCTGCTGGGTTGGGACAGGCAAACCGGCGCACCGACCAGATCCTCGCTGGAGAAACTCGGGCTGAAGGATGTCGCCGATCGGCTGGCGCGCCTTGGGCTTCTGCCGGCATGACACGACAATGGCTGACTTGAATGCAGGAGTAATCGATACGCTGGTTGAGACGGTTCGCAGGGCATCTCGGTTGGGCGAGTTGGTACTGCTGGATGAAGTCTGGCCGGGATGTGAAGCTGAGTTCATAGCTGCGACCGCCGCGCGGGCTGCAGCGGGTACAGCAGACACGGCGGACATTGCCTTGATCCGCGAATGCGGCAAGGCATACCTTTTCTCAGACCTCCATATGACCCGCCCGTATGCCGAGGCCGCGGCGCTCGGCGCATCAAGGAATCCTCTGCGGATCATTGCCGCCACTGTCCGATCCGACTCGGCTATCTATCCACGTCCGACCCCGATAGAAACGTTCTATGGCCGGCCCTTTTGTCTTTCGAGAGCAGAAGTCGCAGCAGCCGTCGACCGGATGCGCGCGGATGCGCAGTATTCCGATGTCAAAACTATGCGCGCCTCCAACGGGGCTGAATTCCTGTTCTCGTCGGATCATCTGGGCCACGATCAGGCCGGTTCCATGGCAGAATGGCTCGCGGTCGAACAGTACGACAATCCCTAGATCCGGGGACATAATACTCATCTGAAAACGGCGGCTAGTCCGAATTGACTGCGTTTCGGATCGCAGCCTCGAAGCCTGCGATCGCCCCAGCTCCATGGCGCTGCGCGATCGCGCCATGTTGCTCCTGCAGGTACAGCCCGGTCTGCGCGCGGGTGACGTCGTCGCGCTCGGGCTGGGCGACCTCGATTGGGAGTAGGGGCGGCTTTGTGTAGTCGGTAAGGAACGGCGCGAGACGCAGCTTCCAATAATAGGGAATCGCTTCTTGGGGCTTGGTGAGGAATAGCGTGGGTCGGGCCGCAAAATCTAGCGGAATATCCCTGCGATCGGGATGGAGGGTCGGCGGGGGCCAGAAATAGAACCGAAGGGGCCGGAGGAGCTTCCGGGGAGCTTGCCGGAAGCTCCTCCGGCCCCTTCGACGTCCTCTCCAAAGCACGCCTCGCCCCAGGCGGCGCCAGGAGAATCGTCGAGGTTCGGGAACGGAAGCCAACAGGAGGTTCATTCCGTCCCATCGAACAAGCCGAGGTCATCCTCCCAGGCAGGAATCTCGACATCGTAGCGGGGTGTGCTCGGCCTGGGTATAGGAGGCGGCCGCTCGGGCCGGCCCCAGAGCTGGGGGTGACGCAGGATTCTCTCCGATGACGCTGGGGGCGTCGATGAGGCTCACGATCTTCAGCAGACGGGAACAACGGCGGCAGAGCAGAGGATCGGCTTCAAAAATCCGGCGCGTCAGTTCAGGCAGCGATCCAGATCCGGCCGTATTGAAACATGCCGACGGCGCGTAGGGGCACGGCGCACCGTGCCCCTACACTCACCGAGCAAAAACCTTCGCGCGCATAACTGAGGCATTACATGGTGCCCTGTTTCCCGGCTCCCTGCGGAAATTGGAACAAGCATTATGGGAACCGCTTCAACTGGACGTTCCGGAACTCGACACTGTAACCTTCCGCCTCGAGCCCCAGATATCCGCTCAGCACCTCGCAGTCATTGAACTCATTTACGACAGCGCCGTTCACCCAGAGGGTAATTTGCTTGCCAACTGCGCGGATCTCGTAAACATTCCACTCTCCCGCAGGTTTAACCCGGTTTTCCTTCATTTCCTTCTGCATGTTGACACGCTGCGCCGCTCCCTTCACAAGCGTGTTCATCATTAGGAATCCCCCGGGAAGCGTTGCCTGTGCCTGGTGCCAGATCGTTCCATCAATGCTGGAGCGGACGTAAACGCCGCTGTTATAGCGCGTTTCCCCTGCAACCGGGACAAAACGGTATTCTGCGTGCACCACGAAATCCTTGAGCTCGGGCGCATATCGAAGCAACTCGTGCCCGGCATTCTTGCCGTCGCAGATCAGAATTTCCCCGGAAGGATCCAGCTTCCACGGCGAAGGATCGCTCATCGATCCCGCACGTACTATCGGATTGGCTCCCAACGGCCCGCGCACCCAGTCCTTCAGACTCTTGTCGGCCAACAGATTTGTCCATCCAGATCCGTCCGACTCCAATGCACTTCTGGTCTGGCCAAAAAAGGACGGCACAAAAAAGCAACTGCACAATAGAAGAATCACAAATCTCCGCATAGTCAGCTCCGTTTTCCTGGATATGCCTGAATTATAGTAAAGCTGCCGGCAGCAGTTCAGCGCCAATGATTCCAGCTCCTGCGTTGGCGGATTCTAACACGGATAGGGAGAGCCGGCGTTCATCTTTCTGTGCGGAGCTCGTTGGGACCGGTCCCAGAGCTTGAGGTGACGCAGGATGCTCTCGATGACGCTGGGGGCGTCGATGAGGCTCACGATGTTCAGCGGACGGGAACAACGGCGACAGAGCAGAGGGTCGGCTTCCTGCACCTTCTTGATCAACCGCGCCCAAGGCCTCGAACTAGGCGCTGTCCTGCTTGCCTCGGGTACCGACTTCATGCGCGAGGCGAGACGCTGGTCGAACGCAAGAGCCCGCGGCTACAAACGCGCCGCCCACGTCCGCGACCCATTCCAACTCCGTCTCAATGCCTACCGCGCCCTCCTAACCCGCGGTCGCGACGCCACAGTCGCATTCGTCGCCCCGGTCCCAGAGCTGGACGAAACCTACCGATACCTGTGCGCCAGTGGTTTCCGATTTCTTGAATAAGGGGGAGGCGTCACTGCACAGCCTCTCCGCCTTTGCTGTCTCTTCCACTCTCCAGAAAATACGGCTGCCCTCTGAAATGCGAATTTCGCGGTTAAGACTGTCCCCGAATTCGTTGTGATGATAGAATCGGCACGCAGCGCCCGGAGCACGTCGCACCTTGGCGACATCCGGCAGTCTGGCTGAAGGAAGTGCAAAACTGCGCATGGCCTACAGGAGAACAGGGAATGAGCGAACAGGATAAAAAGGACAACCAAATCACCCCCGGGAATGAACCCGGCAAGAGAATTGGGCGGCGGGATATTCTTCAAGGACTGTCCACAGTCCCCGTACTCGGCCTTTTCGGTTATGCCGTAAAAAAGCAGTTGGGCTACGAAAATGCCCGGCTGGAAGTGAAAAGCGCCACGGCTGCCCCGGCGGGCAAGCTTTCTGAAATAAACGTTGCCTTGCTGGGCGGCGGTGATCAGGGCGAAGTTCTGCTCAACTCCATGCTGAAAATCCCGGGTCTTCGCTTCCGCGCCATTTGCGACATCTGGGCCGAGTACAATCAGAAGAAGCTCGTGAATCGCCTGAAGAAGTACAATTTTGCGGTCAACGGCTATGAAGATTATCGTGAGATGCTGGATAAGGAGAAAGATCTGGATGCGGTTGTGATTGCGACACCTGATTTCTGGCACGCCAGGCATGCCGTCGACTGCCTTCGGGCAGGGAAGCACGTCTATTGCGAAAAGGAAATGTCCAACACACTCGAAGGGGCCAGGAGCATGGTCCTCGCAGCCCGGGAAACCGGAAAGCTGCTCCAGATCGGGCACCAGCGGCGCAGCAATCCGCGCTATCTCCATTGCTATGAAAAGCTGCTGACGGAGGCCAAACTTCTAGGGAGGATTGTCACCGCGCAGGGCCAGTGGAACCGCTCCGTCAAGCCCGACAATGGCTGGCCGGCACGCTATGCCATTCCTGACGACCGGCTCAAGAAATACGGTTTCAAGTCGATGCAGCAATTCCGCAACTGGCGTTGGTATAAAGGCCTGGGCGGCGGCCCGATTGTCGATCTTGGATCCCATCAAATTGATATCTTCAACTGGTTCCTGGGCGGCGGACCCAGTCATGTAATGGCCAGCGGCGGCACCGACTATTATGACCCGGCCACTCACGAATGGTACGACACAGTCTTGGCGATCTACGAATACCAGACGGTAGCCGGCAAGGCCCGGGCGTACTATAAAACCCAGACAACCAATGGCAGCCAGGGTTACTTTGAAACGTTTATGGGGGATCAGGGAACCCTGGTGCTGTCGGAATCCGAAGCGACACTGTCGGGTTCGATCTACAGGGAAATCTCGGCGCCGGCCTGGGATCCGTGGGTCCAGAAAGGATACATCGCTGCGCCCAAGGAGCAGGCTGCCAAGCCGGAAGAGACCAAGGCAGTGCTGGATGTGCGAGAGTCGGTTTCTCCTGACGAACACCGAATCCCGATCGAATTGACCGATCCCTATCACAAACCTCACCTGGAAAATTTCTTCAATGCCATCCGTGGTACCGCAAAGCTGAATTGTCCTGCCGAAGTGGGATACGAGACGGCGGTCACGGTGCTGAAAGTCAATGAGGCAATTGAAGCCAACCAGCGACTGGCGTTTCATCCGGAAGAATTCAAGATCTGACCGGCCTGACCCTTTCGCCCGCGGTTTGATTCTTTACGCACCAGAGGAACGATATGGAAACTGAAAAACTCACCCGGCTGCAAATATTCGCCCTGGCCCTGCTCAGGATTCTGATAGGCTGGCATTTCCTCTATGAAGGTATCGCAAAGCTGATGAAACCGAACTGGTCGGCTTCGGGGTTTCTGTTGCAGGCTCGCGGCCCTTTGACGGATCTTTTCCACTGGATCCCAAACAGTCCCGAGGTGTTGCTCTATGTGAATCTCATGAACATCTGGGGCCTGATCCTGATAGGGGTGGGACTCATGCTGGGCTGCTTCACACGCACTGCAAGCGGCGCTGGATTGCTACTGATTCTATTCTACTATTTCTGCAATCCGCCCTTTGTAGGATATTTCTATTCACTTCCCTCGGAAGGGAATTACCTCATCATCAATAAAAACCTGGTTGAGGCTGCCGCGCTTCTCGT
>JBGQNR010000291.1:0-7100 GCA_041501225.1 Acidobacteriota bacterium
AAAAGATGATCCATTTCTGCTCTCCATGCCTACTGTCTGAATCACAGATCCCCTCTGCCAGACGATCGTGACTCCAAAACACCTTCCGACTGCATTCGGAGCATATGGAAGTAAGAGATTGGATGCGCGCCGGTTCCTTGTGCCGAGGGCACGCACGAATCTTCAGGAGCGCATCGTTCATTCAGGAAAGACCGGAAGCCGCGAAAGCCTGCTCACGTTCCAGGCAGGATTCACAAGTGCCGCAAGGATGGTCGGCATCGGAGTAGCAACTCCAGGTCACTTCGAATGGGACTCCGAGCCGGGAGCCCAGGCGGATGACCTCCGTTTTTTCCATTTCGATGAGAGGGAGAACGATCTTGGTCTGGATTTCGGAGTGGCTCCAGATCGCCAACCTGAGGAGCTGGTTGAGTTGTTCCCAAAACGCCCGCCCCGCATCCGGAAAACTGTCGCAATCCGTGCGGTTGTGGCCGCCGATGATGTAGCGCGCGCCCAGAATCTCGGCATGGTAGGCCGCCAGCGAATAGAAAATGAGGTTGCGCAAGGGGATATACCCCTGGGGAGCGCGTGCGAGGGCTGGATTGTTCAATTCCTGAGCAGGAATGTCCACGGCTTCGCGGAGAAATGGGACCGGAATGATGATCTGGTCCGTGATGCCAGCGCGCGAACGCAGATCGCGGCACGCCCGGCGCTCCCGTTCAGGGCGCTGGTAATACTCAAACTCGGCAGGAATCACGGTCCAGCCTTGCGATTGAGCCCAATACAATGCAACGGCAGAATCCAGCCCCCCGGACAGAAGCACAATCGCGCGCATCGTACACCCCCCCAACAGCCGGGGTGAAACCACCACAACCCAGCCTTGATCTCAGACTCCACGCCTGCCGGGTCGTTCGGGACAGCCAGGAACGTTATCTCGGCGGCGACTCACGATTTTCACAAGTTGACATTATCGCTTGTGTTTGCTAGATTTCGCAATTGGTCATTGGACCGATTTTGTTTAGCTTGCAATACTCCCCGCCTCGCCCGGTCCCAGTTATCCAAGGGAAATTCCGGAACAGAGATCCGAGGCCGGACTGCTGCGAAAGTGGCGGAATTGGCAGACGCGCTGGACTTAGGATCCAGTCCCGCAAGGGGTGGGGGTTCAACTCCCCCCTTTCGCACCATGTGCGCCCGTGAGGACTGTTCCGGATCATGGGGACAGCCTCCAGAGCGCAGAAAAGGAACTATACACCGTTGAGCCTGGACATAGTCGACATTAGCAGCTGCAAAAAGAATCTGGTAGCCGAAGTCCCGGTGGAGCAGGTTGAGGAAGAACTCAGCGAATTGGCCCGAAAATACGCCCGGCAAGCCAAGGTACCCGGATTTCGCCCCGGCAAGGTACCCTTGAGTGTCGTCAAACAGCGCTTCAGCGCTGAATTGCGTAACGACATGACCCAGGAGATCATCAGCCGCACCTGGAAGCGGGCGGTCGAAGAACGAGGACTTGTACCCTTGGCAGAACCCGTGGTGGAGAAGGTGGAATCGGAACCCGGCCTGCCGTTGAAGTTTGTCGTGGCTTTCGAAGTTTTGCCAAAGATAGAAGTAACTGATTATAAAGGCGTTAAAGTAGAAATGCCCCCAGTTGCTGTCCAGGATTCGGATGTGGATGCCGCCCTCGAGCACCTCAGGGAAGAGCATGCCCAGTTTGTGCCGGTCGAAAACGCCGAAGTGCGCGACGGCCATTTCTTGACGGTTACCCTGGATGGCGAGTTCGAAGGCGGGGGAAAGCCCATTCATGAGGAGGATGCCACCCTCAGTGTCGGGGCTCCCCAGACCAATCGTACCTTCTCAGAAAACCTGCTAGGGGCCCGCGTGGATGAAGAGCGTGCCTTCGATGTGATTTATCCTGACGACTACCGGCAGAAACGGCTCGCCGGAAAACGCGTCCATTATCGTGTTAAAGTTAAGGATATAAAAGAGAAACAGGTCGCCGAGCTGAACGACGAATTCGCCCGCGACCTGGGCTCCGCAAGTCTGGAGGAATTGCGGAACAAGATCAGGGACGAAATGGTAACGAAGGCGAAACAAACTGCCGAAGAGAAAGCACGTGAAACGGTTTTGGACCAGATTGTCCAACGCGTTTCCTTCGAGGTGCCCGAAACCCTGATACGTGAGGAATTGGAAGACAACGCCCGGAGGATTGCAGCCAATCTGGCCCGTCAAGGCATCGATGTAAGTAAGACCTCGATCGACTGGAAGAAGATATTCGACGAGGAAAGACCGTTCGCTGACAAGTCCGTCCGCCGCCGGCTGGTCCTGGAGGCGATCGCTCGCCAGGAGAAGATCGAAGTCACCGATCAGGAGGTCGATGCCGAGTTTGAAAAGCTCGGAGAGCGAGGCGGAAAATCGGCGGCAGCCATCCGGGCACAGTTCGAGAAGGATCAACGCCTGCAGGCATTTAGGATGTATTTGCTGCAAAACAAGGCGCTTGATTTCATCTATCGCAGTGCTACTATTAGCGAGGGGTGAAGGCTTTGGCACTGATACCCATGGTAGTGGAGCAAACCAATCGTGGTGAGCGCGCCTACGATATCTACTCCCGCCTGCTCAAGGACAACATTATTTTCCTGGGAACTCCGATCGACGACAACGTCGCTAATGTCGTTACGGCGCAATTGCTCTTCCTCGAAGCTGAAGATCCGGCCAAGGATATTTCGCTCTACATCAACTCTCCTGGGGGGTCCATCTCAGCGGGAATGGCAATCTATGACACGATGCAGTTCATCCGGCCGGATGTAATAACCATCTGCGTCGGTCAGGCAGCCAGCATGGCGGCGCTCCTGCTCTCTGCCGGAGCTGCGGGGAAACGCTTTGCCCTGCCGAACTCGAGGATTCTCATCCATCAGCCGTCGATGAGCGGCCTTTCGGGTCAGGCGACCGACATCGATATCCAGGCCCGGGAGATTCTCAGGCTGCGCGAGTCGATGAATCAAATTCTGGCGCGCCATACGGGAAAGACGATCGAGAAGATCCAGAGTGATGTGGAGCGCGATTACATCATGACGGCTGTGCAGGCCAAAGAATATGGTATCGTGGACCAGGTCATCTCCAAGAAAGAATAACGGGACAGTGGTTTAGGTGGGAGGTTCCCTTTGAGAAAAGACGAGGAGCGCGACGACATTCTGCGGTGCTCATTCTGCTCCAAGAGCCAGAATGACGTGAAAAAGCTCATCGCGGGCCCGACGGTCTATATCTGCGACGAGTGCGTCGACGTCTGCAACGAGATCATCGCCGATGATGTCGCGGCTTCCCCGATTGGGGACAAACTGCCGAAGCCCATGGAAATCAAGGAGTTTCTTGACCTATATGTCATTGGCCAGGAGGTCACCAAGAAGAAGCTCGCAGTGGCGGTTTACAACCATTACAAGCGCCTGGAAATTTCGAAAAAACGCAGCGACCTGGAGCTCCAGAAAAGTAACGTGCTGCTGATCGGACCGACGGGAACCGGCAAGACTCTCCTGGCGCAAACCCTTGCCAAAATGCTGTCGGTGCCATTCGCGATTGTCGACGCCACGACCCTCACCGAGGCTGGGTATGTCGGCGAGGATGTGGAAAACATCATCCTCAAACTGCTCCAGAACGCAGGCGGCGACAAGGAAAAGTGCCAGCAGGGTATCGTCTACATCGATGAGATTGACAAAATTGCCCGCAAGGACGAAAACCCCTCCATTACACGCGATGTTTCCGGAGAAGGCGTGCAGCAGGCACTTCTCAAAATCCTCGAGGGAACAGTAGCCAATGTCCCCCCGCAAGGAGGCCGCAAACACCCGCACCAGGAATTCATCCAGATCGATACGACCAACATCCTGTTCATCTGCGGCGGCGCTTTCGTGGCCCTGGAAAAAATCATTGAGCGGCGCGTGGGTAAGAAGAGTCTCGGATTCATGTCCGACAAAGGTTCCAAGAACAAGACTCCGATTCCGGCAAATATCCTGGACGTCACCCAGCCGCGCGACCTGATCAAGTTCGGCTTGATCCCTGAGTTCGTCGGGCGCCTGCCGGTGATCGGCTCGCTCTCGGAACTGGATCGTGCCGCTTTGATCGAGATTATGACCAAACCCAAGAACGCGCTCGTGCGCCAGTATCAGAAACTGTTTGAATTCGAAAACGTCAAACTCAAGTTTACGGACGACGCCATCGTCGCAGTGGCCACCCAGGCCCTGGAACGCAAAATGGGTGCCCGGGGATTGAAAATCATCCTCGAAGATCTTATGTTGGATGTGATGTATCAACTGCCTTCGCAGAAGAAAGTGAAGGAGTTCATCGTGACGCGCGAGATGGTGGAGAACAAAGAAATCGTATTTACGCTGCTTGAGAAAGCCGGTTAATTGAAAGCATGATTGACGACCCTTCCAAGAAGACAGAACGCCTCCCCATGATCCCGATCCGGGACGTAGTTGTGTTCCCGCACATGATGATTCCGTTCGTCATCGGGCGTCCCTCCTCGATTCGTGCGCTCGAGTTTGCGCATGAAGGCTCAAAACGCGTGTTCCTGGCAACCCAGATCGACGCGTCGATCGACGAGCCCAAGGCCAATGACATTTACAGCATAGGCACGGTCGCGAACATCGTTCAGAGCGTGAAGTTGTCCGACGGCAACATCAAGGTCCTGGTCGAAGGCATCCAGCGGGTCCGGGCACAGCGTCTCATCACCGAACCGGGATTCTTTGTCGCCGACGTGGAGTTGCTCGAAGAGACTTCGGCCGCGAGCGCTCGCACCAACATTCTGGTCAAGCGCCTCCAGACGCTGTTTGAGCAGTTCTCCAAGCTCAGCCACCACGTCAACTACGACGCGATTCTGAACGCGATGAAAAATCTGGAGCCTTCGAAGCTGGCGGACAATATCTGCGCCAACCTGCCGATCAGCATCGAAGAAAAGCAGCAGTTGCTGGAGACCGTCGATCTGGCCGAACGCATCGAGAAGATCAACGAGATCATCGAAGTCGAGGTCGAAAAGATCAAGGTCGACCGCAACATCCAGGGGCGCGTGAAGCGCCAGATGGAACGCGCCCAAAAAGAGTACTACCTGAACGAAAAGATGAAGGCGATCCAGAAAGAGCTGGGTCGCAAGGACGAGAAGTCGGAGCTGGAAGATCTCAAGAAGCAGGTCGAAGCTGCCAAGATGCCGAAGGACGCCAACGACAAAGCCATCAAGGAAATCCAGCGTCTGGAAATGATGCCGCCCATGTCGGCCGAGTCCACGGTTTCCCGCACCTACCTTGACTGGCTGCTGGCCATGCCGTGGAACAAGAAGTCGAAAGAGATTCGCGACATGCGCTGGTCCATGAAGGTCCTCGAAGAGGACCACTACGGGCTGGAAAAGGTCAAGGATCGCATCATCGAATTCCTGGCGGTGCGCAGCCTGACCAAGAAGCCCCAGGGAACCATCCTCTGCTTTGTCGGCCCGCCAGGCGTGGGCAAGACCTCGCTCGGCAAATCCATTGCTCGAGCCACCGGACGCAAATTCGTGCGCCTGTCGCTGGGAGGCGTGAGGGACGAGGCCGAGATTCGCGGTCATCGCCGTACCTACATCGGGGCGCTGCCGGGGCAGATCATCCAGTACATGAAGAAAGCGGGGACGAGGAATCCGGTCTTCATGCTCGATGAAGTCGACAAGATGAGCATGGATTTTCGCGGCGACCCATCGGCCGCGCTGCTCGAAGTGCTCGACCCCGAGCAGAACCACATGTTCGTCGACCACTACCTCGACGCCGAGTTCGACCTCTCCATGGTGATGTTCATCGCCACTGCGAATGTGCTGCACACGATTCCGCGTGCCCTGCAGGATCGCATGGAGGTCATCCACCTCTCCGGCTACACCGAGCTCGAAAAGCTGCAGATCGCCAAGAGATTCCTGGTTAAGAAGCAGCTGGAAGCCAACGGGCTCCGCCCGGAGCAGCTCGAGTTCAGCGACGAAGGCCTGCTCGAGCTCATCCGCAAATACACGCGCGAGTCGGGCGTCAGAAACCTCGAACGCGAGATAGCGAATGTCTGCCGCAAGACCGCCAAGAAGATGGTGATCTCCGAGGCCAACGAAAACAAGGTCACCCCGGAGGTAGTCGAACAACTCCTCGGTAAGCCCAAGTTCCGCGAACCAATGGCCATCGAGAGCAACCAGATCGGTCTGGCTTGCGGCCTTGCATGGACGGAAGTCGGCGGGGAAGTGTTGTTCACCGAAGCCACTCTCATGGATGGCAAAGGACAGCTCATCATGACCGGCAAGCTGGGCGAGGTCATGCAGGAGTCGGCGCGGGCGGCGATGTCTTTCGTGCGCAGCCGCGCAATGTTGTTCGGCATTAATCGCGACTTCTATCGCAAGATGGATTTGCACATCCACATCCCCGAAGGCGCCATCCCCAAGGACGGGCCGTCGGCTGGAATCACCCTGGCGACCACCATCGTGTCTCTGTTAACCCGGATTCCGGTCCGCAGCGACGTCGCCATGACCGGAGAAATCACCTTGCGCGGCAAGGTCCTGCCGATCGGAGGCGTGAAAGAAAAGCTCCTGGCAGCACATCGTGCCGGCATGAAAGAGGTCATCCTTCCAAAGGAGAATGAAAAGGACCTCCAGGATATTCCGCAGGACATCCTGGAATCGATAAAAGTCAACCTCGTGGAAACCATGGACGAAGTTTTGCAGATTGCCCTTGAAAGGCTTCCCACTCCTCAAGGACAGATAGCCGAATTGTCCGTCCGTCCGCACGAGAATATCGCGCATTAATCGCGATATAGTCCCCAGATGCATCTCTCGTGACCATGGCTCACTATTGAACATTCGGTACTGAATGCATTGAGAGTTTTTGCGGCGCAGGCATTGCACCTCTGAAATTGACGATCGAATCACAACAGAGGTGGTGCCCGGGTCACCAATATTTTGAATCGTGCGCAGAGGTCGTGAAAAAAATTCAAGCCGAGTTCGTCGCCAGCGCCTTCTTGCAGCGTGATTTTCCGCGAGCGGAGATCCCTGAGATCGTATTGGCGGGTCGATCGAATGTCGGCAAATCCAGCTTGATCAATAGTCTCGTAGGGGTCAAGGGTCTGGCCAGAACCAGCGCGGCGCCGGG
>JBGQNR010000292.1:0-6973 GCA_041501225.1 Acidobacteriota bacterium
ACCACCTCCCCATCTTTTAAGTCGAGCGCCATGATGACTTCATGCGGTTTCTGGTAGGCATCCCGCTGCGGGTTTTCCAGCAATGCAATATAGGCCTTCGGATCCTGGTGCAGTTTATGCATCTCTTCCTGGGTCAGCTTGCCGGGATTTTGAGCAGCGAGAAAGGACGGCAAGAGAATCAAGGCCGCCAGGGCGATTCGGGTTTTCACGAGTTTGGCCCCTTCCTATGCAAATGTCTCATGATACTATACAGGAAATAACCGCGATCCGGCCTTTATGGTATCAACTACCGCCGTTTGCGCACAATGACGTTCGGGCTGCTGACTCCGTTTTATTTCATCCGGCCAGGTCCCCTGGTTTCGCTTCCGGCCTTGATTGCAGCGCCGATGGCATTCTTCTCCCTGCGGCGCGTAAAAGTGATTGACTTTGGGTCGGTCCCCGTTGATCCTCTCCTGCATGCATCCATGAATGATTTTTCAATATTTGGGAGAATTGATTCGTGCGCGCCTTATTCAATGCCACCCTATTATCGGTTGTCTTGGTTGCCCAGGCTGCCGCACAGCCGGCAGCGAAGCCCCTCTCATTGGATGACTGCATCCGCCTGGCACAAGGAGCCCAGTCCTCGATCAGCATAGCCCGTCAGGAAGCGGAGATTGCGCGCTATGGGGTAGACCGAGCCAAAGCGGGATTTTTCCCCCAGGTTCAGGTAAACAACACCTATACCTACAACAGTCCGCAACTGGGCAGTTCCGGAGAGTTCTCGTTCGTCGCTTTGAATGGGATCCGCGAATACAACTCGCAGTTGACCGCAGTCCAGGAACTGGATGTCTCTGGACGGATGAGAGCTGAACTGGCTCGCGCCCGCGCAGACCGCGATGCGGCAGCAGCCAGTCTCAATCTGAGCCAGCGCGACCTCAAGCGCGCCGTGTCCGCCAGTTTTTACCGAGCCCTGCTTGCGCGGCACCTGGTTCAGTCGGCGAAAGACACTCTTGCGGAAGCGCAGGCCTTCGCGGATCGGACGCGGCTTCTTTTCGAGAAAGGGGAGGCCGCCCAGGCCGATGTTTTGAAAGCAGCGTCCGAGGTCGCCTTCCTGGAGCAGAGCCTCAATGTGTCGCAACTGGACGCGGAAGTCGCCAATCACGATCTCGCCTCATTCTGGACCGATGCGGTCGGTGATGCCCTTTCCCTGGAGGATCCCCTGTCTCAACCTCTGCCATCCCTCGAATCGATACTCGGCGCCGCCCCTGCAACCGGGGCCCTCTACCTGCGGCGGCCTGAGTTCGGTTTGTTGGATGCGCAGCGGCAGGGATTTCTGGCCGACTCCCGGCGCGCCCGGGCTGACTCGCTTCCGCAGGCCAGCTTTGCTTTCCAGTACGGCATCGATTCGCTGCACCTGCGCATTCGCGATCGCGGTTACGCGGCCTTTGTAAACTTGAACATTCCGGTATTCGACTGGTTCAAGACGCAGAACCTCGTACGGCAATTTCAGCTCAAGGCGCAGCAGGTGCAAGTCAACCGCGAGATGGCCACCCGCTCCTTCTCGAAGGAATATCAAGATGCGCTCTCGCGCTTGAAATCACTGGTTCAGCAAGTCGCCTTGACGGAGAAGCAGGTGAAGCTGTCGGAGGATAACCTGCGCATGAGTCGCGTGCGCTACGAAGGTGGAGAAGGGGCGGCGCTCGAGGTCGTCGCCGCGCAAAATCAACTGGCCCTGGCGCGCACCAATTATTACACCGCGCTGGCCAGCTTTTGGAACGCCAAAGTCGATCTGGAGGTCGCCACGGGCCAATGAAAACGCCACTTATCTTTGGAATCTGCCTGCTGATGGCGGGCTGCTCTGCGAAAGAAGAACCATCCCCAACGCCGGTCGTCAATGTGAAGGCCGTTCGGGCCGAGGTCGGGGACGTGCGCATCTCATTGGGCGCGCCCGCGACCATATTCCCTCGCCAACAGGCAAACATCGCCGCGCGTTTGACCGCCCCGATCCGGCAGCTTCATGTGCGCAAGGGGGACAACGTCAGCGCGGGACAAGTCCTTGCCGATCTGGAAGACCGGGATCTGGTCGCTCAACGGGATGAGGCTGCCGCCGGTGTAGTCGATGCCGAGGCCAGCCTGCAAAAAACTTCCTCCGGGACCCTGCCTGCCGACGTGGAACGAGCCCGCGGGGAGGTGGCCAAGGCCGAGGCCTCGCTGAACCAGGCGCAGAAAATCTATGACCGGCGCCGGGAGCTGTTCGCGCAGGGCGCCATTCCCAACCGGGATCTGCTGATCAGCGAGACCGAGCTGTCCCAGGCCAAGACTGCGCACGAGGTCGCAATAAAATCGCTCGATCTGCTCTTGAACCAATCGCGCGACCAGGATATTCGCATTGCTCAGAGCCGGCGCGATCAGGCCAAGGCCAGGCTGAGCCTGTTCAATGCGCAGCTTCAGTTCACGAAAATCCAGTGCCCGTTCGACGGCACGATCGTCGAGCAATTCATGTACGCCGGGGATATGGCCAAACCGGATGCGCCGATCTTTACCGTGATGGATCTATCCGTTGCCATAGCTCGGGCCCAGGTCCCGGAAGAGCGGGCCGGGGCCGTGCGCATTGGGCAGGCATGCTCCTTTACTCCCGCGGATTCCCCTACATCCACATACGAGGGAAAATCGTCGGTGGTGAACCGCGCGGTGGACCCCGCCAGGCGCACAATTGAAGTCTGGTGTGAGATCCCGCGTCCCGGTTCAGCGCTGCGGGCCGGCGCATTCGGCAACGCCACGATTATTACCGGCACTGCTCCCAAGAGCGTTCTTGTTCCCCTGCCCGCGGTCCAGTTTCAGGAAGGGACCCGGAACGGGTTCGTGATGGTCATTGACGAGAAGCATGCTGCGCGCAAGAGAGAGGTCGAGACCGGCGAGATCGCCAACAACATGGTCCAGATCATCAAAGGGCTCAATCCCGGCGAACTCGTCATTGTGGAAGGCGGCTATGGGCTTCCGGACGGAACGGAAGTTCGTCTGGCAGAGGAGAAGAAGTAGTGACTTCAAGTCTCGGAGAATTCATTGAAGGCCACGGCAGGGCTCTGGTCCTCGTCGTCATCAGCTTTGCTCTTGCCGGCATCGTGTTCATGTTCCAGATTCCGATTGCGATTTTCCCGCAAACGGATTTTCCCCGCATCGTCATTCTGGTGGACAACGGGATTGCCCCGGTCGATGTGCAGATGCTTACCGTGACGCGCCCTATCGAGCAGGCCGTGCGCCTGGTTCCGGGCATCACGGACGTGCGCTCCGTCACGGCGCGCGGTTCGAGCGAGATCAGCGTATTCTTTCGCTGGGATGTGGACATCCACGATGCGCTCCACCTCGTGCAAGGACGAATCACGCAAATCCTGCCAACCCTGCCATCCACCACGCGCTTCTACATCAATCGCCTGACCTTCTCCGTCTTTCCCATGATCGGATTCAGCATCACCTCTCCCACGAGAAGCATGGCCGAACTGTGGGATCTTGCCTACTACGACATTGCCCCTCGCCTCTATCGCCTGCCGGGCGTTGCCGAAACCCGCATTGTCGGAGGGCGGCCGACGGAATATCACGTGCTCGTCGATCCCGGCAAGTTGAACGGTTACGGCCTTCCCGTCACCAAGATCGTCGATGCCATCCGAAATACCAACCTGATTGCTTCCTCCGGGATGGTCCAGGAGAACTACCATCTCTACCTGACCACGGTGACCGGGTTGATGCGCAAAAAGGAGCAGATTGAAGATACCGTTGTCGACGTCATCAAAGGCACGCCGATTCTGATCAAGAACATCGCCCGTGTGGTGCCGGGCGAGCAGCCGGTTTATAACATCGTCACGGCCAACGGCAGCCCGGCCGTGCTCGTGAATGTGCTCCAGCAGCCGGACGGCAATGCCGTGTCCATCGCGGACGCCGTCAATCGCGAGCTGGCGGAAATCCGCAAGAGCCTGGCGCGCGACGTCCAGATGTCGGTTTTCTACGATCAGTCGGTTCTCGTGCGCGACTCGATCGACAGCGTGCGCGACAGCATTCTCATCGGGCTTCTGCTCTCGATCGCCGTTCTAGTAGGCTTCCTGAAGAGCTGGCGCACGACGTTGGTCGCCGCACTTGTCATTCCCATTGCGATTCTGATGGCGATTGTTCTTATGAAGCTCTTTAACATGAGTTTCAACCTGATGACGCTGGGAGGGCTTGCGGCCTGTATCGGCGTCGTCATTGATGACGCCATCGTGATGGTGGAAAACATCATCGTGCACCTTTCGCTTGGCCAGACTCCGCGCGAGGCTGCCAAGAGCGCGATTCACGAACTGACCCCGGCCTTGATCGGATCTACCCTGACTCCCATCATGGTGTTTGTGCCCCTGGTGTTTCTGGGCGGCATTACCGCTGTATTCTTCCGCGCCCTGGCGTTCACGATGGCGACCGCGCTGCTGGCTTCGCTGTTGCTGGCCATCTTTTTCACGCCGGTGCTCGCGGGCATTTTCCTTAAGAACGTGAAGAGAGTTGCGGCCGCGGACTTCAAAGAGGCCGAGCAGGCGGGCGAAGGGCGCATTTTGCGCTGGCTGACGGCCCGCTATGAAGCGGCGCTGAGTTGGGCGCTGCTGCACAGCCGAACCGTGCTGGTCGCCACCCTTGGCATTGTCGTGGGATCCGTTGTTCTCTACTATCAGCTGGGCAGCGGGTTTCTGCCCGAAATGGACGAGGGCGCCTTCGTGCTCGACTACGTGATGCCCTCGGGAACGTCGCTCCAGGAGACCGACCGGGTGCTCCGGCATATCCAGGACATCCTGAAAGACACCCCTGAGGTTGAGAGCTACTCCCGCCGCACGGGCGCCCGGCTGGCCCTGGCCATCGCGGAACCCAACACCGGTGACTTTCTGGTCAAGCTGAGGCGCGACCGCAAGCGCTCTCTCGAGGAGGTCATCGGCGAGCTCAGGGAAAAGATCACGAGTTCGGAGCAGGCCATCGAAGTCGAGTTTCCGCATATTCTGGAAGATCTGGTGGGGGATCTCGCCTGGTCCCCGCAACCCATTGAAATCAAGGTCTTCCATGACGATGAGGCAGTCTACAAGGAGGTCGCGCACCGCATCGAGGAATGGCTCCCCAAGATTCCTGGGGTGGTGGACGTGGTCAACCAGACCTTCGTGATTGGACCGGCCGCCAATTTCAGAGTGGACCTGCAGAAAGCTCAGCTCGCCGGCTTCAGCGTGCAAAACATCGCGGACCTGGAGGCGGTCATCCTGGATGGCGAGGTGGCCTCAGACATGATAAAGGGCGGCAATCGCCTCGTCGGCATCCGCGTGCGCTATCCGGAGGAGTACCGATCCTCGATCGACAAACTGAAATCGCTGCTGATCACCTCCCCCACGGGAGTGACCGTTCCTCTTTCGAGCGTTGCCTCCGTCGAGATGGACGAATTGCAGACGGAAGTTCATCGGGACAATCTGCGCAATGATGCCGTGGTTACGGCGCGACTTGCGGGCCGGGACATCGGGTCGGCCATGAAGGAGATCCAGGCGCGTCTGTCCAAGGAGATCTCATTGCCTCCGGGCACCGAGATCGAGTTTGGAGGGCTGTACAAGATCCAGCAGGAATCCTTTCTGGGCCTGACCCAGGTCTTGCTGACGTCCATCCTGCTCATTTTTGTGGTTCTGGTCTTCGAATTCCGCTCGTTCTCGCATCCGATCGCCATTCTGGCGGCGACAATTCTGTGCGGTTCGGGCGCCCTGCTGGCCCTTTTCCTGACGCACACAGCCTTGAACATATCCTCTTTCATGGGCGCCATCATGGTGGTCGGCATCGTGCAGAAGAACGGCATCCTGATGCTTGATTCGGAGAAGTATTTTTCGGCGCAGGGATACCCGCTCAGGGAAGCGATTTTCCAGGCCGGGAGGCGCCGCCTCCGTCCGATCCTGATGACGGCGCTGGCCACCATTTTCGGCATGCTTCCCCTGGCTCTGGGCATCGGCTCGGGAGCAGAAGTGCTGCAGCCCCTGGCCATCGCGGTAATCGGCGGCGTGAGCATCTCGATGATCCTCTCGCTCCTGGTCACCCCAGTGCTGTTCTATCTGCTGAAGCAGCGCCGCCTTCAACCCGGCCCGCAGGAGGAACCGTCCAGGAGTCAGTAAACAGGGCTGCTCAGGATCGTGACGCACCACTGTTTCCGCTGCAAATGCCGAGGCAGAGAAAAAACCGCCCTCGCCGCTGGCGGTCTCAAAAAGCTCCCACTTGGTGCCGGAAGCGCCTGTAAAGGCAACCCTTGACGTGGCCGAGGAGTCCCGATTCGAACAGCGAGTAGGAGACCTTTCCCCCTCAATGCCGAATTAACCCGGCATCTTCAGCAGGACCCGATGGCGCTGGGTTCTATGGTAATTCTGATCGTTTTAATGGCAGTCCCTCGGGTGGCAACCCAGGATCACGACCCTACCCGCCCCCGTTTGTAAGCCTTCAGCACAGACTCGCCGGCCATCGACAGGATCCTGCGGCATCCCGAAAGCGAGCGATGCAAAGAGAAAAAACCGGTTGAAGAAAAATTCCTGGTGAAAGCCAGATCAGAAACACAGGTCGCGGAGAGCGATAGATTTAAGCTATGGGATCAGTTGGTAAAATCATTCTGCCACACCAGCCGCATTCGGTGCCCGGCAGTGGCTTCCCGGATTGTCGGGCAACTCGCCGTGATGCAAATCTGGGAATCAGATGATGACGTCCTGAAAAAATGATAACTACTTCGTGCGTATCCAGGAGATAAGGCGGACAATGCAACGGGGGCGATGCTCGCGGTCCAGACGGTAAGCGTCCATGATTTAGCGCTCTGTGGGTGGGGACGGACCATGGGAAATAGTTACCCAATCACGAGACAGGTCCGCTAGAAGGGGTTGAAAGGGGCCTTAGCCTTTATTTTCCAGCCAATTTTTCGTTTTTAAGCCAATCCTGGATAGGGATGTCCTGGGGCTTGGAAGAAAGAAATGACCGC
>JBGQNR010000293.1:0-6901 GCA_041501225.1 Acidobacteriota bacterium
ACAGTGCGGGTCTTCTCGGTAATGGCGCCAAAGATGATCCGGCGCAACCGGTCAATGGTCATGTCCTTGCCCTCGATCAGGCCTGTCAAGTAATCGAGGGTTTCCAGCGCCGCCTTGAGTTTCGTGTAACCATCTTCACCCAGGACGGCCCGCGCCTGCTCGAGATATTTTTCCAGTTCCTTCATATCGAGTTCGATCCGTGAAGTGGCTGCCATCATATTACCTCCGAAAGCAGCTGGCGGAATTCCCTCGACAAAGGATATCCCAGAACCTCCTTGATCGGGCGGTTGGGCTTGTTGGTGTGGTCGTCCTTTCCGCGTCCCGTCGTGCGGCCAAGCACGATCCAGTTGGCGGCCCGATAGCACGTCCCACGGAAGCGCTGGGGATCGACGAACGTTTCCAGGTAATGTACCGGGTGACCATAGACACGCTCCCAATCCTCTGACAGAAGCCGGGCCATTTGACCGAGGATGTGGGACGCGAGATGTTCAACCTGGACGAAGGGCAGAATCAGGAATCTCGTATTATAGGCAAGGAAACGGATGTTCTTGCGCCGCGCTTCGGCCGCCCATCCGATGAACCGGTCCCTGGGACCGAGATGCCGAGGCGCGGAAGACCAGGCCAGGCAGGCAATCGGGCGTCCCAGCGCACAGACCAGATACTTCAAATGCTCCCCGACCGGCTGGGTGTAGCCGAGGTAATGATGCCGGTCGAGCAGACTGTTGAAGAGCGGTTCCTCCCACGTGCGCCGGACTTGGCGGAACTCAAGCGGGCGGATCGCGGACAGGCTGCTGCACAGTGGTGTTGTATCCACGAGCGCCGGGATCGGCTTCCGCCGCTCCGCGCCGCGCCTGGCCAGGGGATTCGGATTCACCCACCGAACCGGTGGCAACTCGATGTGGCCAGCGCGATGGAGCTGGAGCATGAGGCTGCGGCACACCATGTCGCGCAGTGCCCCGTTGCCTTGCCGCCAATTCCACGCTTCGCACAGCTTCTTGGAAAGATCCCGTCGGCTCGACGCCGGGTTATCGGCAATCAGTCGGTTGATGAAAATGATATCGGTGTCGGTGACGACCCGGCCACGATAGGAGAATCTTGCTTCCATGCCCCCGAAGGTAGCAGGAGCGCAGACGGAACGCAAGTCCTATTTTCAGTTTTTCTCACACCGGCGGACTGACGCGACGCCATGCCGGGGCAACCTGCGCGGTTTCAGGATTGCCTGCGGCAAGAAGTACTTGCAGCTCATGCGCCTCTAGACGTTGTGACACCGTAGTGGCGTCGACCGGCCAGAAACGGAATCGCCCTTTCGACAGGCGCTTCTGCATGAGCCAATACCCCTGGCCATCATAGACGAGACATTTAATGGCCGTCCCCCGGCGGTTGCGGAAAACGAAAAGGCCGCCCGAAAAAGGATCGCTTTTCAATACCTCTTTGCAGACTCGTGCCAAGCCATCGATCCCATTCCTGAAGTCAACTGCCTCAACGGCGACCAGAATACGCATCTGTGGTGCGATCTGTATCACCGATTGCTTCTCCAGAACATGCTGCCGAGAGTTGTCAGGTCTGGCAGGGTCGTACCCTTAAGATGAATCCGCATCTTGGTTCCGCTCCGAGCTTCAAGCTCGATGAGGCACTCGGGAAAAGGGGATGAGGTGGCCGGCACCAGTTCTACGAATGAAGGTGCCGTTTCATGGACGACAGCGCCGGCACTGACCCGCTTCTTGAGATCATAGTAGTCAAGGCGCAGAGCCTTTGCTGTTTTGTTAACGCCGTATTGCCCGGCAAGCTGGACCGCCGAATTCCAGAACCGGCCGGGAAGTCGAGATCGCGGCCTGTGGGACTTGCGCCAAACCTCAAGATGCCGCTGGAGCCTTTCAAGTGGACTGTTGATGACGGGAGACAGGGATTTTTTTGCTGATATCATTGCCCTCCAGGCGCTTTCTGCGCCGACAGCCAGACGATACCAAAACCCCTCAAATCGCGTCATGCAGCCCTGCCGAAAAGACACCGAGTATCGAAGTCATCCAGCGGCCCAGATAGGGTATCAAGCCATGAATCTCACTGAGCGGGCCTCAATCGAGGCCCTTCGCAAATGCCTCCACAGTCTCGAGGATACAATTGCAAGCCTTGTCATTATGGCGACCGCATTGACGGAACGCGCGACGCGAGATCTGCTGTTCGACGAGATCAGCAAATTGGACTCGATTGCGGACGTGATGAGGCAAGCGCTGGATGCCGTTCAGATCCAGCAGAGCGAGGAGACTGAGTAATTCGGCAAATTGCTCAGATTTAAGTCCCCCTAGTTCCCCAAAATAGAAAGGACTACGGGCCGCCATGGGCGTTAGCGAAGAGGTTAGAGCGGTCGAGCAGCAAATCGATCAGAAGATCGAGGGACTGCGGCATTGGCAGGCGCCTCGATCGCGGTTGTTAAGGGCCGTGTTGGAATATTATCGGGATGCCATCGAGGCCGTTTACATGGGTGTCGCTTGGGCTCTGGAAACCGGGCAGCCCACAGCAATCCAGGGTGCCCTTGCTGTCGAAACGCACCTCCACCTTGGCGTCCTCCAATCACTCAAATGGGCTGGTACTCTGAGTCCAGAAAGTGGCGGCGATATGGCTGCTCTACCCAATGATGAGGAGCTGTGTGCCCTGGCAGAGCAAGGGCATTTCTATGTCAACTTCGTGGACGCCCTAAAGATGGCAAAGCATGGGCTCAACACTATTCGTTTGGATAAAGTTTCTGGAGCCCTCCATGTTTACGAGGGCGGAAACGTGACGGGCTTCGACAGAACGATCATCGAGCACCAGCACAGCACGAATCCGTTCCACATTCATTCTGTCCTCACAGATGATACCGACCAACTGACGTCCGACTGGAATTGCGCTGATTTCAGGCGTGTTGCCAGGAAGATCGTCGGGGCTGCTGAAAAGGTAGAAACGGAGACCGTTGTTTCCACCCTGCACGGCAACACGGATCTATTCAAACGCCCTGTCGTTTTCGAGGCGCCAGAACCCGAAATTCAAGCAGATTTGGCGGTGTTAGATAATCTTTCATTTCCTTCGCCAAAATTGACCGGCACAGAAATCTGGAACTGGACGGGCTGGATGGACAGGCCGCTTGTCGAAATCGACGGCAAGCGATATGGCGTCTCAAGTCTCGTTAAGACTGCCCTCGGGCGGGCCTCCGAGAGCGCCATGCTCAGATTGGCCGCCCGAGTCGATCCGACACAGTATTCCAGGGTCAACCAGCTTCGACACGATAGAATGATCGACCGTTGCTTGGCGGTCCTCAAAACGTCTGGCTGGATTGCTCGTCCAAGGTTTTGCCTGAGGAATCCAGACGCGGAGATCGACGTTTTCGCTGAGAAAGACAACGAGAGGATACTCCTCGAGCTGAAGTCCACTTTGCGGCCCGAATCGCCTTGGGAGGCCTACAAGCGAAACCAGGAGATCATCAAGGGGATCGGACAGGTTCATGATTTTCTCAAACGACTGCATCGAGGAGTTGGCTTTGTATTGACCGACGGCTATAGAGGCGACCACGACACCTGGGCTGCTGCTATCAGGGCAGGGATTTCTACGGGTACTTTGGATGATATGGACCTCATTTCAAAATTTCCCAAGTCAGCCGGTGACGCGCTCAAGAGGTTCGCTGGCATCGGCCTTTCAGGCCCGTCCGGCCCAATCGAAACACGTGAGTTCGTGCTCGCGGGAAGAACAATCAGGCTGATTGATGCTGTCGCCCCACCTTGATAACCACCAAGGTACCGTTCCTCCTGGCATGCTTCGTGCTGAAATCTACAGCCAGAGATGTGACGCCAGCTCAGAATCTTGATTTTTTGCGCCGACCTCGGGTATTTCTGCAAGCACAGGTGCTACACTATCAGCTGAAAGCTGATTTCAGGACTAATGGAGATGCATCGTGGATTGGCGGGAAGACTTCGACGATTCGCTCCTCGATCAGGAGGCACTCACCTTTCTGATCGAGTACGAACTGGATGCGACCGCTGCCGGAATTACCAGGCGGGTAATGTCCGACGGATTGGGGGGACTTAGCGAGAAGCAGCTCAACGTCTTTAAAAAATACGTCGTGGACGAATGGCTGGAGGCCACTCATCGTCCCGGAATCAGAAATTTCCGATCCCCTGTCTCACTCCAACTGTCCCGCAAGAAAGCAGATCCTCGCTCCCGGTACCGAAAATCTGCTGAAGAAACGCGCCTGCCGTCCAAGGTATTATTCCTGGTCCCAACTGATGAGAAGAGTTTTTTCGATTGATGTTTTGGAATGCCCCCGTTGCGGCGGCCGCATGCGGATTCTTGCAGCGATCAATCCTCCTGAAACGATCCGCAAGATTCTTGACTGCCTCGGACTCCCTTCCAGACCCCCGCCGGTTGCCAACGCCCTGCCGGACCGTGAGATTGACGAGCTTGATTTTTCCTGAGCAGAGCCGCTTGCTGGAAGAAGTGTGTCAAAATTCCAGTGGTGGCAACGTACGATTGCAGTAAACTGCTTTTTATGGCCATCCTGAGTTCCGGAATCGCGGCAAACGGGTCGAAGTTAACATAGCACCACCTTATCGGAAGCCAGGACCCCGCCCAGGGCTTGGGCAACTCGCAGCATTTTGCAGGTTATTTCGACTATCCGTAGCGTTTGGTGCCGGCACGTGAAGCACGCGCCGAAATCATGGTGATCAATTCACGCTTCATTGCGACGGCTGGGCCCGCCATGACCTTGGATATGGCCAAAGCCTTGGCCGCACGCGTGCGGGTAGAATATCCGGACGCCGCGCATCACGTGACCGCTTTTGTGATCGGCCACGGCAATTCGATCCTCACGCACTGCCACGACGACGGCGAGCCGTCCGGTACGGCCGGGAGGCCTGCGTTGGCTGTCCTGCAAGGAAGCGGATTGGGAGATACGGCAGCAGTTGTAACCCGGTACTTCGGGGGAACCAAGCTCGGCACGGGCGGGCTGGTTCGCGCCTATGGTGATGCGGTGCGCGGAGTGCTGGCGATTCTGCCGCGTGCGCGCAAAGTCGCCACACATACGGTGCGCATTACCATCCCATATAGCAGCTTCGAACGCATCCGGCGGCTGCTTGCGGCTCATCACGGCCAGCTCATGGACCGGGTGTTTGGCGCCGAGGTTACTTTGACTGCGCGTCTGTCTGTCGATGAATTCGATGCGGTGCAGGATGCGATCCGGGAAACGTTCAGCGGCGCGCGGCAGGCCGAGATTCTCGAGACAAATCCTGACACGCTTTTGCCTCTTATTTCCGATCTCACTTGAAACCATGAGAACAACCTCCCACATGCGGAGAGTTTGTCCGTGTGTATGAGATGGGGAGGAGGCAAAATCGCACTCCCTTGGCGGCCCCTCTCTCAACTCGTGCCATTCGTGGCTAGGTTTTTCCCCACTGTCTGACTTATTTTACTTATAGGACATTCTATCCAGGGGGCACAAGGAAAAAGTCAGGCGGGGTGGCTGGGAAATCCACGGATTCAGGAGAGGGGTCGGGACAGGCAGCGTATTGCCGCCTCGGTCCAGGGTAAAACGCCCGTTTCTGCCCAGCAATTCGCTGCCTGTCTCGACCCCTGATGCGGCCACTGGATCCTCGCGCAGGATGTCCTTCATAGGCAGCAGCCAGCGGCACGGCGGGATACACTTCGAGCCGGCGGAGATCCGGACTGGAAGCCGGACTCCAGACCTCCGGACATGGCGTTGGGACCGTTTCACGCCGCCAGCCCGTCATTATTGGCAAAAATCCAATAATTGCGGTGAATTAGCACGCAGCCTTGTCAGAATATTGCATGATACGCGTTTTTTTCAGCGCATCTCGGTTTTGGCTGAATTCTGATCAGTCCAGCCCGGGTCCGCGGCTTTTGAGGCGCAAAAATGTATCATCCTTCACCCGGCTATGTCCGGAGGTCTGGACTCACGGATCGATAGGAAAGTCCTGGCGGGAAGAGTGCGGCCGTCCGGGGCGGCGCGCGGGATTCAAAGGGATCGCGGGCCTGGCGGCGCTGGTTCCGGAAATGCCGCAGAATGCGGTCTACAATCCGGGGCTGGGTAATGATGGAGACGGTCCTCATCTCGGCGCCGCACGAGCACAAGAGAGGGTCGACTTCATTGAAGAACTTCCTTAATAATCGGGCTCAGCTGCGACGTGTTTCGCGGGCAAACTCCGAGTCTTCGCCGGCAGAGCGGATGGGGCGGCGTGGTCAGAATTCACTTGCGCGGCATTGGCGGTAACCCTGGCTCGGTTGCAGTAGGCGCCATAGGAGCGTCGGGTGTGCGTTCCGGGGGGAATATGCGCCGCGATCCGATGAATCCACTGAGAGCAGGTCCAGGACGAGCAGGGTGGCGCCCGAGCGCGGGTCGGGCGGGGTTTCCATGGCCATGGCCGGGCGCGCGATATAGCGGGCTTGCGATTCCAGCGACTCCGGGGCGCCGGGTTGGACGGGAGGGCCGGCGAAAACAGAGAAGCCCGGATGGACCCAGGAGAGGAGGTTGTTCATGAAAGCTTCCGACAGACGCTCGGCTTCGTGAAGACGCCGCAGCCAGAGGCGGCGGAACACTTGCAGGACGACAGGGAAGAAATCCGAGGGACCGTCGGCAACCGGTTCGGACGGATCGCCAGACAGCCAGCTTATGCGCGCCACGGCAGGACTTTGATCTCCTGCGGCACGGACGCCGCAATAGATCTGACTGCTAGGCGGGCATTTGGGCTAACTATTTCGCCCGCGTGCTTGCCGGAAAGGACCTTTTAGTGTCGGTGACCGACCACTGTCTGCGCAGCCGCCATTACGTCAATGTCATCGTCGCGGGCAAGCAGCCGGAACTGCAATGGCTCGACATGGATTCCGCCATTAAACACTGCACGGCGGGGCTTGGCATCTG
>JBGQNR010000294.1:0-6829 GCA_041501225.1 Acidobacteriota bacterium
CCCTGCGGTGACGATCTCGTTCGCAAAGCGCAAAGGGAAGAACGCCGTAATCCTATCGGAAGAAGTCTTAAAAAGAACCGCAGCATTTCGTGCCCGGAATTTCCCGGCCAATCTGCAGATGACCGTCACGCGCAATTATGGCGAGACCGCGGCGGAAAAATCGAACGAGCTTTTGCTGCACATGATGATTGCAGTTTTGTCCGTCACCCTGCTTATCTGGCTGATTCTCGGCTTCCGCGAGGCGGCTGTCGTAGCGGTGGCGATCCCGGTCACACTGGCGCTGACGCTGGTCGTCTTCCTGTTATACGGATACACGCTGAACCGGATTACGCTTTTCGCGCTCATATTCTCTATCGGTATCCTGGTGGATGACGCCATCGTCGTGATCGAAAACATCGTGCGGCACAGGCGCCTGCCGCAGAACCGTGACCGGAAGTTTGCCGATGTCACGGTCGAAGCCGTCGACGAAGTAGGCAATCCGACCATCCTGGCGACCTTCACCGTGATTGCCGCCATCCTTCCCATGGCCATGGTGCGCGGCCTCATGGGTCCGTACATGCGCCCCATCCCCATCGGCGCCTCGGCCGCCATGATTTTTTCGTTACTGGTTGCCTTCGTCATTACCCCCTGGGCGGCAATGAAGTTTTTCCGAGACACGCGCGGCTCGCATCATGACGAAAGCGAGAGCGAAACCTGGAGCACCCGTCTCTACCGCAGGTTCATGGGGGCACTCCTGGCGCATGGCAGGAATCGTTGGGCATTCCTGGCGCTCGTTGTCACCCTCCTCCTGGTTTCGATGAGCATGGTTTACTTCAAGCTTGTGATTGTGAAAATGCTCCCGTTCGACAACAAGAGCGAGTTCCAGGTCATCATCGATATGCCCGAAGGGACCAGCCTGCAAAAGACTGCAGCGGTCACGCGCGCGCTTGCCGTAAAGCTCACAGAAATTCCTGAGATTACGGACTTGGAGTCGTATGTCGGCACCGCGTCCCCCTTCAATTTCAACGGATTGGTGCGCCACTACTACTTGCGGCGTGGGGACAATATCGCGGACATCCAGGTGAACCTCACGCCCAAAGGAGACCGCTCGGCTCAGAGCCACGCCATCGCACGCAGGGCCAGAACGCTGCTGCAGCCAGTGGCCCAACAATATGGAGCGCGGATGAAGGTCGCCGAAGTCCCGCCCGGGCCTCCCGTGCTCCAGACTCTGGTGGCCGAGATCTACGGGCCCACTTATGAACGCCAGATCGAACTCGCGCGCGAGATACGCGATACGCTCGACAAGACGCCCGGCGTCGTCGATGTCGACTGGTATGTCGAGGATCCTCAACCGGAGTTGCTCTTTCATGTTGATCGTCTGAAAGCGTCCCTGGCAGGAGTCTCGTTGGCGGAGATCCAGCAAACTGTGCAGCTGGGACTCAGTGGTGCAGACGCAGGGCTGGCACATCTTCCGCGCGAAGCCGAAGACGTGACCCTGAATCTGCGGTTGCCACTCGCGGACCGCAGCCGCATCGACGACATCAGCAACCTGCGCGTTGCCTCCGCGACTGGAAGACTGGTTCCCCTGTCCGAGTTGGGAACCTGGGAGAAGACGGTTCGTGAAACGAGCATCTATCACAAGAACCTCATGCCCGTGGTTTATGTCACCGCGGACATTGCCGGCAGAGATGAAAGCCCGGTGTATCCGATTCTGCAGCTCGACGCGGAACTGAAAGCCAAGGCTCTTCCCGAGGGTTACAAGCTTGAAACCTACACCGCACAGCAACCAGCGGATAGCGACAAGCTGGCGATGAAGTGGGATGGAGAATGGCACATCACCTATGAAGTATTCCGGGATCTCGGGCTTGCCTTTGCCGCGGTTCTGATTTTGATTTACATCCTGGTGGTTGCCTGGTTCCAGAGTTTCAAAACCCCCTTGGTCATCATGGCGGCAATTCCTTTCTCACTGGTCGGCATTCTGCCAGGACACTGGGCCATGGGAGCCTTCTTTACTGCAACCTCGATGATCGGTTTTATCGCCGGCGCGGGCATCGTAGTCCGAAACTCGATCATTCTGGTCGATTTCATCGAGTTGAGGCTCAGCATGGGTGAACCCCTGGAAAAAGCAGTGGTGGACGCAGGCGCGGTCCGTTTCCGGCCCATGATGCTCACGGCAGCCGCGGTCGTCGTCGGATCGGCGGTGATTCTGTTCGATCCGATCTTCCAGGGACTGGCCATCTCGCTCATGGCCGGAGAAGTCGCGTCCCTGCTGTTAAGCCGCATGACGGTTCCCGTGCTCTTTTTCATTATGCGCCGGCGGGAACTGCAGCGGAAATCGTTGCCCAAAACCCCTGCTACAGATCAACCTGGAGGTCCTGCATGAAACGACACGCTTTCCCACCGAATAAGATCCTGGTGCCGACAGATTTGAGTGCAACTTCCCTGCCGGCATTCCATTTCGCCCGGGTTCTGCACAAGCAATTCGGAGGCATGGTTCATGTCCTGCACGCACAGCATTTTGAACTGCCTCCGTACTTCTCCAGCGGGCAGATCCAGAACCTGAAACGCGAGCTCAAGCAATCCATGAAAGCCGCCGTGGAATACTTGCGCAAGGAGAGCCTTGCAACCCTGGGATTTGAGGCCGAAGTGTCCGTGGTGGAGAAACCTCCGGTCGAAGCGATCCTGGAAGCCTCTGAGACCTTGGGAATGGACCTGATCGTCATGGGAACTCATGGACGCCGGGGGGCGGGCCGTTTCTGGGTCGGCTCAGTCGCCGAGAGAATACTCCACGAGAGTTCAAAACCCATACTGGTAGTGCGCCAGGGAATAGCCGCCGTTTCGCTGGGGCACGTCCTGTGCCCCGTGAATTTCACCGTTTCAAGCCGGGAGGCGCTCGAGTATGCGATCGCTATCGCCGAATCCGGCAAACTCCGGCTGACGGTAATTCATGCCCTGGAAGATGGAGATAAACCTCTGGACTGCTCCCTCGTACCGGAAGAGGTGCGGCGGCAATGCCGCGTCGAAGAGCTCACATATCCCGGTGATGCGGCGAAAGTAATATTGAATGCTGCTAATGAAATCAAACCCGACCTCATCGTCATGGGAGCGGAACAGAAATCGTCCATGTTTGGCGAGCTTTTCAGCAGTACCACGGAGCGAGTCATGCAATGGGCGGAAGCGCCCCTGCTGGTGGTGCCTAAATCAGCAGGTGATAAGTAATCAATTATGAGGGATGAATCACTGAACAAAAAGGAGAATTAACATGAGCATGGAGCGATGGATTCGCATGATAGCCGGGTCTTTTGTTCTGATCAGCCTGGCGCTCGCGCACTGGGTTAATCCGAACTGGCTCTGGTTTACCGCTTTTGTTGGCGCCAACCTGTTCCAGTCGGCGCTCACCCGCTGGTGCCTGATGGAAGACATCCTGCACAAGATCGGAATCGCCAAAAAGGCGTCTTCCTGACAGATCGAGGAAGCAAGTTTTGAGTGCGGCCCCATATTTTTCCGGGGCCGGTATTTTGGAGGTCCAGATGAACGAACCAATTCACGTTAACGATAATACTTTTGAAAAGACCATTTTAAAGTCCCACATGCCCGTGCTGGTAGATTTCTGGGCGCCCTGGTGCGCACCTTGCCGCATGATGAGCCCGATTGTGGATAAAATTGCGGAGCAATACGCCGGCCGGTTGCTGGTGTCCAAGGTCGACACCGACCAGAATCCGGACTGGGCGGAGCGCTTCCACGTGCGAGGCATTCCCGCGTTGCTGTTTATTTCAGGCGGCCAGGTTCTCAACGACCAGGTTGGTGTCCTGTCCTATGAATCGCTCCAACAGATGGTCGATCATTTTCTGGAAACGGCCAAGCCTGCTGTGAATTCCGTCAACTGACAACTCAAGGAGCTGACATGCCCCTCTTTGAATTTGAGTGTCTCGAGTGCGGCGCAAAATTCGAAAAGCTGGTGAGAACCGCGGGCGCGGATTCGGAAGTCACCTGTACCAAATGCGGAGGCCGCAGGGTGGAGGAAAAGTTCTCCACCTTCTCGTCGTCGGCCAGAGGTAGCTCTTCAGTTCCCTCCAAAGGCTGTGCCCCCGGCGGCGGCTGAGCCTGGAACTAATGAGACCGGCCGTGCGCCGGTTGGGGATTTCTTTTCAACGGCCTCGCTGGTAATCAGGGATTGCCAAGGATTGTGTCTCGGCGGGGCGAGTGCCTGCCGGGACCCGAGGTGCCTTTGTTGCGCTGATCGAGATCAGCGCCCCGCCCAGGACTACCCAGAGGATATCGATTTCCAATAGCAAAGCAACGAAAGCGGCGCCACTGAGGAGAATATGAACGAGACCCCAGTGAACGTTTAAAGCAAAGCGGACAGTGACCGTGAGCAGAAGACCCACGAAAGAACATAAGGCACCACCGAATGCCCTGCTGAGATAGGACAAAGCGAAAATCCTGCTGCTGTAAGGCGCGATTCCAACGACCAGCAGGAAAGAAGGCAGGGCAATGACGGTCTGATCGCAGCCTCACCTGTCGCATCCGTTGCTGCCGTCGGTTTCAGCTGTGGTTCTGTTGCCGTAATCGATGTCATGCAATATCCCCGCGTTTTCGCCGTCGCCCATTTTCTGGGAGGCCATATGGCCCCAAGACTTGCTGCGCGTGTGTTTGGTCCAGTCCCAAATTGCTTCCTGAAACGGAAGAGTCGCCCTCACTGCAGTTCGCGTATTTCGTTCTCCACACGACGCGCGTACTGCTCATCCAAGGGACCTCGAGCAGCATCGAACGGCTGCTTATCGGGTAGTTGCCTTACCTGCTTCTTGAGAAAAATGACCACGATGGCAGCACCCGTAAGCAGAAATACCCATGGGAGCACATAGGCCAGGAGATTGAATCCACGCGGACGCGGGCTTGCCAGGATGCGTTCCCCATACTTCGACACGTAGTAATCCAGAATCTCTTGCTTCGATTTGCCAGCTGCCAGAAACTCGCGAACTTCCCTGCGGATCTGATCCGCCGCCTCGGAATAGTGTTGCGATACCGGCTGGCTCCAGCAGCAAGGAGCTATCAGCATCGCCTCAAGTTCACGAGCAGACTCCTCTTTGTTCTGAGGGGCTGCCAACGCCGCGAAAGAAAACGCCGCCATGATGCCTATTGCCCTGATCAAGTGCATTGTTATTTCCTTCTGATGCAGAACCTCTCCCGATGATAGCCTATCACTCCGCGCGCAGGGATTGTACGGGACTTGCCAAGGACGCCTTCCTGGCGGGAATCGTTCCGAAGAGCAATCCGATGCCGACGGAGCTTGCCACCGCCAGGAGGATGGTTTGTGGTGAGAAGATGGCCTCCCAGCCTGCGAGGTGCGCCACCACGAAGGTCACGATGATCCCTACGAGAACGCCCACGACGCCACCGGACAGGCTGAGCATCACGGCCTCGACCAGAAACTGAAACAGAATATCACCACGTCGAGCGCCCAAAGCGCGTCTCAGACCGATCTCTTTCACCCTTTCACGCACGGACATCAGCATCACCGCCAGGATGCCGACTCCGCCCACCGCAAGTGACAGGGAAGCGACCCCTACCGTCAGAGAAGTAAACGTCTGCTGCGTCTCCTGTTGTGCTTTCAGCAGCTCTGCCTGATTCTGGATCGTAAAATCATCTGGTTTACCGGCCCGCAGGCGGTGCCGATCCCTCAGGATTTGGCTCAGCCGGCCGGCACATTCCTCCATTTTTTCCTCGGATCGGACCTGAATGTAAATGTTGTTCACGTACACGATGTTGAATGCTCGACGCAGCGCCGTCCGCAGAGGAATGAGAATTTGGTCATCCTGGTCGGCGCCATTGATGTCAACACCGGCTGGCGCCAGAACCCCTATGACTTCGAAAGGCACCTTCCCGACGCGGATTGTCTGGCCCAGGGGGCTGACTCCGCCGAAAAGTTCCCGTACCATCGTTTGTCCCACTACAGCTACACGCCGGGAGGCGCGGTCGTCCTGATCATCGAAAAGTTCGCCCGCTTCCAGCCGAAGGTTGCGAATGGCCAGGAACTCCGGGGTCGTACCCACGATGTTGGTCTTCAGCCCGACCTCTTCGAACTTGACACTTAATTTTTTCGACTGAGCCGGCGCCACTAGCGCCACCAAATCAGAGGCGCCGCTTTGAATAGCGCCGGCGTCTTCGGGCAAAAGCGTGGTCACTACCGCGCCCTGGCGTTCCCTCCCCGCAATCAGCGTGACTTTGCCGGCGCTGATCGAGATCAGGTTGGTTCCCATGCTGCGAATCCCGTCCATTACCTTCCGCTCGGAACCCCGGCCGACGGCGGCCATCACGCTGACGGTTGCGATGCCGACGACGATTCCCAGCAGGGAGAGAATCGTGCGCAGTTTGTGGGCCATCAGCATCTCAGCCGATACCTTCAGGCCCCGGGTCCACCTCATGAGCGATTCCTCAGGCGCTTGGATCTAACGATCAGCGCAATGCTTGAACAGGTGGCATTTTGGCCGCGCGGCGCGCCGGGACCAGTCCAAAAACCAGTCCGACCAGCAAGGACAAGGCCACTGCCAGCGCCAGAGGTTCCCAAGAGAGTACAGTCGCGTTTGTGGTCACCTTTCCCAGCACGATGGCAGCGACAATTCCCAGCAGCAATCCGGCCAATCCTCCAGCCGAGGTCAAGGCAAGAGATTCGAATAAGAATTGAAGGAGAATGTCTCGGCGCCTCCCACCGAGCGCCCGGCGCAGCCCGATTTCATGGCGTCGTTCCGTTACTGAAAGCAACATCAGGTTCATCAGTACGATGCCGCCGACAACAAGCGAAAGTGCCGTAACGGCGAGCAGAATCTTATTCAGAGTTCCCGAGACCGCC
>JBGQNR010000295.1:0-6752 GCA_041501225.1 Acidobacteriota bacterium
AAATATGGTTGATCGCGGAAGCTTAATGTAGGAATCCAAAGGCGGGATCCCAACCGGATCCGAGATTAATTGCAACCGCCGTGGAACCCTGCCGTAAAGCACAGATGACAGCGCAATCATCAGCGGGGAGCCACGCATGACCACGAGAACTCGGCGGGTCGTTCTCCTCATCCTCGGCCTGGTCGCCTCCGGCATTTTGCTTTTCCTGCCTGGGATCGCAGGCAAGCTCACTACCTACATTACAACCCGGGCTGCTGGGAAAACCACCACCTCTGCCAATTCGCTATACCACCTTGACCAAGCGTCTTCAAGGATCCCGATTCCTTTGAGGAACGCAACAACGCACAGCTCCCCGTCAGTGCCACCCTGGGACATATTGCGAAGAGCAACTGCGAACAAGCGCATGCATACGGTCAATTCAGCCTCGATTGAAATTCCATCCTGGCGGGGAGTTCTGGCCCAATCTGGGCCTTAAGCCCGCGAACTCTTTGAAACCGGAATGTCTTATTTGCGAAACGGCGGCTATGTGGAAGCGCGGCTGGCGTTTTGGACGCTCATTCGTACCTACCCTGGAGACAAAGCTGAACCCCTGGCCTACTGGGCGATAGGACTTAGTCTCTATAAGGAAGGTGGGGAAGAAAATCTCACAATGGCTTTAGATCAATTTGTGAACTGGTTGATCTTCTTTCCCGGCGAGAAGGATCTGGAGGATCTAGCTGAGGCAGCACAGATAAACGTCGCCGTCATTGCACTTGAAATGATGAATTCCGCCCCATCTGAAAAGGAAATAATTACCGCTGCCAAGATCAGCGCCCAGGCATTAATACAAAACGCGACATAATAGCCTACGCATCGGAGAACGACACGTCCCGTTCGCATCGGTTGTACCTCAATACCTTGCACGCAATTCGCACCGCTGAGGTTCACATGGCCAGCGGCGATTTGGCCATGTCGAACTGGGACACCAGCAGGAACTTTATGGCACACAACGAAGCACAGGCGGGATCGGCTGCGGAAATCACCAGGCTCTCAAAGTTCCAGAAAATCACGCTGAGGACCATCATCCTCATTCAGATGGCACATACGTTACTGATGCCGCTAATAACAATGTATGCGCTCACTGAGAATGTACCCCCAGATTGGCTTTGGACGCTGGCATGGGTATTGGCTCTCCTTGTAGAGATCGCCCTATTGCGATCATTCTCTCAACTCCCGAGTTGGGTTTGGATTTGCACGCTCCTTATCCTGGTTGATGCTTGTGTCTATGCAGTCCACGATTTTCTTAATTTTGGATATTGGCTAACACGGTCATTAGATGCAGCTCTGCTCGTCGCAGTACCCTTCGGATTTGCTGCCCTGTGGCTTTCACGCAAGGCCTTTTCTATCGACAAGACCCGTCAACGCCAGGCAACAGCAGCAATTATCCTGGCCATGTGTGTTGTTTCGATGAATGGATATTTTTTCTCAAGCGGTGGTCTCGACTGGCTTGAGCCGGTTCCCATTTGGTATGCGATTCTCTACCACGTCCACGAGACCGTTCCTCAGGAGGCCGGTCTGACTCTGGGTTGGGCTTGCTACGCGGCAGTTGCCGCCTTCGTCTGGGTTATTGCCATGACGAGACGCAGGGCAGGCCGTTGAGCTTGTTCCCCGCCTTCGGATCCGATTCCATCTTGCAAATCCTGGAACCGCCGACTAATCTTATGCCGCGGCGCTGCGGTTAAATTGAGCGGCTATTCCCCAGCCCTGCGGAAAGGCACATGGACAAGATGGACAACAAGAGAATATTGGAACTGGCACTTGAGACCCTGCAAAAACAGAGGAACGCGATTGAGGCTGAAATCGCCCAGCTGAGGAGTGAGCTTCATCACCCCGCCGGCGGCATCGCCCCTAAAACCATTGCCCCTGCCGCCAAGAAGCGAGGAGGAAGAACCGCCGCACAGCGGAAAGCTCAGAGCGCACGGATGAAAGCCATTTGGGCAGCGAGGAAAGCCCAAGCTCCAAAGCCCGCCAGTGCCAAGAAATCGGCATCAACCAAGGGGAAGCTGGAACTGAGCGCTGCCAATAAGGCTAGAGCTGAAAAGATGAAGGCTTATTGGGCCAAGCGGAAGGCTGAAGCCAAAAAGTAGGCCGGATGCGAACGCATGCGAAAGGCGGGATCCATCGAGAGGCGATCCCAACTGCCTCCCGGACCCGCAAAATGGCAGGCTGCGAACGCCATCCGAACGCGTGCCGCCTGAAACGGGTGCTAAAGGTCCACCGGTGCGCGTTTTTCATAAGCCCCCAAGAATTGGCTGAGATCCTGAAGACAGAACTGTAAATAGCAGGTCACAGTGATTGCGCACATTTTCCGGGTCTGTCCACGCTCCCTTCCAGCTGAAGCGCTATTCGGCAGATACAGCGCAGTCGCTTGAGTTCATTCTTGACACGATCCTGGAATCGGCGGATCGCGACACGCTGTTCCCGGATCCCCTGACCATTTTCATTAAAGCCGTGACGTGTGGCTTCATTTGTTCCTGGCGCCTCGCGACCTCTTGTTTTTGGTTTTTTTTGAGCCCGGCTTTTTCACGACCTTTCGGGCGGACGGCTTTGCGGATTCAGTGGACTCCGATTCGGTTTCGCCGGCGAGATCCAGGCCGAAAATGCTGGAGAGATCCGCGGTGTCGAGCACCTTGCCGGCAGCCGGTTTCTTCCTGGAAATGGGCAGCCCGGCGGTCGCGACGGCCAGCAGATCCTTCTCATCTACCTTTCGAAGCCTGAACAGGAGTTCGGGCCTGTCGTCGAGCCTCGAACCGACCCCATATAGGACCGCCGCGACGTGCTTGCACATGGATGCCCAGTCGGGGCAGCTGCAGGAGAACTGTATTTCCTCCGGCGCGGGGAACAGGCCGCTCCGCTGCCGGCAGATCCGCTCCATCACTCCTTTCGAGAAACGTCCCTGTAGCAGTTCCACGAGCGAATCGATTCCGCCCGCGCAATCTTTGCAGATTGACCTCCAGCGGGTCTTCGGCACCGGGACGATATCCACCTTCACCTTGTAAAGATCCGAGCCGCTGACCCTCGCGCTAACTTCCCCCTCGGCAATCTGAAGATCCACGACGGAACCGTTGCGCACGTAGGTCCGGCCGCGCGGGAGCCGGTTGGAGTAGTCGCCGTACCTCTCCAAGTTGTCGCACCAAGCTTTACCCCAGAAGGTAGAGGCGATCGTCCGACCCTGCAGTACCACCGGCGCGACCGGATGCCCTTTCTTCTTCAACTTCGCCATTTCGAGTGCTGCCCGATGCCTTCGTTCCGCCTTCGATACGTACGGCCGCCATCCGTCCCAATAAGACATATCATTCCTCCTTCAACGCGGCGTTGATATCCAGCGACACAAGCTTGAGCAGCTCGTCATCTTTTATCTCGGTGAGGAGCAGCTCACCGCCGCCTTCGATCAGGTCCTTTGAGAGCTGCTTTTTCGACTCAATAAGATCGTCGATCTTTTCCTCGACAGTGCCGCGACAGACAAACTTGTGCACGAGCACGTTCTTGGTCTGGCCGATCCGAAACGCACGATCCGTCGCCTGGTTCTCCACCGCCGGATTCCACCACCGGTCGAAATGGATGACGTGCGAAGCGGCCGTGAGATTCAGGCCGGTTCCTCCGGCTTTGACCGACAGCACGAAGAAGGGTACAGATTCGTCATCCTGAAATTGCCTGACGAGGCCTCTCCGCTTCTTCACATCGGTTTCACCGTGGAGCACCAGCCCGGGCCGGCCGAAGATTCCGCCGAGAAACGCCGCGAGAGGTCCCGTCATCTCCCGGAACTGAGTGAAGATCAGGGCTTTTTCCTGCCTGGCCGCAAGCACCTCGGCGATTTCGCGGAGCCGGGCCAGCTTCCCGCTGTCCGCCTCATTCCAGGCTCCGTCCCCAAGCCACTGCGACGGATGGTTGCAGATCTGCTTGAAGCGCAGCAGAAATGCGAGGACGATGCCACGGCGGCGCATCCCATCAGCGTCAGCCAGTCCTTCCGCCAGCTCCCGGACTGCTTGCTGGTAGAGTGCAGCCTGCTTCCGGCTCAGATGGCAGTACGCTTTGATCTCCGTTTTATCCGGCAGGTCGGCGATTACCGACTTGTCGGTTTTCAGACGGCGCAAGACATAGGGCCGGATCAATTCGCGCAGCGGGCCGTAGGGATTGTGCGGGCGTTCTGCCAAGCGCTTGGAATAGGACGAGAATTCGCGGGCTGAGCCGAGCAGGCCGGGGTTGATGAAGTCAAAGATGGACCAAAGGTCGGCCAACCGGTTTTCGACGGGTGTGCCCGTGAGGGCGATCCGCGCCCGCGCCCGAAGGTTGCCTGCGGCCCGGGTCTGCTTCGCATGAGGATTTTTGATCGCCTGCGCCTCGTCCAGGATCGCCAGATTCCAATTGGTCTCAGCGAGCCACGGTAACCGCAGAAGCGACCCGTAGCTGGTGATGATCAGGTCCGCGTCCTTGACGGATTCCGGATTCAGGGCCCTGAGTTGATCCGGCGGCAGCGCGGAAGGATGTGCCACGACCGACTTCAAGGCCGGCGCGAACCGCTCGATCTCGGCAGACCAGTTCGAGAGCAGCGAGGCCGGTGCAACGAGGAGGCTGGGAGTTCGCTCCGCCGGCGATTCCCGCCGGTGCATGAGCAAAAGGGAGAGCACCTGAATGGTTTTGCCCAGTCCCATGTCGTCGGCGAGGCAAGCACCGAGTCCGAGCTGCGATAACAAGTGCAGCCAGCGGACACCGACCTGTTGATAGGGCCGTAGGGTGCCGTTCAGATCCCGCCCTGGGTCGATCCGATCCAGGGCTTCCGGGGCGCGCAAGGCCCGCAGGGTTTCAGCCAGCCAGGGGCCGGCAACAGTTCCCGCCCACTCAGATTCTGCCGCGGCGGGGCTGTCCCCTGCGACGTCGGCGCCCGCAACCATGCGCATGGCTTCGGCAAAGGTGATTCCTCTCCTAGCGGCGAGCTGTTCGAACTTTCGGAACTGTTCCACGGTCCGGGCAAGCTTCTCGCGGTCGACTTCAATCCAATGTCCCCGGATCAGAGCCAAGCCATCGGTCTTCGCAAGTAGTTCGTTGATTTCAGCCTGCGTCAGCCTCTCGCCGTCCAGGATCACTTCGACGGCAAAATCGAGCAGGGCATCCGTGCCGAGACCGGAAGGCGCCCGGCCGCCGACCGTCGCTGTCACCCGCGGGCGGGATGGTTTGCCGGAACGCCAGGCAGCGGGCATTCGCACCACGATCCCCGCGGCATCGAGTTCGTGGACGTCCTGGAGAAAACGGAACGCTTCCGAAGGGGTCCATCGAATCGGGTGAAAGATCTCGTGCGCATCCACCATGGACCGGAGCCAGTGGCAGCGCTCTGCAGCCCGCTGGACGGGCAAAAGAAGTGAGAGTAGTTTTTCTTTATTCGAAGCGCCGGCGTACTCCTTCAGGGCTTGGCCGAGCGGCAGATGTTGCGCCTTGGCCTGCGCCGAGAGGCGAGTCGTATAGGTGGCGAGGAATGCAAATGGAGCCTCTTGGTCCCTGCGGTTTTCGGCCAGGTTGAAATGAACCCGCCCCACGAGGTTCCAGGCGGGATTCAGGCTCCTGAGAAACTGCTGGAGAGGAACACGGGCGGCGGACTTCTCGTCCGCAAACGCGATCCCTAGTTCCTGCCACAGTGCGCGCAGCACGTCCGGGGTGATGTATTCGGCCCCCATCATTTCGGGTGAAGACAGGGAAAACTCCGCCAAGTCCGCAGCCGGCGGATCCGGAGTCGTTACCGATCGATCGTCTGCTCCCGTTCGAGTGCAGAGCGAAGTGACGAAGCGCGCTGCGAATTCGCGCCAGTAGGCGAAGGCCGCGGGCAGGGTTTCGCCGACTTCGCGGGCACCGAGCTGCAGCAGTCCGAATCCCGTGCCTCGAGAAAAGGCATCCTGCAAGCGGTGCGCCAACTCCGGTGCAAGCTCAGGCGCGTCGTCAGCCCCAACAAGAGCGAGGCGGCCGCGCGGTGTCAGTTTAAGGGTGAAGCGAAATCCATCCATCGGGAAAACAGCCTATACGGCCGGTCAAGCGGAAGTCAAAAGCAAACTTGCTATAATGTAGGAGTGGATCAGATATCGAAAAGTTCTTTATGGCTGCTGTCACTTTCTCAACGAGGCCCTCCGGCCATTGGTCCTGACTGCGAGGCCGACACTCTGCTCCAGAAGGAGAAAATTTTCCAAACCTGGTCCCGTTTTTTCCCTATGATCGCACTTGGGCGAGTCGAAACTGGCGCCCTCGAGGGTGCTGCAGGGCAAATTTACGGAAGAGGTGGCTGAAAGAGCAGGCAAACCATCATGGGCAAACCGAAACGACTTCTGACTGCAGCCGAGAAGGCCGAGGGAAAGCGCCGACGCAAGGAATACATGACTTTCTTCATCCGCGGAAAGCAGAAGCGCATCAGGTGGCCGCCTACTATCGATGGCATGGATGTTGAGGAGTTTATTCTACAGAATGCTGACCCGATATGGCTGCACCAGAATGAGATATGGGAGTACATGGAATTGCCTGAGGAACGGACCGGGTCGGATCGTGAGATTGTCCCGCAAGACTCGACAAGCAGAGGGGGTCAGCTCAACTGTATCTATAAGCGTTTCAGAACTCCTGACATGGGATTATAGCGGAATTGTGCAGGCGCGTACCTGGAACCTTAGTTGCTGATCCGACCCGGGGTACCGGCATTGGTGCTCAGTCAATTGCTGGCAGAGTCTCCTCAAGACCTG
>JBGQNR010000296.1:0-6637 GCA_041501225.1 Acidobacteriota bacterium
CATCCGGGACCTTTTGGGTGCGTACTCGTGCATGTACACGGCAGTGGCTACTCCCAAGGGGATGACCGCGATCGTCATCAGGATTACCAGGGCTGCCGTGCCGAAAATGGCTGGGAATATTCCGCCTTCAGTCATTCCCATGCGGGGTGCCTGTGAGAGAAACGCCCACGAAAATCTGGCGGCGCCGTGGTGCACGATGTTGCCGATGATGATGGCCGCCATGGCGACAATAATCAGGCATGCCAGCGCCGTCAGAGCCTGGAAAACACCGCCAACGATTTTTGTTCGATCCAACATAACGTGCCTAAGAGGCTCCCTGCAGCTTCTTCTGCAGACGGCCTACCCACCACCGGGCTAACAAGTTGAGGGCGAAGGTCAAGACAAACAGGAATGCCCCGAGAAAGAACAGCACATGATAGTGAGGGCTCCCCTGGACCACTTCGCCGAGCTCCGCGGCGATCGTGGCCGAAAAGGTGCGGACTGAATCGACCGGTGACCACGAAAGTACAGCCGCATTTCCCGAGGCCATAAGGACAATCATGGTCTCTCCAATAGCCCGGCCGAAACCCAGGACGCATGCCGCCAGCACCCCAGGCATCGCCGCGGGGAGCACGACACGCGCGGCGGTCTGCCAGGAGGAAGCTCCCATCGCAAGGGAACCTTCACGGAACGATTGGGGAACCGAGGAGAAAGCGTCTTCTGCAACCGTGTATACAATCGGGATTACCGCCAGGCTCAGCCCGATACCGGCGGTCAGCGCATTGAGCCGATAGGTAAAACCAAAGGCGCTGTGAAGCCAGCCGGCAATCACCATCAAACAAAAGAAGCCGATCACCACGCTGGGAATTCCCGCGAGAATCTCGATGCAGGGCTTGATCACCTCGCGCGCCCAGGAAGGCGCGAATTCGGAGGTGTAGAGCGCGGCCGCAACGGCCAGGGGTATGGCGATGAGTACCGCGATGATCGTCGCCTTAAGCGTGCCGGCAAAAAGAGGGAGAATGGAATACTTCGGGATTTCAGAGATCGGCTGCCAGGTGAATTCGCGATCGGCGCCCGAACGGGGAGCCTGCGGCAGAAATAATTTCGCCAGGCCCGCCTCCTTTTGGACCTCCGCCGAGGTCAGTACCGGCAAGGCCTCTTTCCCGATAAACACAAAAATCAGGATGAGGGAAATAATCGCCAGGAACGCGCTGCCTTTGATGAGACAAGCGGCGAGTTTGTCGCTGAACATTCCCATGGTTCGCATCTTCAGAAACGAGAACGCCGTCACTTCTTGACGATTGGATAATACCCCACTGCCTCGCATACCTTCTGCCCCTCCTGGCCGAGCACCCAGTCGATGAAGGCCTTCACATCCCCTGCCGGCTCGCCGATCGTGTAGAAGAACAGGTTGCGGGACAATGGGTACTGGCCGCTCTGTACAGTTGCGAGCGAGGGTGTCACGGGTTCGCTCTTCTCGTCTTTGCGAACCGGGATGGCGCGGATTCCCGAGGCATAGGCAATGCCTCCGTAACCGATCGACACCGGATCTTTCGAAACCGCATTTACCACCGCAGCGGTTCCAGGGAGTGTTTGAACCTCGCGTGCGAAGTCCGCATTCCCCAGCACATGCTCCTTGAAGAAGACGTAGGTGCCGGAGTTGTTTTCACGGCTGTAGGGGACAATTTTCCCATCTTTTCCGCCGACATCCCGCCAGTTCGTGATCTGCCCTGTATAAATACCTTTGAGTTGAGCCTGCGAGAGGGATTGAATCGTGGAAGATTGGTGCACATAGATTGCCACGCCGTCCAGAGCCACCGGAGTTTCTTTCACCTCTTTGCCGTGCCGGCTCCTGGCCTGCTCTTTTTCGGCATCCTTCATGGGACGCGACGCGTCACAAATGTCCGTGCCGCCATTGATGAGGGCGGCGATTCCCACGCCGGAGCCTCCGCCGGTCACCTGGATCATGAGCCCTGGGTTTTCATTCATATAGGTCTCAGCCCAGCGTTGAGCAAGGATGACCATTGTATCCGAGCCCTTGACGGTTACCGGTTTATGCTGAGGGCCGGTCTCCGATCCACCGCCGCATCCTGCGGCAAAGAGAACCAGGCCCGCCACGAGACTCCAACCTGCCCACAATTTCTTCATATTCCCTCCTTGGGAGAACAGATATTTTCGCTTTACATTGTGAGGTCATGACAAATCTTTTGTTAAGATCCGGTTAAGATTAGAAGATGAAGAGGATCTGCTCCTGAAAACGGTATTGGCGAGGCGTGTACGCGCCCATGGGGACAAAAAAGTTAGGGAACTGCCCGGAGTTGCTCAGTTCGTTCTGGATGAACAGCAGGTTCTGCAGCTGTATCCCTTTTGCCAGGCCCAGATCAAATCGGAAGAAATGCGAGCGGATGTTCACTCCCGATGAAGTCCCCAGATCGTCATCCGTGAGCTGCGAGATCATCGAATTGGCCCCCTTGATGCCGAACATGTAGAGGAAGGATTGATCCCAGCGGCCCTTGATCCTGCCGATTTTGACATTCGCCAGCATGGCGTCGCGCTGAGGCTGGCCGGTTCCGACATTGCGCGCGACCTGAAGATTCAAGGTCAACGGATATTCCTGCCGCGCGGATTTGAGCCCCGTATAGTCCAGCCGGTAGGTCAGGCGCGTCACCTGGAAATTGCGGGCACTGTAGATCGCGCCCCCGGAAGTAGTGGTCGCGTTTCCCGTCCCCGGGATGGGACCGGAGAGCGTAATTCCGAGGCCATTCTGGACAATGATCGGGACTCCCGCAGCCGTGGAGGCAAACTGAATTTGATTAGGATTCCGGAACACTTGAACATCCGCTTCGAATTGCTGGGATGCTTTGGACGACAATCCCTGCTCCAGAATCACGCCCTGGTGGAACATCTGCGCCGCACGGCCGGTGGATCCGATGACGGCACCCGTGGGGCCGAGATTCCCCGGCGTCACCACGGCAACGTTCGGGTTGCTGAAAATGTATTGGCCGGCACGGAATTCGATGCGCCGGAACCCGGCGACAGGCTTCTTGAATTCATGGGAAAAGCGCTCGTTGAAGCCGTTGAAGGTGATGTCGTCATCAAACAGAAACCGCAGGTTGTCCGCAAAGACTTCCTGCACCTTGCCGCCCTGAAGGCTGAAGCCTTTCTTGGGGTGGATATCGATCCACGCTTCATTAATAAGGAAAGGATGGTGCGCGATTGTCGCCGCAAAGTCCTGATCCAGAGTCAGAGGATTGTTCGCCGGGCCGGTTGCCAGTTGCGCATGGAAAGATACTGCCGGATTCATGTCGGCATCCATGTTGAAGCGGAAACGGTAGCGGCCGCGAATATTCTGTGCATGGGGCAGCGACGGCTGGCCGGGATTTGCCGAGTTGTAAGCCGGGCGCACAATCCCATCGAGCCGCAACCGGAAATCACCGCCGAAGCGAAACGGACCGAACGATCTTGGAGCCGTCTCAGCCGGCGTCGCCTTGGCCTGCACCGTCGCCGATCCGGCAGAAGGCGAGGCCGCACTTTTGCCCGTATTCTCAGAGGCTTTGATTATCGGCTCCGAAGCAGGTTGAGCCTGAATCGCGGCCATCTGCGGCGCTGCCACGCCCGCCGGCTGCATTGGCGCGACAGGAACGGCCTCATTTTGCGCGCCACCGGTGCGAGCCATCAGGGTTTCTACCATCCTGCTCAGCTCTTCCACCTGGCGGCTGAGCGCCTCGATCCGGGCCGCCAGCTCAGCAGGATCCTTGGCACGGACGTCTGCAGCATCGGTGCCGCGATTTGTTCCACTCATCGAATCCGCCAGAGGCTTGCCATCCGTCGATGGCTGCTGCATAGCCTGCATCCTTGTTTGAGATAACACCAGGAACAGTGCCGCAGCCATGACACATGCCCAGATCTGCCGGCGATAGATGTTCTTTTGCATAGGATCATTCCGCTTTCCAATGAGGTGCGTCTGGACTGCTCCGATCATCGGATTCTCTTAACCCGCGATCGAGAGAATCTTCGGACATGAACTTCCTGTCCGAAGAGAAACGATATTCGATCCGCATGAATTGAATATGATCCCTGCATTAAATTTACGTTAAGAACACTGTATATACACGAAAAAGGCATTGATTTCAGGCTCGCTACGGCATAATGGGATGTTCTTAACGCATTCTTTACAACCATTTGTGGCACGTTCGGCTTCGGCAGTCGTACTGTGAGAATAGGGCATTGACACTGCCGGGTGTCTCTGCCGGGCGACGAATATATCGAGACTCATTCCAGTGAAGGAGAGGAGGGATAGTTCAATGAAACGAATCCTGATTGTCATCGGTCTTGTACTGGGGATGGCCTTCATTGCTTTCAGCCAGCGGGGCCCGAGGGGCGGCTTCCGCGGCGGGTATTCAACCGACAGCCTGCCTCAGGCTAATTCAGAGCTTGAGAAGAAGGTGCTGGCCGTATTGGATGAGGCGCAGAAGACCGGTGCCATGTTTCAAAACGTCCCGGTCACAGATGGCAGAATGCTCCGGTTGCTCACGGAGGCGGCAGGCGCAAAGAACGTGGTCGAGCTTGGCACATCCACAGGGCTCTCCGGCCTATGGCTGTGCCTCGCCCTTCAGAAAACGGGTGGCAGGCTAACCACCTTTGAATATGATGCGGGCCGGGCAGCCACGGCGCGTCGGCACTTCAAGGAGGCCGGCGTCGATCAGATCGTGACGATCGTCGAGGGTGATGCGCATCAGACGATCGCCCGCCTCAAAGAACCGATTGACGTTCTGTTTATTGATGCCGACAAGGAGGGCTACGTCGATTATTTGAACAAGTTGCTCCCCCTAATACGGCCCGGCGGCTTGATCTTGGCGCACAACGTTGGCATGGCTAACGATTACGAACAGCTGGTTAAGGCCGACCGGGCGCTGGAAACACTGTACTACATGGAAGGCGAGGGGCTCGGTATTACCCTGAAGAAGCGCTAGCGCGGTCTCCAATCGGATCATTTCCGAGTCTGGTGTCAAGTCTGGACAATTTACCTTTGTTACAAGTCTCGGAGTTAAATCAAAGCTGCGAAGATAAAGGTAAATTATCCAGACCTGACACCGGTGTCCTGAACTCCTGACTGCCTGTTTCCTGTCAAGTATTGATAACATTGAAGATGAAGGACCCGCAGTCGGCACAGCCCGGCACAGAGCGGCAAAACTCCGCAACCCAGGCGCAACCATGAGGGGTTGGGGTAGGTGCGACCCTTGCCACTTCACCCTGCCTTCTTTGGGGGCTCAATCCACATTTGTTCATAGCCGGCGATTCTCCCAAGAATTGTCTGTCCGCACTGATTCACCTGCACTAAGATAGGCGCACTACTGTTTTTCAGAATTTTAGGTCGAGGCGGATTGGGGCTGTTCAGGATATTTCCAGGAGGCCATTATCCATGAAGTCTCTCAAGCGAATTGGTCTGATGATGGTCTCAGAAGAGTGAGGCCTTAAATGTTGAGTTTCTCCAGGAGCTTGACCAGGGCGCTTCCGGCAATTCTGCTCATTGCCTGCGGCAGCACCGGATTGGGATTGCGGGCGGCCCAGGTGAACCTCTCGAAAACACAGGCCAACCAGGAATTGGAAATCTATGCAAAAGCGAGAACCGTCGTCGATATGACGGTCGAGGAGTTGCTCCGGGATTTTCCCAAGGAGTGCCGCGATCTGGAATTTGACGACGACCAGGCGGATCTTGAACTGCTCCTGCGGAAAACGGGCGAGAGCGTGGAGGCGCTGATTCGCGATATTCCCAATACCACCTCGAAAGAGCAGGTTCGCCGGGAACGGTTGCGGGATAACGGAATCGCCGATAATGCCTCGAATCAGAATTACAACTATCTGGTACTGCCTGGCAAAACGGGCTTTTGGGAAGAAATCAGGACCGACAGCAAGGGCCGCCCCCTCCCAGTAAGGAACATGACCGATTCCTTTTTGATAACTTCTGGCTTTGCAGGCCTCGCCATTTTTTTTCATCCGCAGTATAAGGAGGGTTCCCGTTTTCGTCTTTTGGGACGGCAGCGCTCCGAATCCAACGCATACGTGATTGCGTTTGCACAGAGGCCGGAAAATGGGCAGCCCACGGGTACATTGGAGACGCCCCTTATGTTGACGCCGGCGGTCATTATGTACCAGGGATTGGCGTGGGTGGATCCCCAGACGCATCAGATCCTGCGGATGCGAACCGATCTGCTGGCGCCCAGGAGAGATGTGCTGCTGGCCAGGCAGACTACGGAGATCTGGTTCAATGAAGTGCGATTCAAGGATAGCCCGCACGCGTTCTGGCTGCCGCGTGAGGTCCTGGTTACCATGGAGTGGAACGGCCGGACCTACAGGAACCGCCACCGTTACTCGGATTATCTCGTGTTCTCAGTAGAAAGCCTCGACAAGCTCGAACAGCCGAAAATCAAAAAGTGATCAAACCCGACCTTTCATTCCAGTGCGCAGAGATATCGGCATGTGCAAGTGCAGCAGTTGGGGTATAGTTGAAATAGGAGGCCCTTTGGAATCCAGGGCCAGCTATGACTTCTCCCCAACTTCTGAGAAGTGGTGATATGTCAGCTTGCCGCGATTGATCCCGAGACCCATCAAGGTCCGGACGAGCTATATTACTCCAGGACGAGCCGAAAAGATTGTA
>JBGQNR010000297.1:0-6565 GCA_041501225.1 Acidobacteriota bacterium
ATCTGCGGCGTTGGCGCTCCTCGACGATGTACCGAGACATCGCCTGCGTCGCGCCGCCTTGCATCTGCCCCCGCGGCGCTCGGAACGCGGCCCCTCCTAATTCTCGGACGGGCTCCTAGGCGAAAGCTTCAATTCCTGTAATGGCCTGACCCAGGATCAGGGTATGGATATCATGGGTGCCTTCGTAGGTCTTGAGGGTTTCCAGATTGCACATATGGCGCATTACAGGAAATTCCAGGCTGATGCCGTTGGCGCCGAGAATCTCCCGGGCCAGGCGTGCGCACTCGAGCGCGATGGCGACGTTGTTGCGTTTCGCCAGCGAGGTTTGAGCGAAATGCAGTTTGCGCGCTTCTTTCAGGCGACCCAACTGGAGGGCGAGCAGCTGCCCCTTGGTGATCTCGGTCAACATATAGGCAAGCTTTTCCTGAATCAGCTGGAAGCTGGCGATCGGGCGACCGAACTGCAGCCTCGTCTTGGCGTATTCCACGGCGGTGTGGTAGCAAGCCATCGCAGCCCCGAGTGCGCCCCAGGCAATTCCATAGCGGGCCTGATTCAAGCACATCAAAGCGGATTTGAGCCCTTGCGTGCCCGGCAGCAGGTTTTCCTCCGGAATAAAACAGTCCTCGAAAATCAGCTGGGAGGTAACTGATGCTCGCAGCGACATTTTGTGTTTGATCTCGGGAGCGGTAAATCCTCTCGTGCCTTTTTCGACGAGGAAGCCTCTTACCTCGCCGTCCAGTTTCGCCCAGACAATCGCCACATCGGCAATGGTCCCGTTGGTAATCCATGTTTTGGCGCCGTTCAACACCCAGCCTTTGCCGTCTCTGGCCGCGCGCGTGATCATTCCTCCGGGATCCGATCCGTGATCGGGCTCCGTAAGGCCGAAACAGCCGACAGCCTCACCGCTCGCCAGCTTCGGCAGCCAGTGCCGCCGCTGCTCCTCCGACCCGAAGGTGTAGATGGGATACATGACCAGGGCACCCTGAACGGAAGCGAAGCTGCGCAGCCCGCTGTCGCCGCACTCGAGTTCCTGCATCATCAACCCGTAGGCGACATCCTTCATGCCGGCACAGCCGTACTCCTCGGGAAGATTCGGGCCCAGGAGGCCGATATCGGCCATTTGGGGAATCAGTTCCATTGGAAAGGTCGCATTTTCAAAATGCTGATCGATGATGGGCAGGATCTTGTCCCGGACGAAAGCGCGCACGGTGGCGCGCACCATTTTTTCCTCTTCCGTCAGAAGATCATCCGCCTGATAAAAATCAACGCCGCGAAATTCGTCCATAATCACCCCCGGCAGGATTGTAGCACCCAAACACAAAAACAAAAGCAGCCACGGAGAGCAGGGAGAAGAACTGGGCTGCAACGATCCCGCTTCGTACTACCTACCCTCAAATCCCTTGCAGGAAGGCAAGGATTTTTTACCACGCGACGCAGAGCAGGAAGGCGCAAAGCGCCGGCAGTGAATAGACCCGCCTATAAGGGCGGGGTAGTGGGAGAGAGGAAATCGAGGTCCGAAGGACCGGCACAGATGTCTTGTGCCGCGCCGTGTTCTTCGTGGCTGCTTTTGCTTTGTGCCGTTGCTATAATCCCTGAATTCCGCACAAGGGGAAAACAAGTGAGCTATCAAACCTTTTTGGCCTGTCTGTTTTTCAGTTGGCTGGCGCTCCAGGCTGTTGCCCAGGAAAACCGGGGGCTCCTCCAGGTTGCCCCCGAAACGGTCGGCTTGCGGGCGGCGCAATTGAACCGCATCGACGATGCAGTGGCGGCTTCCATCCAGGCGGGAGAGGCCCCGGGTGCCGTCGTGCTGGTGGCGCGCCACGGCAAGATCGGTTATTGGAAGGCCTTCGGCATGCGGTCGCTTCAGCCTGAAAGAGAGCCGATGACCAGGGACACCATATTTGACATGGCCTCGCTCACCAAGGTAGTCGCCACAACCCCTGCCATTATGCTTTTGACTCAGAACGGCATGCTTCGTATCGGGGACCGGGTAAGACGCTACCTGCCGCTGTTCACCGGCGGCGGCAAGGAAAACATTACCGTCCGGCAGTTGCTCATCCATTATTCCGGCTTGCCTGCAGATTTTGACTTGTCCAAACCTTGGCAGGGACGTGAGGCATCGCTCGAGGAGCTCTGGCATATCGCCACGCAAACGCCGCCGGGCAAGGAATTCCGTTATAGCGACCTCAATTTTATCGCACTGGGGGAAATTGTCCGGGCGATCAGCGGCCAGAGTCTGGATGCCTTCGTCCAGCAGCACCTGTACCAGCCGCTCGGCATGATCGAAACAACCTTCACCCCGCCGGCAGCCTGGCTTGGAAGAATTGCGCCGACCGAGTCGCGTAATCGCTCGGAGCAGTATCTGAAGGGAAGCTCCGCCGCCTCGGCGCCTCAGATGCTGCGCGGTGAAGTTCATGATCCGACGGCATGGCGCATGGGTGGAGTTGCAGGGCACGCAGGTTTATTCTCGAGTGCCCGGGATCTGGCGATCTATGCGCAGATGCTCCTGGATCAGGGCAGTTTCCAGGGCAAATCCCTTCTTTCGCCTCTAACGGTTCAGGCAATGACTAGCCCGCAGTCGCCTGCGGGTGCACCCGTGCGCGGTTTCGGTTGGGATATCGACACGTCCTATTCTGCCCCTCGCGGTGATTTGTTCAGCGGTGGCTTCGGACACACGGGATTCACCGGGACGTCGCTATGGATTCATCCCCCGACTGGCACATTCATTATCATCCTGACGAATCGCGTGCATCCTGATGGCAAGGGAGATGTCACTCGCCTGAGAGCCGTGATCGCAAACATCGTCGCCTCAGCCGTTGCGGACGCAAAGTGATGCTGTCCGGAAAGTATAAAGGCAGCGATATGGGAATGAGGCGCAACGACAGAATCTGACTTTTTGCGGCGGCTTTTAATTGCCTGTGCCTTCTCGCTTCTCGAAGGAGTAGCAGGCGCGCCGGTATTTGACGAACGCGTGGGAGTGATACGGGCAGGTGCCCCAGTTGCTGCGCGAACTGATAAACGCCTCTTCGGAGATGAAAAACTTGCAGTCGCCGCATTCAAGCTGTTTATCTTCAACCTTGTAATCGCAGGCCTGTCGGAATGATGTAAACTGCTGTTGCATGCATCTCCTTGTGGCGAATATTGAACATGATCCTATGAAGTTCCGATATAGTCAACCCATCGTTTAATTCAGGCGGCAGGAAGATGACAAGAAACAGAGCTTCTGTTCTCATCCTTGATGATGAAGCCGACATTCGCGAGATACTCCAGACCACGCTCGAAGACGCCGGTTTCAAATGCACCGCCGCAGCGAACGTCGAGGAAGGGCTGGCAGCCCTCTCGGCACAGGAGTTCGACCTCGCATTTTCGGATATCAGGATGCCGGGCAAGCCCGTGACCGAGCTGCTCCAGGAGATCCAGCGCGCGCACACCCAGACGCAGGTGATCATGATCACAGCCCTGAACACGGCGGAAACCGCTGTGGAATACATCCGGATGGGTGCGGCCGACTACCTTGTCAAGCCCTTCAATATCAGCGATGTTCTGGTCGCTGCGGACCGCGCCATGGAAAAGAAGCGGCTGGAGCAGGCCAACCGCGAGTTCCAGCAATATCTCGAGCAGATGGTGGATGACAAAGCGGCCGAGACCCACCGCCTGTTCTACTCGATCACCCAAATCCTGATTCGCCTGCTCGAGCTGCGCGCTCCTCTCGACATCGGGCATTCCGTCAACGTCGCGGAGATCGCGCGCCACATTGCGTTGGAGCTCAAGATGACCAAGGACGGCATCCGCAAGGTCTACCTGGCTGCCCTCCTTCATGACGTGGGCATGATCCCGATCGAAGATCTCCTCATTCAAAAACGGGGTTCGTTGACGCAAGAGGAGTACCGGCAGATCCAGGAACACTCCGCCCTGGCTGAGAATGTTCTGCGGCCCATTCTCGATGACGGGGAAGTGCTCAAGTACATCCGGCACCATCACGAGAGATACGACGGCGCCGGCTATCCGGATGGACTCAAGGGCAATATCATTCCGCTGGGGGCGCGCATCATTGCCGTTGCGGAAGCGTTCGACGCCATGAACAGAAGCCGTCCTTACCGCAAGGCCTTGTCGGCCAAACTGGCGCTCGCTGAACTGCAGCGTTGTGCGGACACCCAGTTTGATCCCCAGGTAGTCGCCGTGTTTTCGCGCATCTTCGAACAAATCTCTCATGACCTTCAACCCTCAACTGCAGATCGGTCATGAAGAGCCCTCACCAGCTTCGTTCCGATGTCGCCCGCATATGGACCGCAGCTCTGCATGCAGTGGATCCCGCAGCCGCGGTGCGCAGGTTCGTGAAGAGGGATGGCAGCGTACTCGTTGTGGACGGGCAGCCTATTGATCTGGACAAGGCAAGGAACGTCTGGGTGCTGGGTGCAGGGAAAGGTGCTGCGCCGATGGCGCAGGCCTTGGAGAAGATCCTGGGCGACAGATTGACCGGCGGAGTGCTGGTCACGCGCTACGGCTACGGCTTGCGGTTGCGAAAGCTGGAATTGCTCGAAGCAGGGCATCCGTTCCCGGATGCGAATAGCGTCGCAGCCGGCAGGCGCATCTCCCAAATGGCGGAGAGTCAGATCACTCCCAGGGACCTGGTCTTCTGCCTGCTATCCGGCGGAGGTTCGGCTCTGCTCGCCGCGCCCGCACCGGGAATTACCCTGGAGGACAAGCTCGTCTGCACCCGGCTGCTCCTGAACAGCGGCGCTACCATCCAGGAGACGAATGCCATCCGCAAGCACCTGTCGAGTCTGAAGGGAGGCGGCCTGGCGCGGCTTCTCGCAGGAGTCCCCGTCGTCTCGCTGATTTTGTCCGATGTCGCAGGTGACAATTTGGATGCAATTGCTTCCGGCCCGCTGGTTCCTGACACGACGACCTTCCGCGAGTGCAAAGAAATATTGCACAAGCTGCAGCTCGAAGGGCGGGTTCCCTCTGCCGTAAGAGCGCGGCTCGAGGCGGGCTCAGCCGGCAGGATTCCAGAAAATCCCAAACCTGGGGATCGCCTCTTTCGAAAAAAAACTCATGTCCTCGTGGGCAACAACGCGCAGGCGTGCGGCGCGGCTGCCCGTATGGCGCGCCGGCTCGGCTACCACACGCTGGTGCTCACCTCAAAGCTTGAAGGCGATACCGGTGAGGCTGCGGGTTTTCATATGAGCGTGCTGGGGGAAATCGTCGCCCAGGGCAGGCCTTTGCGCCGGCCCGCCTGCCTGATCAGCGGCGGCGAGACCACGGTCAGGGTGTCCGGAACAGGCCGGGGCGGGCGCAATCAGGAATTCGCGCTTCATTGTGTGCGCGGCTGCGCTCACCTCAATGCGCCGTGCGTGGTTGCCGCCCTGGCCACGGATGGCACGGACGGTCCAACCGATGCCGCCGGCGCTCTTGTTGACAATACGTCGCTGCCACGGTCACTCAAATTCGGCGCCAACTTCCTCGACGACTGCCTCAGTAACCACAACTCCTTCGGGTTTTTCCAACGGCTGGGTGATCAAATCATGACCGGCCCCACGCGCACCAATGTCATGGACCTCCACTTCCTTTTGGCGGGATAGACTGGATTGCAGAATTGGGCCGATCCATGCCGGCAGGCATGAGCCTGCTATTTCGCGGCTTCTGAAGTCGGAGGGGTCGGGTCTGAAGCCGGAGATCGGAGGCCGGAGGCCGCTCTCTTATGACGCAGTGAGTCCTGGAATTCGATCTGATAAAAATTCAGAAATGAAATAAACAGGACCACCATCAAAGGGCCCAGCAGGATGCCGATGAATCCGAACGCCCGCAGACCGCCGAGAACGCTGAGAAACACCAGCAGGGGATGCATGTCGGTCCTACCTTTGATGATCATCGGCTTGAGTACGTTGTCGATCGAGCTTACCACCAGCCCTCCGATCGCCAGCAGCAACAAGCCCCGGCCCGCCTGCCCTGCCAGCAGCAGATAGGCAGCCCAGGGAAGCCAAACGAGGAAGGCTCCCACAATGGGGACCAGCGAAACCAGGGAGACCACCGCCCCCCAGAAGAGCGGCGTCGGCAAGCCCAGAGCCCAGAACAGCAAGCCTGCGGCCGCTCCTTGCGCCGCCGCTGTCAGGAGCGATCCGTAGAAGGTTGCATAACTTACATCCTCCAACTTGTTAAAGAGTTCCGCTTCGATCGCATCGGGAAGCGGGCTGGCTGCCTTGATCGCTTCTATCAGCTGCGGACCGTCGCGCAGCAGGAAGAACATGGTGATGAAGATCAGGAAGAAGCTGAAGATCATCTCGCCCACGTTTCTGAGCACCGACGGGCCTGTGTCAACCAGGAACCTGCTGACGCCGCTGGCCGCCTGGTGCAGCAATTGTTTAAGGTCAATCTCCGTGCCCAACAGCTTCCCTGCGATCTGCGTGAGCCGCTGAATCGCAGGCCGGTTCTGAATTTCCTGCAGCCTGGCGTTGACATCCGCCAGCGAGCCCGCATTTTCCTGGACGCTCTGATAGAGTGCTATCGATTGCTGTGTGATCAGAACGCCGAGAATGGTGACCGGCAGGACGATGAGAATCAGAAT
>JBGQNR010000298.1:0-6397 GCA_041501225.1 Acidobacteriota bacterium
GACGAGTCTGGGACTATTTCGGGAACGGCTTATCCGGCTCTGGCGGCATGTGATTCGTCGTCGCAGCCAGAAACGCCGCCCTAACTGGGACCGACTGGGTCGGCAGTTTGACCGCTGGTTGCGCCACCCCCGTATACTTCACCCTTTCCCGCAAGTGCGGTTTGACGCCAGACATCCGAGGTAGGAGCCGTATGCGCTAGCAGCGCCCGTACGGATCTGTGCGGGGGGTGCCGGGTGACCGGTATCCCTACCGCGACCCTATTCTCTGCTTTGTGATGCTTGCTTTTTGGCCTTTCTTGGACGACCGATGAGTCTGGGCTGCAGCCGCCGGCCCAGGCGGGATTCCAGGGCGGCGATACACTTCTTGTTTCCAGGCGGCCGTCCCGTAGGCGTGTGAAGCCGAATCGTAGCCGGCATCTTCTCATCGTTTTTTTCGGCCAGCCGCCTCGACCCATCTACTGTCCCAAAGGGCAGTGGCGCCCGCAAGGGCGACAGCACGGGATCGCTGCGCCAGGCATAATGCTCGGCCTTGCGGACGATCCGAGCCCTCACCGGGTTTCGTTCTACGTACCGTATGGCAGCCCAAAGATCTCGCAGGCACAGCCACCTGCGGAAACCGAGGTTGGCCTGGTGGATTCGCGTACGCCGGCTCAGATTGCGATCGAACGTGAGCGAGACGTTCTCGTCGAGCAAGCCATGGCGCAGCTTCCTTACGATCAGCGTGAGATTATCGCCCTTCATCTTCAGGCGGGGATGAAATTCAGGGAGATTGCAATCTCCCTGAACGTCTCCATCAACACGGCCCAGAGCCGCTACCGCTATGGACTGCAAAAGCTTCGATCCCTGTTGGACGGGAAGGTGGCACCATGAAAGATGAAAAGAGTTTCGAAAACCGGATTTGCGATTTTTTCAGGGCACGGCAAGCGGAGATTCGCACCACACCGCAGCTCGACGAGAGAGTCCTGGGCTGCGCAGCTCGGGCCCAGCAGGATTATTCGGGAGATTCGAAGGTCAGGCGACTCCACAGGTATAGGGGCACCGTCGGAATCGTCGCTGCCGGTGTGATCATTTTTGCCGGCGTCCTGGTTCTGTGGTTATCCCAAAGGGTTGTGATGCCTGTCTACGCTGCCGAGATCATCCAGGCCATCCGGAAAATAGAAACCGTCCATCGCCTCCCGCGGCCACTTGAGCGCGATGGTGGATCGGCTTATCATTTATAAAACAGGTGGTGATTCATCATGAACCAAAGAAACAGATTATTAGTTTTTGGTGTGCTCGTTTTTTCGGTATTTCTGCTCATGCCGCGGCAAGCCGCTGCCCAGCGGGGTGCACGCCCCGGCGGCGGTTTTCGCTTGGGGATTTCGGCAGGGCTTACTAACGCATCTTAAGCTCAGGTGTCCAGCGCCTTCGAGGTGAGTCCACGATGGACCACCTCGAAGGCTTGCGGAATCGGATTTGAGTTTATTTGGCGTTCTGCGGGGGAACGGCGCTCAACAGCTTGCCATCGACGGTGCCAAACACTGAGAAGCTTACGACCGGCAGGGCGGACTGCACCCGGATATACCCGCCCAGTTGGCCCGCTGAAGAGGGAACCAGCTCATACAACAGTTTCGCCACCTTTTGTCCCGGCTGTAGCTGCGTCGATGCGGAACCGACCTCGATCCCATCTGCAGTAAAAACTTGCAGGTTCACCGTTGTAGCCGTCGCGTTGGGGTTGATGATCGCGACACCGGTATAGTACCCCTGGTTTTGGGCGATGTGCGCGTACACGAAGTCCTGTAAAGGCGCTATGAACAGGGGGAGGGCTGTCGATCCAGTCCCGCCGGCCGACGTAAAGCGCACCGAACCGACCATCGGGGGCACATAGCTGAACGGACCGAGGGAAGAGGGTTCGATATCGACCCGGATGTAACCGGTCGTGAAGGAGCTTCCGAGGGTCGGGAAGAGTTGGTCGACGGTTTGGGTGAATTGCTGGCCAGCCGAAAGCGAGAGTGTAAGCGGGCCACCGCCAATCACTGCGCCGGAATTGTCAAGTGCCGTCAGGAAAAGGTATTCGGTGATGAAGGGATCGGTATTCACAAAGTTCAGCTCGGTAGCGTAGCCGGGCCCGCTGACGAAGTGCGCGACGGTCAATGAACTCCGCGGGACCGGCTGCTGGCCTCTCAGGACGTTCGAATCCAGCCCGTTGCCGAAGTTTTCGCTGACCACCAGTCCGGCATCCGAAAGTCCTGTCACATACCCGCCCGTTATCGAATTCAGATCGAAACCGGCAAACACCGTCCTTGCATCCTGGATCAGGGTTGCACCCGGCTGCATCGTCAGGTTCGCGGTCGCTTTCAATGAACCCGCAGAGTTGTAAAGCTTCAGGATTGCCTTGGCCACCGTGTTTCCGGGATTGAAAATCTGCAACACCGTGCTGGGGGAAGGACTCTGATGCGATACCACGGGCCACACCCACGACCCCGTCGGGATCAACTCCGCGGTCGCACCATCCAGACCCTGTCCCGAAAGCGTACCGCCTTCCAGGTAAAAGCCGGGCAAAACGGAAGTCGAACCGGTCGCCACGATCGTGCCCGCAGTCGAAGCGTTAAAGTTGGCTCCGAAGATATCGGTGGCCAATTTAGCGAGCTGCCCGCTGCGCGGCAACTGCAGGTTGACCGGATTGGTGACACCAGGCCCCGAGATGAGTTTCCCGCCGGCGTCGAATGCGGAAAGGCTGACGTTCACGCGGTAGGGGTTCGGGTTCGTCAAGGCGATGCCCGTGTAGGTTCCATTGGGACTCTGCGACAGGAAGGGAAAAGCCAACTGTACAGTACCCGGCTGAAGATCAGCTTCGTCCGGCAAGGGGCGTTCTATAAACCTGGGTATGTCCGTCGAAGGGAATTGAGAATTCGGCACTGCTATTCCGATCGGCATCATTGTTACCTGGAACGACAGCGTGGCGGGGCTGGTCGGAGGATGAACCGTCACAGTGACATGGAATTCAAAAGACTCCAGGGTCTGGTCGCTGTTTGCCGCCCCCATGAAGAGATAAATGGCCGAGGTCGATCCGTCGCTTCTCGGCACCGTTTCGGGTTGGCCTGAAACCGTGGCAAAAGACGCACCAGTCTCCATGGAGGTCGCGGTCGCGGCGTAAGTCAGAGTTACGCCTGGAGGAATGGAAGGAAACGGACTGATCCTTATCTCCACGGGGACGGTTTGACCGAACTGCCCGACAGAGCCGGAAAACGCTGCCGCATATCTCTCGGAAACGGTGATGGAAACATCCGCATTGACTGCCGATCCATTTCCCGGAGTAATCACATTATCGGGAAGATCGACGGCAAATGGCTGCTGAATGGAACCAAGGACAACCACAGTGCCCTGACCGGCCACGATGGCATTTCCATTGGCAATCAGTGTGCTGATCGTTGCCGTGACATTCGTGTAGTTCTGCCCTGCCAGTGCGACCCGGACTCCTGCGATGCGGATCTGGTTTGAGGCGGTTCCCCCCGCCGGCACATCGATTCGGAGCGTGTTGCTTGACCGATCAAGCGCGGGCGATGAAGCAATGCCTGACAGCCCGCCGGTCCCGAGAACAGAAATCTCCGAGGCTGAATTGTTGGTAATTGTTGCGGAGTACCGTACGAACAGCGGCGCGGCGACCGTGCCCCCCGAAATCACAGTTAAGCCAATTGCGCCGGTCAATTCGGTGACGCCGATGTCCGCACCCGTCGTAGAGGACGACGCCACCGCGAAAGTGGCTTGGCCGAACAACGGTGCGGCAGACAATATGACGATACTGAGGATCAGTGTGGTAATGATGGAACTTTTTGAAACCATTGGTTGATATACCTCCGTCCAGCAAACCCTCGAGCTTCTGGATTGTCGTCCTGCGCGGAGGCAGCTGGAGATATGCAAGCGCACCGACTCCATGAATCGGTATGCCGAAATCACAAAACTCACGGGCAGCCCTCAGCCTTTCCTTTGTCAGTGCATCGGGCGGGATATGAATCCATGGAGAGGACGCCCCAATGGTTCAAATCTTAGTCCCATTTTCACCGGAAGTCACCTCGGGGAAACCCGCAACAATTTCGGGGACAGGTGCGAATGGCACTTAGTTAAGGAACCCCGAAGGGGTTCAACAGCGCCAGCCCAGGGCGCAAGCCCTGGGAATGCGGGGAAAAAGAGCGAAAGAGCTGTAAGGGCGAAACAGCCTGTGCCGCCCTTAGGAGGGCTTCACTCGGATTGCACCATTTCCCCAGGGCTTGCGCCCTGGGCTTTCACTGTTTGACCCTTTCAGGGTCATTTTCCTGTCTGACCTCGCTCGCTGAAGCTTAACTAAGTGCCATTTTCGTGACAGGCTCCTCAACCTCGAAATCAGAATTGGACAAATCTACTGTCGCAGGCGCGTTCGAATTTCGAGGCGAGTTGTCTGTTACCGAAATTATTTGAGGACTAACTGTAGCTGGTGCGGAAGATTTCCATGGGGCCGGGAGGCCCGAGTAGACCATCCGCAGGTCCGAAGCAGACAAAATCCGGCAAGGGTCTGCAAAACACAACGTATGCACTTTCCGTGTTGGATATGCTGTTGGCGGCGCCAAACCAGGTGACGTCGCAGCTTCCGTATCTCCCCGTGCCCCTGGCTACGCCAAATTTGATGGGTGAAATCTCGCCGCCGCCCGCCGCCCCCGCTCCCCAGCGGGCTGCCTGTGCCGGCTTGGGAATTGCGAATCGCCAGTAGGGGATGCTTTCGAGTTTGGGGGCGACTTCGATGGCCATCAACGAAGGGTCGCCACCGTAGCAGGAGTGGATTTTCCAATTAAAATGCGTCTCATCCCGCCCCGCCCCGTTTTTGCCTTCGAGCGCGCGCTGTTTGAGGGCCTGCAATACCCGGAGTTTCCAATCCGGGTCGCCCAACGACAAGCAGGGCCTCACCCTGAGCGCGAGCGGCACGTGCTGGGCGGCAATGCCATGCAGCAGGCCGAGCATGGGAAACCCCGGACCCACCTGCTGGCGCGTCTCTTCAATGGCTGCGACCAGCTCATTCGCGCAGCTCCCGCGGGTTAGAAACTGGTGTGTCAATATATACATCCACCCATCGAATCCAATGCTGCGCAGTCTCTGAGCTATTCTTTGACCGAGGTGCATATCCGGTCGGAGCTGGATGGCATCGTAGGTCGCCTCAATGTTCATTTCCCGTAACTGCGCGACGAGATAACTGAAATGCCGTGCTTCTCCGCATGACTGCAGATAGCTGATCCAGAGACGGGGGCATGCGTTTTTTTGACTTTCTGCCATTTTCTTACCCCATTGGAGACTATGACCCAAACTGATTATCGTCATAGTTTGCCTGTTTTGCAGTGATGGATCTCACTTTTTGATCCTCGACAGCCGGTCGAAGGGGATCCGCAAGATCTTTTCTGTCGATCGCGACGTTATCGGCCCGCCGCGCCTGCCGCGCGACAACCGCAGTATCTTTTTCACCCGGCGAGTGACGGAAGCCGACATCTGGCTGGTCACACTCCGCTGATTTGCCAATCCTATCCGTTCTTGAATTTGGTGGACGGGGCATGGGATCGAATAGTTTGGAGATCGGAGCGCCGGGCGCTGCACGGCGCCCACTATGGTTTAGTGTGCTTGTCGGTCGAACAGGTATACGGTGAGCAAGGGGTAGGCATGGGACTCAGTGAGGTGATATTGCATTTGGATTGAGCTTAGCAGAGTGCCATCGGGATCGACGACAGGGAGGTACAGAAGCCAGAGGCGAGGAGCGGCACCGACGATTCCAGGCAATGCTGCCAACTGAGTCTCCACCCACGCAGGCCGGAGTGGAGGCGTCAACGGGTAACCCTTGCGCACATCCCAGTCGGCGGGGAGACCGTGGAACGGGCCGGAGTAGTACTGCGATACCGTCCACAGGAGTAGAGGATGATTGCCGACGACATCACCAGGCACGACGGCTTTCGTCAGCAAGGCTCCAATTTCGTGCATGCCGTCACGGCCATGCACCGGCTGGGTATAAAAGGACACCAGTGCCCCGTCAGCAATCAGAGTTAGGCAAGGACGAGGATATCGACCAGCCTTGATCATTCTATCATTCATGGATATTCCGTTGTCGAATCGATGCCGTGGACCCGCACTGCGTCGGCATTACGGCATCACTGCTCCATGCCACGGCCCCCTGGCGCCATCCCCTCCAGCAGAGTCAAATGGCGCCTCTGCTTGGAACCTTTTTTGCTGTTTTGCTGCGGTTTGATCCTGCCACAAGAAAACGGGTTTTCCCGGAAGCTCAAGATGCTAGGAGCCCGTCCGAGAATTAGGAGGGGCCGCGTTCCGAGCGCCGCGGGGGCAGATGCAAGGCGGCGCGACGCAGGCGATGTCGCTGTACATCGTCGAGGAGCGCCAACGCCGCAGA
>JBGQNR010000299.1:0-6394 GCA_041501225.1 Acidobacteriota bacterium
CGCCCATTCAGGCCTCCTGCACGCTTTGTTTCCGTATTCCCAGGGCTTGCGCCCTGGGCTGGCGCTGTTGAACCCCTTCGGGGTTCCTTAACTAAGTGCCATTCCAGCCTGCTACCCAAAGTCGAAGGATCCTACTCGGCGCCGTCCCAGCAATAGGTGCAGAGTTTTTCCTTAGGCAGGACGATGGCGGTTCCCAGGTGCGAGTGATAGTCCGTACCGAAAAAGAGATCCGTGACACAGTCCTCTTTCGAGGCAACTCCAAACAAACCGCCCATTGTTTCCCTCCTTGGGGATGAGCGGGCCCGCATTTTCGCATGGCACGATTCCAGATGCCACGAGATTTCGTCGTCAATTTCCCGGCCGGCAGACTTAGTTTTGGCAGGGATTTGATGGTCCACACTACATAACAACACGAGAGTGGTTTTGTCGAGCCATGGAGGCTTCGAGCCTTGGCGCCTCGAAGTATGCTAGTGTAGTCCTCGAAATTGGCAGCCAAAGAATGTAAAGTAAGACCCTTCTGGGGGAGAAAAGGTGAGCACCATACAACGGTTTTACAGGCTGGCCGGGCAAGGATTCGAGAACTGCTTTTATGTCGAGGCCTCCGCGCCGTTACTCGCGCAGGAAAAGACAATCCTGAGTTGGCTGTTGGCCGAAACTTTCGAGCCAGAAAAGCTGAGTTCTCAAACCTTCCTGGGGTCGGATGCGAACAAAACGGTGGAGGTTGGTCCGCGCCTCAATTTCGAGACTGCTTTTTCGACCAACGCCGTGGCCATCTGCCGCGCTTGTGGCCTGGACAAGATTTTGCGGGTCGAGAAATCAAGAAGGTGGATCCTGCCGCAGAACGAGGACAGAAACCACTTCATCGTCAGGCATCACGACCGCATGACCGAATGCCCCTATGCGTCCCCCCTGGAGAGCTTCGAGACCGGTCTCGTTCCTGAGCCGGTAATAACCGTTCCCCTCATCGAAAAGGGCCCAGCGGCGCTCCAGGACATCAACCGTGAATTGGGCCTGGGCATGGACGCCTGGGATCTCGGCTTTTACCACGATCTGTTCGCCAACAGGTTCCGTCGCAATCCGACCAACGTGGAATGTTTCCAGCTTGCGCAGGCCAACAGCGAGCATTCGCGTCACTGGTTCTTTAAAGGCAAACTGAAAATAGACGGCAAGGATGCGTCCGAAACGCTGATGGAGATCATTAAATCGACTTTGTGTGCCAATCCATCCAACAGCGTCATCGCCTTCAAGGACAACTCGAGCGGCATCCGTGGCTACAAAGTTGCCACCATGATTCCGAAAGCCCCGGGGAAGTCCTCTCCGTTTGCATTCCGGCAAGGCGAATACGACATCCTCTTCACGGCCGAAACCCATAACTTCCCCAGCGGCGTTGCGCCCTTCCCCGGCGCCGAGACCGGGACGGGCGGCAGGATCCGCGATGTTCATGCGACCGGCAGGGGCGCCCTGGTGATTGCCGGTACCGCTGGTTATTGTGTCGGCAACCTGAACATCAGGGATTTCCCGATCCCGGGGGAAGACAGCGCCTTCGGCTATCCGTCGAACCTGGCCACTCCCATCCAGATTCTAATCGGCGAAAGCAACGGCGCTTCGGATTACGGCAACAAGTTCGGCGAACCGTTGATTCAGGGATTTACTCGAACCTTTGGATTGCGCCTGCCCGACGGCAGCCGCAGGGAGTGGATCAAGCCGATCATGTTCACCGGCGGGATCGGGCAATTGGATGCGCGCCATCTCCAGAAGGGCGAGCCTAAAAAGAGGATGCTCGTGATCGAGATCGGTGGGCCCGCATACCGCATCGGCATCGGAGGCGGGGCGGCATCGAGCATGATCCAGGGTGAGAACAAGGAAGAACTCGACTTCAGCGCCGTACAGCGCGGTGACGCCGAGATGGAACAGAAGATGAACCGCGTCATCCGGGCCTGCGTTGAAATGGGGGACAGAAATCCGATCGTCAGCATTCACGACCAGGGAGCGGGCGGTCCCTGCAATGTTCTCACGGAACTAGTGGATCCTGCCGGCGGGCGCATCGAAATTCGCAACATCGCACTCGGAGACAAGACCATGTCGGTGCTGGAAATCTGGGGCGCCGAATACCAGGAGCGCACAGCTCTGCTCTTGAACCCGGATCGTCTCGAGGAGTTCCGCGCCATCTGCGTGCGTGAAAAGGTGAACTGCGAGATGCTCGGCGAAGTAACGGGAGACGGGCGCGTCGTAGTTCATGACGCCCAGGACAACACCACTCCGGTCAATCTGGAGCTTGCCCCGATCCTTACCAATATTCCCCAAAAGACTTTCGACCTGGAGCGCATCCATCAGAAACCTGAACCGCTTCACCTTCCGCACGATTTGACGGTCGGCGAAGCCCTGCGCCAGGTGTTCCGACTGCCGTCGGTCGGATCCAAGGGATATCTGGTGCGAAAAGTCGATCGCAGCGTCACGGGGTTAATCGCGCGCCAGCAATGCTGCGGGCCGCTGCAGCTGCCGGTCTCCAATGTCGCCATCATGGCCCAAAGCCACTTCGGCGTTACCGGTGCTGCAATTGCCGTGGGAGAACAGCCCATCAAGAGCCTCGTGGATGTGCGCGCCGGAGTGCGCATGGCCGTGGCCGAAGCGCTGACGAACATCGTCTGGGCACACATCTCGAACCTGTCCCACATCAAGTGCTCCGTCAACTGGATGTGGGCTGCAAAGCAGCCGGGCGAGGGGGCAGCGCTCCATGACGGAGCGATCGCGCTGCGGGATTTGATGGTCGCGCTCGGGATTGCAGCCGACGGCGGGAAAGACAGCCTTTCTATGGCTGCGCGCGTCGGCGATGAGGTTATTAAGGCTCCCGGACAGGTCGTCGTATCCGCGTATGCTTCCATGCCCGATGTCACGAAGGTCGTCACGCCTGACATCAAGCGTCCGGGAGATAGTTGTTTGATGCTCCTCGACCTTGCACCGGGCAAACACCGCCTGGGAGGATCGGCACTCGGCCAGACCTACGGGCAGATCGGGAAGGAATCGCCCGACATAGATAATCCACACTTGCTCAAACATGCTTTCCTCGCGGTGCAGAGTCTGATCGCAGAGGGCCTTGTGCTCGCCGGCCACGATCGCAGCGACGGCGGACTGGCGACAACCGTGGCGGAGATGGCAATGGCCGGCAATTGCGGCGCCAAAATTCTATTGGAGGAAACAGCGGAGGTTATTCCCCAGCTTTTTGCGGAAGAGTTGGGCTTGGTATTTGAGTACCTTCCCGCAAATGGAGACCGGATTTGCACCAGGCTGCGAAACGCCGGGGTGCCATTCAGATCCTTGGGTGTAACGCTAGCAGAAAGACGGCTTGAAATCGGGTGCAAGAAGGAGGTCATCCTGAATGTTGCCACGCCGGTTCTTCTTTCCTGGTGGGAAGAGATCAGCGATCAAATCGAAGCGCTGCAGATGAATCCTGCCTGCGCCAGTGAGCAGGCCCAACGCCATGACCGCCCGGGGCCCACGTATCACCTCAGTTTTGATCCCAAACCGACTCCTGAAACCATGCTGCAGCGCGAAAAGAAACCGAAGGTCGCCATCCTCCGGGAAGAGGGGAGCAACGGGGATCGCGAAATGACCTCGGCTTTCTTCGCGGCCGGCTGCGAGCCATGGGATCTGACAATGTCGGACCTCTTGAGCGGTCGCGCATCGTTGGAGGGCTTCCGAGGACTCGTTTTTGTCGGCGGTTTCTCTTACGCGGACGTGCTTGACAGCGCGAAGGGCTGGGCCGGGATCATCCGCTTCCACGACAGGCTGCGCGCGATGTTTGACGCCTTCTATCTGCGCCCGGACACCTTTTCGTTGGGAGTGTGCAATGGCTGCCAGCTGATGGCCTTGCTGGGATGGGTGCCTTGGAAGGGCATTCCGGATGCCCGGCAACCCAGGTTCATCCGCAACCGTTCCGAGCGGTTTGAATCGCGCTGGGCCACGGTGAAAATCGTCGAGAGTCCATCGATCATGCTTAGGGAGATGGAAAACTCCGCCCTTGGAATCTGGGTGGCGCACGGCGAAGGACGGCTCTATTGCCCTGATCCGGATATCCTGCGCCAGGCGGTGCAGAGAAAACTCACCCCCTGCTATTTCGTGGACGATCAGGACAAGTCAACGGAGGAGTACCCGTTCAATCCCAATGGCTCGACCCAGGGCATCACGGCATTCTGCTCTCCGGACGGGCGCCATCTGGCCATCATGCCTCACCCCGAGCGCGCGTTTTTGCGATATCAGTGGCCATGGATGCCGGAGCACTGGAAACACACCATAAAAGCTTCCCCCTGGCTCCGGATGTTCCAGAACGCCCGCGCCTGGTGCGAACAAGTCTGAATGCAGCATTAGCAGACATTTCGATTCGCATGGCGATTCAACCGAAGAGTGGAGGAATGAGTACCCATGAAATTCAAGAGTTCTTGTGCCCTGAAGATCATGTGCACCATAACCATCACATCAGCACATGCAATTTGCGCAGCCGGCTTGCTATTTTCTCAGACGGCCGCTCATACGCAGAAAGGTACGGTGGAACGCGTCAAGGTGTACGGAAAATCGCTCGCGGGCAATCTTGAAGGGGATTCACCAGACCGTGACGTCTCCATTTATCTGCCGCCAAGTTACTCGACCGATCGGAATCACCGCTACCCGGTGGTTTACCTGCTGCACGGATTTACAGATGATGATGATCATTGGTTCGGCAGGATCCAGCACTTTATCGACGTACCTGCCATCCTGGACAAAGCCTTGGAGAGCGGAGCGACGCGGGAAATGATCGTGGTCATGCCCAATGCCTATACTGCTTTTCAGGGCAGCATGTATTCGAGCTCGGTGACCACGGGCGACTGGGAAGGCTATGTCGCGCAAGATCTCGTTTCCTACGTTGACAGCCACTATCGAACGATAGCGAACCGTGAAAGTAGAGGCCTGGCCGGCCACTCCATGGGGGGATACGGGGCGATCCGGATCGGCATGAAACACCCTGAAGTTTTTTCAAGCATTTACGTGTTGAGCCCTTGCTGCATGAATGCCAATTTAAATCCACAGAACATGGCGCGCGCCGAGAAAATCCAGAGCATGGCGGAGGCGGCAAAAGCTGATTTTGGAACCAAGGCAGCTCTGGCGTCCGCGGCTGCATGGTCTCCGAATCCGAAAAATCCGCCATTCTTCTTCGACCTGCCCACCAAGGAAGGACAGCTGCAACCGGCTGTCGCGGCCAAGTGGGCGGCCAATGCGCCCCTGGCGATGGTGGATCAATACCTGCCGAACCTGCGAAAATTGCGGGCAATCGCATTTGATGCCGGCGATAAGGATGCATCGATCGCGGAGAGCATCAAGGTGCTGGATGAGATCCTGAACCGGTATGAACTCCCTCACACGTTCGAAATCTACGGCGGGACACACATCAGCGGCGTCGCGGAACGCCTCGAGAAAAAGGTCTTGCCGTTCTTCACAGGCAACTTGACCTTTCCCCAAACCAAGCGATGAAAACTCAGAAGCGGTTGCCAAACAGGAGATCGCGCAGTTCCTGGGTTATCTGGGCAAGTTTGTCAGATTTGGTCCGGAGAGGTTCTGACAAAATCATGGAGCGGACGCCGGAATCCACCAGGATCGTGATGCGATATTGATAGCAGTCGCTGCACAATCTCTGCCACATTGGAGTTTTTTGGCTTTTTGGAGGAAAAAGCGGTTCGATACGTTGTTTGAATGCTGTGACAGACTGGGGCGTAATTTCTTTCACTTTCCCGCCCTCATTTTCAATCCGCCCGTCGGGATAGATCCAGAACCGGTCGTGCCATCCCGCATACCCGCCAAAGCGTTCGAACAAGATTGCATACCCGGTCACCGGTCTCGCTTGCGCTGTGCCGGTCGCTTGCGTCTGCGCTTGGCCGAAAACGAGCAATCCCATGCTTGAGAAAAAAAGGAAGAGAAAAAGAAGCGCACGCCTTGTCATGGTATCCACCTCCATAAAAAGGACGCGGTTTCAGCGCTCTCTTGCAGCTTATTTATTGTCCTCGCGGCAAGACATAACCAGATCCTGCCCCCTCAAGTGGGCGCCGGGCGCCGCCTGACGCCCAAGGGTATGGAATCATCAGATCCCAGGCCCCGTCCGGCGAGACTGTCTCAAAACTCATGCGCCGGATGATATGCCAGCGTTTTCAGCCCTGGAAGGGCTGAAGACAGTAGCCCCGGGCAAGCGAAGCGCAGCCCGGGGTTTATCGGAATCTGATCAAAAGCCCTGGAGGGGCACAGAAAGCATCTGAAATTGAAGGACTTACGTCGCCCCTTCAGAGCTCTTGCACCTGCCTGCCGTGACCGGTGGCAGCGCCGCTGCGCGGCTCGCCCCCGGCTACTTTCTCGGCGTCCCTCCAGGACGCAC
>JBGQNR010000300.1:0-6366 GCA_041501225.1 Acidobacteriota bacterium
CCTCTATGGTGGGATCACAAGTCCCGGCAATGATCCAACAGCAATTACTGTGGGGGCGGCAAATACGCAAAACACCATCCAGCGCAGCGATGACACGATTGCGACCTACAGCTCGCGCGGGCCGACCGCAGTGGATGGGCTGATCAAACCCGACCTGGTGGCGCCCGGCAACAAGATCGTTTCCCTGGCCGACAGTGGCAGCACGCTCTACGCGAGCTATCCGGAAAATGTCGTCCATGATCGCTTCGGCAACGGGCAGAGGTATTTCATCCTGAGTGGGACAAGCATGGCAGCTCCAGTCGTCAGCGGGACGGTAGCCCTGATGCTGCAGGCAAACCCGTCGCTGACCCCGAATCTGGTCAAGACTATTCTCGCCTATACAGCCCAGAGGATGCAGATGCCTAATGTTCTGGAACAGGGAGACGGCTACTTGAATGCTGAAGGAGCCGTACGGCTGGCGAATGCGATCTCGAAGTCATCGAACACGCCGGCAGACAATTCCAAATGGATTGCTAATCCGACTGCGGTGAAAACCTACAGCACGATTGGCGGCGAGGGGGTTTTGTGGGGTGATGCCGTGCTCTGGGGTGACGGTGTGCTGTGGGGTGATGGAGTCCTCTGGGGCGACGGTGTACTGTGGGGCGACGGAGTCCTCTGGGGCGATGGGGTGCTGTGGGGCGACGGCGTGCTGTGGGGCGACTCGCTCATGCTCTTTAAGCAACCGGCCTTTGGCAACGGCGTTCTCTGGGGTGACGGCGTGTTGTGGGGTGACTCCGTGGCGCTGAATAACTCGGCCATCTGGTCGGCAAAAGTGGGCAATCGCGGATTGCTGAACGCAACTCAGGCAATGTGGTACAAGTTGTTTGTAGATCCCAACTCCATGGCGGGAGCAGGGGACATCGAGGCTCACGGTGAAATGGGAACTGTGAAATCGCTGCTCCTTGGGCCTCCGGGCGCGTGGTTCTATCCGGCGAAGCGCTAGGCCATCGGCCTCGAACAGGAACCTGCGCGAAAGGAGGTTACCTATGAATCGGACACCACATCCTAAATTTCGAATCCTGTACGGATCGGTTGTCGGTCTAGGTGTTGCCGTGGTCGGTTATGGGCTCTATCGAGTCATCCAAGACCAGACGCCGGTTCTATGGATGGTACTGGCGTTTCTAGCGGCCGTCACGGGATCCTTCAGTCTTAAGATCCCCGGACTGAACGGCAGGGTTTCAGCGGGCGATACCATCACCTATCTGAATATCCTTCTATTTGGCCCGTATGCCGGGGTACTTTCGGCGGCTTTGGACGCAATCGGCGGTTCTCTCCGTTGCAGGACCTCATCACGGCGGCTGCAGTTTGCGCTCTATAACTCGGGCAGTTCCGCGCTGAGTGCATTCGTCGCAGGGCAGGTGTCCCTTTGGTTGCTGGGGAAGCCGCTATGGCACTCTCCCAACCCGGTGCAAGTGGCGCCTTTGTTGTTGCCACTCTGCGTGCTTGCCGGCGGATATTTCCTGTTGAACACGGGGCTGGTTGCCTGTGCCGTGGCGCTGGAGAAATCGCTGCGGCCCTATGACACATGGCGAGACGGCTTCCTGTGGACATGCGTAAACTACCTGGCGGGCGCATTTGTGGCAGGTATTCTGGTGCAGATTCCCAACCCCCTGTCGCTGGCCATGTTGGTTATGCTCGGCTTCAGCTGCGCGATGGTATATATCAGCTGCAGAGCTCATGTGCGATTCGCGCTCGAAGCGCAACACCGGCTGGACGAGCATCAGGCTGCGGTTTCAGCAAGCAGCATCGTCAAACACGCCGCTGCATAGGAGAATCAAATCCTTTACATTGCCTGCGCGGCAGGGTCCCTCGCCGGGCAGGCTTCCTGCCTCTGTTTCACAATCACAATATTCCTCATTTCGTTGTAAGATTTGGATCGTGTCCATCCGGGAAGCCCTGGGGTAGCCGGTTCGTGTGGGGATAGTGTCTCGGCAGAAATCCGGCAACCATCGCTCCGGGCTTTGACCCGACGTGCATTTCATTCGGACCGTCAGCCAGGGGAATAGATGACAATGCAAAACAACACTCCCATTTCCGCGAAGAAGGTTTTCCTTCTATTGGTTGTTTTTGCCGTTCTAATCGTAATCGTGGGCTGGGCGCAAAACGTACCCGCGCCCACTGGGACCTACGATACGCAGCTGTTCAGCGGCCTGAAATGGCGCAACATCGGGCCGAATCGGGGCGGCCGATCGATCGGGGTTGCCGGCAGTCCGAGCCGGCCGCTCGAGTATTATTTTGGTGCAACGGGCGGCGGATTATGGAAGACGACCGATGGAGGAACCACATGGAAACCGGTTGCCGATGCGGGCCTGAAGACCTCATCGGTCGGGACGGTCGCTGTGTCGGAGTCCAATGCCGATATCGTTTTTCTAGGGACGGGCGAGACCGAGCTGCGCGGCGACATCATCCAGGGCGACGGTCTCTACAAATCGATAGATGCAGGCAAGACGTGGAGCCCAAGCGGTTTGACCGATACGCAGGCTATCAGCCGCATTCGCATCCACCCGACCGATCCTGGCATCATTTTCGTCGCGGCGCTCGGCCACCCATTCGGGGCCAATCCGGAGCGGGGAGTCTTCCGTTCGCGCGACGGCGGCAACACCTGGCAGAAGGTCTTGTATCGGAACGACCATGCAGGCGCTGTGGATCTTTGCCTCGATCCCAAAAATCCGGACGTGCTTTTCGCAGCGATCTGGGAGGTGTTTCGCACGCCCTACTCACTTTCGAGCGGAGGGCCGGGCAGCGGGCTGTTCAAATCGACGGATGGGGGAAACAGCTGGACCGAAATCACGCGGAACCCGGGATTGCCCAAAGGGATGATCGGCAAGATCGGCGTGTCGGTGGCGGGTGCCGATTCCAATCGCGTGTGGGCGATCGTCGAAGCGGAAGATGGCGGCATCTTTCGTTCCGACGATGGCGGCGCGACCTGGGCGAAGGTCAACGACGAACGCCGATTCCGCCAGCGCGCGTTTTACTACTCCCGGATCTATGCAGACCCTAAATCAAAGGACCGCGTCTACGTTCTTAATACTGGTTTTTACGTCTCCGACGATGGCGGCAAGAGCTATAAAACGTTGCGTACTCCGCATGGCGACAATCACGACCTGTGGATTGCGCCGAATGAACCATCGCGCATGATCAACGGGAACGACGGCGGCGCGAATGTATCGACCAACGGCGGTGAGACGTGGACAGGCCAGCGCTATCCGACGGCGCAGATCTATCACGTGGTCGCCACCGCGCACATCCCTTACCATGTCTGCGGAGCGCAACAGGACAACAGCACGGCGTGCGTCCCGAGCAACGGCAATGGCGATGACTTCTATCAGGTGGGCGGCGGAGAGAGCGGTTACATCGCTTCCGATCCGCGTAACCCGAACATCTTTTACTCCGGAAGCTACGGGGGCCTGCTGACGCGCTACGACCGCACGACTGGCCAGATGCGACAGATCAACGTCTGGCCTGAAAATCCTATGGGACATTCCTCCAAGGACATCAAGGAGCGGTTCCAGTGGACATTCCCGATTGTCTTTTCGCCCCTCGATCCGCGCGTGCTCTATGTCGGTTCACAACATCTGTGGCGAACAACCAACGAAGGCCAGAACTGGGAGCGCATCAGCGGCGATCTGACCCGCGCCGACGCGAAAACGATCGGACCCTCGGGCGGGCCGATCACACTCGATCAGACGGGCGTCGAAACCTACGCGACCATCTTTAGCATCGCCCCGGCGCCTCAGGACCCGAACACGATCTGGACCGGGTCCGATGACGGCATCGTGTCGGTCACGCGCGATGGCGGCAAGACCTGGCAAAGAGTAACGCCGCCGGACTTGCCGGATCTGGCGCGCATCAGCCTCATCGAGGCATCGCCGAGCCGGCCGGGCACCGCCTATGTTGCCGCGAATCGATACCAGCAGGACGACTGGGCGCCCTACCTCTACCGCACCGACGACTACGGACGGACGTGGAAGAAAATCATCGATGGCATCGGACCACGCGATTTTATGCGTTCAATCCGGGAAGACCCCAAACGGCAGGGGCTGCTGTTTGCCGGCACCGAGCACGGCATTTACATATCCTTTGATAACGGGGCACGCTGGCAATCGTTGCGCCTGGACTTGCCGGTGACATCCGTTCAGGACATCATGGTGAAGGATGACGATGTCGTCATCGCGACGCACGGCCGTTCGTTCTATGTCCTGGATAACATCAGTGTCTTGCGCCAGCTCACACCCGCGGTGTCTCAATCGGCTGCATACCTGTTCACGCCGGCCGATGCCATGCGTGCTGTGAGCCGCGGGGTCACCATCGATTACTTTCTGGCAAAACCGGCCGATAGGGTCACTCTCGAGATTCTAGACGGCCAGGGAAACCTCATGCGCACCTTCTCCGGGGCACAAGATGAAAAGCCCAGACCTGAAGCGCCGGCCGGAGGGGAAGAGGAGGAGTCCCCTCGAGCCTCTGCGCCGCCGCGAGTAGGCGTCAGGGCAGGCATGAATCGTTTCATGTGGGACATGCGGTATCCGGACGCGACCGGATTTCCGAGGATCATCCTCTGGGCCGGCAATCTGCGCGGGCCGGTAGCGCCGATCGGCAAATACCAGGTGAGACTGACGGCGGCGGGTCAGACCCAGACGCACTCTTTCACAATCGTTAAAAATCCTCTCCTCACGAATGTGACCGAAGCAGATCTGCAGGCACGGTTCAGGCTGGCCATGCAGATTCGCGACAAGCTGAGCCAGGCGAACGACGCCGTCGTTCGCATTCGCAGCCTGAAGGATCAGATCGCCGATCGTGTGGGAAAGTTGGACAAGCAGAAGGACGCCGCGATTGCCGCGGTCGGGGCGGCACTTACGGCGAAACTGACCGATATTGAAGGCGAAATTTACCAGTATCGCAACCAGAGCAGCCAGGACCCGCTGAACTTCCCGATCAAGTTGAACAACAAACTCGCTGCCCTCGAAGGCGTCGTCGAGAGCGCCGAGGCGCGGCCGACCGCGCAGTCGTATGAGGTTTTCAAGGACCTGTCCGCCCGACTGGACGAGCAGCTGGCAAAATTGGGAGCAGCGCTGAAAACCGATGTCGCGGCATTCAATCAAATGATCGCACCGGCCAAGCTCGACCCAATCAAAACAACTTCCTAAATGGTGATAGACCGGAACGGCGCTTATATCAGGAGTCCCCATGGGTTGGTTCAAGTCATGCGTTGGAAGCGGTTGACATGATTTTCTTTCGCCCCTCCAGGGCTCTTCGTTTGGCATTGGTTGACCGGGGGCGGCGCCGCTGCGCGGCTTGCCCCCGGCTACTGTCTGCAGCCCCTCCGATTGTGTAATTTACCAGGTAAACCCCCGGCTTTGCCGGAGGGCTCACAGAGTTTGACAATTCCGGGAGTAAGCGACAAAGTCTCCCAACCGCGAACCGCTCAAAGTAACACGGCAAGGAGACTTTTGATGACATGGCGCGTACCACAACGTGTTGGGGGGAGCGACCTATTACACAATCACAGGTTGCGTCAATTTTGACTGCGCAGCAGGCACAATTGCGTAACCTCCGGGGCATGTGCGCAAAGGCAGATCCCAGGCAGTGACTCGATGGGAGCTCGGCATTTTATAGGGAAAACGCGCGCCGGAGGCGCGCAAGAAAGTAGCCCCGGGCAAGCGAAGCGCAGCCCGGGGTTCATGGGAATGCAAGCGGGAGCCCTGGAAGGGCGACAGAAAAATGTTACCTTAATTAAGCGCCATTCACCCAACTGCACTTCGCGGTGAAGGATTTTTGGACCGAAGAGGATCTCGGCTCCCATGGAGGCGAATACGTAATGCAAAATCTTATGCCACACTCATCGCGATGGTTTCTAGTATCCACAAGATAGCTCACGGGAGCGGATGCATGCCTGCATTGTGAAGGGCACTGCAGCGCTTCGAGTGGAATAAGAAGAATCGACCGAAAACAAGATGTGACTGTAACATGTTCTAATAGAATATGTTATCGGATAGAATTTTGGAGTAAAGACATAAGTTTCCAATAGCGGAAACCATGAGAAAAAAAGTTCACTTTCTACAACCCGATTGATTTAACAGAGATATCTTGTGAATATCCTGTGCATAAAGATTCTCTAAAATTATTTTGTTGCACGCTTCGGACTACTCTAGTAAATTTGACATTGGTCGCTGTGATTTGCGAGACCTTGAACACCGGAAGAAGAGTGACGGACGGGCTTAACAGGTTTGTTCGTTGCACTAGGATGCCGGAACCAACCAGACGAACTCAATCGCTGGTAGGCGCTGACGGAAGAAAAATCCGGAAGCTGGTAGCACCTTCTGGCTGATA
>JBGQNR010000301.1:0-6312 GCA_041501225.1 Acidobacteriota bacterium
AGATCGTGCACTGCCTGGATCGATCCACGGGCAAGGAGCTCTGGTCATTCCTGACGCGCGCCCGGGTCGAGTCTTCACCCCTGGTGGTAGGGAATCGCGTGTTCATTGGATCCAATGACGGGGTTCTGTACGAATTGGATCTGGCTACCGGAAAGAAAAACTGGGAATTCACCGCCGGCGCGCCGCTGTCTGCTTCGCCGGCCGCAGCCCAGGGTGCGCTCGTCATCGGATCCCAGGACGGCGTGCTCTACTGCTTCGCAGGACTATGAAGATAGCCTACATCACTGCGGGTGCCGGGAACATGTATTGCGGCAGCTGCCTGCGCGACAACACCCTCGCATCTGCGTTGATCAAGGCAGGGCATGAAATCCTGCTGATTCCTACCTACACTCCGACGCGAACGGATGAGCAGAACGTAAGTCACAAGAGAGTATTTCTGGGAGGCATCAATGTATACCTCCAGCAGCGCTGGCGATTCTTTCGCAAGACGCCGCTGCTGGTGGACCGGCTCTTTGACAACCCGTCTCTATTGCGATTTACAACCCGGTGGGGTGTAAGTGTAGACCCCGCGCGCCTCGGCAAACTGACGGTGTCCATGCTGCGGGGAACGCGCGGATTCCAGCGCAAGGAGGTCCTGAAACTGGTCCGCTATTTGAGTGAAGATGTTCGCCCTGAAATCGTCAACCTACCCAATTCGCTTCTCATTGGCCTGGCGCCTGCGATCAAAGCCCGCATGAATGTGCCGATCTGCTGCACGCTGCAGGGGGAGGACCTGTTCCTTGACGGCCTTGGAGAGCCGTACCATAGCGAGTCGTTGCGATTGATCCGCGAGCACGCGGCCCACGTGGACGCTTTCGTGGCGGTGAGCGATTTCGGCGCGCAACTGATGGCCGGTTATCTCGGGATCGAACGCAGACAAATCCATGTGGTGCCGCTGGGAATCAACCTTGATGGATTTAGCCTCAGAACCGGCGCGGATCCGGAGCCTTTTACTATCGGCTACCTTGCCCGCATCGCACCGGAAAAGGGTTTGCACGTCCTGTGCGAAGCGTATCGCCGGCTCAGATCTCGCCCCGGATTGCCCCCGAGCCGGCTGTGGGTTGCAGGTTATCTGGGACCGGAACACAAATCCTATTTCGAGGACATTCAGCAGAAGATGAATTCCTGGGGATTGTCCGGAGACTTCCACTATCATGGCGAACTGGACCGGCGCGGCAAGCTCGCCTATCTGCAGAATCTCAGCGTGCTTTCTGTGCCGGCTCCCTATGCGGATCCAAAAGGATTGTTCCTTCTGGAAGCCATGGCCTGCGGAATTCCCGTGGTCCAGCCGCGGCACGGCGCTTTCACAGAAATTGTGGAGACAACGGGAGGTGGCATTCTGGTTGATCCCGACCGTCCAGAGGAACTGGCGGAGGGGATACTGGGACTCTGGCTGGATCCCGGGAAGCGAAGAGAATTGGGCCTCCGTGGCAGCGAGGGTGTGCGCATGCACTTCAGCTCGGCGCGGATGCTGCGGAAAGCTGAAGAGGTTTATCAGTCGCTGCTGAAAGTGGAGCATTCAATCACGACCGCCAATATCGGGAGGAACAAGGTGCTGGAAATTCGCAACCTCTCCAAGGAATATCCGACGCCTGCGGGACCCATCCGGATACTTTCGGACATTACTCTTTCGCTGCGCGCTGGTGACTCTGCGTCGATCGTGGGGCCCTCGGGTAGCGGCAAGAGCACGCTCCTTTACATCCTGGGCGCTCTCGAACCGCCGACTTCGGGAACGGTGCGGCTGAATGGAAGGAATCCTTTCGAATTGGATGACAGAGACCTGGCCTCTTTTCGGAATGGGCAAGTCGGGTTTGTGTTCCAGGACCACCACCTGCTGCCGCAATGCACGGTGCTGGAAAACGTTCTCATCCCGACTCTGGTTGGGCACAATGGTGATCCTTCCGTGCAGCGCCGGGCTCTCGACCTGCTTAATCAAGTCGGTCTTGGCTCCAGGATTCATCACCGCCCCGCTGAACTGTCCGGCGGCGAGAAGCAGCGCGTAGCTTTGGCGCGGGCTCTTGTGCGGAAGCCGCAGCTTGTCCTGTGCGACGAACCGACAGGGAATCTGGATCATGAGGCGACGGAAGCGGTGGCCAATCTGCTTTTGGAACTGCATCGCAGCCAGCACACCATCCTGATCGTCGTGACTCACAACCTGGATCTGGCGCAGAGGTTTGGCCTGAAATATCGGCTCACCGATGCCTGCCTGCGCCCGATCTGACGAGAGTGGAGATGAAGATGAGGGTGAGCCGGCTGATACTCCGGAGCCTGGTCTATTACTGGCGCACGAACCTCGCGGTCATCGCCGGCTTTGCGACCGCTGTCGCGGTGCTTTCGGGCGCTCTCCTGGTTGGGCAATCCGTTCGAGACAGCCTGCGCAATCTCCTATTTCAAAGAATCGGCGCCACCGAGTACGTGGTGTCGGCCAACCATTTTTTCCGCGAAGACCTTGCCGGCGAGCTCGTATCGGCGGCTTCGAATAATGACTTCCTGCAAAGCTGTCCCATCATTTATATCGAGGGTGTAGTGATCCACGAGGGTACGGGTGCTCGCGCGTACAACGTCAATATCTACGGCATCGATCAGCGATTTTGGAATTTTCAGCGGGCGGCAGATCGGAAAGCTCCAGAAGGCCGCGCGGCCATGGTGGGAGAGGCGCTGGCTCAAAATCTCGGCGTGCACAGTGGCGATGGGCTGTTGCTGCGAATTGAAACGCAACAGGGAATACCAAAAGAGACGGTTTTCGGGCGCCGCGAAAATACGGGCAGAACCATACGGCTGACCTGCAGCGAGATTCTGCCTGCAGGGCAACTCGGCGAGTTCTCCCTGCAACCCAGCCAGGGAACCGTATATTCCATGTTTGTGCCGCTGCAACGATTGCAGCGGGATCTGGCCCAACCGGCGAGCGCAAATGCCATCCTGCTTGCCTCCCCATCACAGGCGGCCAATCTCGAACAGATCCGCAAATTTCTCCAGGAAAATTTCACGCTTCAAGATATAGGGATCAAGTTGCGGCCGCTGCCGTCGCAGGCCGGGATCGCGGTCGAGAGTACCCGTATCTTGCTAGAGGAGCCTGTCGCCCGTGCCGCTTTCGAAGCCGCGGCTGAGGCGGGTATGAAGGCCTCCGGTGTTTTTACTTACCTGGCCAATTCGATCCGGGCCGGCGGGCGCGAGATTCCCTATTCGGTCATCACGGCGGCCGATCTCGGGCAGGGTGCGATGCTTTCGATCCGCCGGGCGGAAGGATTGCCTTCACAAGTATCGTCGGTGGAACCGAACCGGTCCATCTGGCTGAACGAATGGGCCTGGCGCGATCTCGGCATCACTCCCGGGGAGCCGGTGGAGGTTGATTATTATTTCTGGCAGGATGATGGGCGACTCGTAACCCGGACGGCTGCGTTCAATTTCGCGGGTGCCGTGGCTATAGGTGGCGATGTCGACGCTGCGCTTGCCCCTGAGTTTCCGGGCATCACAGAGGCCAGAAGCATTCGAGCGTGGGACCCGCCGTTCCCGCTCGATCTCCGCCGCATCCGCACGAAGGATGAGGAATACTGGAATCAGTATCGGGCCACACCGAAGGCCTTCATCACGCTGGCAAAGGGACAGGAACTCTGGCAAAGCCGATTTGGAAAACTCTCCTCCGTGCGCATGAAGCTGCCGGCTGGTGAGGATCTCGAGTCCGCGCGAGCCAAGCTTGGGAGGGGGCTGCGCAACCGGCTTAATCCGGAGTCGGCCGGCTTCGTGATCAATCCCGTGAAGAAACGCGGGCTGGATGCTTCTCAAGGATCTACAGATTTTGGCGAGTATTTCATCTACTTCAGTTTCTTTCTGATCGCAGCCGCCATGCTCCTTGCCGCCTTGTTCTTCAGGTTGGGTGTCGAGCAGCGCGTGCGCGAAATCGGAACCCTACAGGCCGCGGGCTTTCCCACTAAAATCGTGCGGCGCATTTTCCTGCTTGAAGGGGCGATCCTCTCGGTAGCCGGAAGCTTACTTGGGGTGCTTGGAGCCATCGGATATGGAGCGCTGATGGTCTTCGGCTTGCGCACGTGGTGGGTCGAAGCCATCGGCACACGCCGCCTTCAGTTGCACCTGGCGTGGGCGGATTTCGGCCTGGGCGCGGGCGCCGGCATACTGGTTTCTCTAGGAGTCATTGCATGGACGCTCCGCGGCTTGCGGCGCAACTCAGTGCGCAGCCTGCTTGCAGGCGTTCTCGAGTCCAGCTCCGTGCGGAGCCGGAGCGCCCGCGCCCTGGGCGTCGTGGCAGGGATCACCTTTGGGGCTGCGGTGCTTCTGCTTTTCGGCGCGACGTTCCGGAAAATCCCCGATGTGGCAGGATTTTTCGGAGCAGGCTTCCTGCTGCTGATATCGGGCTTGAGCGTAACAGCGCTGTACCTGCGTCGCGATCAGCCGGGGACCATATCGGGGAGTGGCTGGCGATCCTTCTTCCGTCTTGGGATGAGAAATGCGATGTACAGGCCCGGACGCAGTCTGCTGTGCGTGGCTTTGATCGCCGCGGCTACTTTTATCGTGGTTTCTGTGGAAGCCTTCCGCCTGGATCCGAAAAGCATATCCCTGGAACCTAAATCCGGGACCGGAGGATTCCCTCTGATGGCGCACAGCGCCCTTCCCATCGTGGTTGATCCCAACAGCGCCGCAGGACGCGAAGCTTTGGGAATTCCGGCGGCTGAAATCCCTGAACTCGCGCAAGTCAGCTTTGTGCCATTTCGCGAACGTCCGGGTGATGACGCCAGCTGCCTGAATCTATATGCGCCTCAGGAACCGAAGATTCTTGGTGCATCGCATACGTTTGTTGCGGAAGCACGCTTCTCGTTTCAGGGTTCATTGGCCTCAACGCTGGAGCAGAGAGAGAATCCGTGGCTGCTGCTCGAATCCGGATTTCAGGACGGGGCCATTCCTGCGATCGGAGATGCCAACACGATTCAATATATCCTTCATCTTTCGATGGGGCAGGAGATCACGGTGCGGGGAAACAATGGTGCACCGGTTCGCCTGCGGTTGGTGGCAGCCCTGCGGAACAGCATCCTGCAAGGCGAGTTGGTGATTTCCGAAGCCAACTTCCTGCGCGCCTTTCCGGAACAGGAAGGCTACCGTTTCTTCCTGCTGAATGCGCCGGCGCATAGCGCAGCAGCCTTGGTTCAGCCGCTCATGGAGCGCACGGCGGATTGGGGATTCAAAGTGGAGTCCTCGCGCGAACGTCTCGCCGCTTATCAGTCGGTCGAAAACACTTATCTTTCCACCTTCCAATCGCTGGGGGCCTTGGGATTGATTTTGGGAACGGCAGGTCTGGCCACAGTGCTGTTGCGTAATGTGCTCGAACGTCGGCGGGAACTGGCGCTGTTGCGCGCAGTCGGGTATCGCAAGCAAATTCTATCGGTGATTATTGTGGCTGAAAATGTTGTGCTGATGGTCTGTGGTCTTGCCTGCGGCACAATCTCCGCGCTTCTTGCGATATTGCCTGCGCTTCACGCCAGGGGGGTCACTTTTCCCATCGCGATGGTAGGAGCAATCCTGGGTTCGGTCCTGATTGTCGGGCTGGCTTCGTCCATCCTAGCTGTGATCGCTGCATTCCATTCGCCCCTCCTCGATGCCCTCAGATCTGAATGACCAGGCCGGCCCTCGGGTCTCACCCCCAAAGTGTATAGATTCCATGATGCGGGCGGGGGTTAGCTGGTGCTGTCTCCGGCCAGTCGTGCGATTCGAGCCAGGTTGCGCCTTTCTTCCTTGAGATGCTGTTTCTCTTCTTCCAGCCTGGATTTCTCCTTTTCGCGGGCCTTTTTGAGCCCGCCGGCCTGGATAAACTGCACCCGCTTGGTGAAAAAAGTCAGCTGAGCCGTAAACGACTGTAACGGCGTGTGTTGCCATAGCGCCTTTAACATTGGGCGCGACGCTTGATAACTCATGCTTATCCGGTTGTTTCAGCTAACCACAAGTAATAGTAATTGGCGCGCGGTTCGCGTGCGCTTCCCGACAAGTCTGCGTCGCTTTTGGCTTCAGGTTGCGACTGGAGGTGCCTAGCCCTTTGCCAGTGGCCCCAAAGCTTACAGGTGCCCAAGATGCGTGCCTGTACGCCCCGAGGATATGCAACGATATTCGGGGCGAAGGCTCCGAACCACAATATATAGTGGTGTGCTGAAACAACCGGATAAGCATGAACTATCTAACTGTCTGCCACCTGATTTGAGCCGGAATTTCCGTGCGGACACACAATGCTTCAGGAATCAGCTGGGAGTTGATCCCCGAAAGCCGGTTGGA
>JBGQNR010000302.1:0-6158 GCA_041501225.1 Acidobacteriota bacterium
GTGGCAAAACAACCGCCTCCAAGCCCGGAGGAAGAGTGGAACCGATTGACCCCGGCGCAGAAGGAAGCGCTGCGAGAGCGGTACCGTGCCTGTATGAATCTGACGCAGCAACAGCAGAAGGAGATCGCGGAGCAGCTGCGGCAATTTCAGAAAATGAGCCCGCAGGAAAGGAAACTGATCCTGGACAATTTTGGCGCCTACCAGAAGCTCACACCGGTAGAGCGCAAGAGCCTGGAACAAAACTACCGGGTCTGGAGGTCGCTACCTCCGCAGAAACAGCAGGAGATGAGAAATAACTATCGCCGCTTCCTCCAAATGAGCCCTGCCGAGCGCGCGCGCTTCCTGGAGAACTTCCGCCGTTGGAGAACTCTCTCCCCCGAGGAACGCGCCCGGCTCCGGCGTCAGGCAGAGAATCCCGCCACCAAAGGCCTGGCGCAGCCGGCCCCGAAGCCTCCAGCCAATCCGCCCCGCAAGAAGCGGGAAGGGAACTGACGACTGCAGTTTGCTGCTGGATCAGAAGATCGCTCTAATTCTGCATTCTGTGCAAATCTAAGCCCGATTCTTCGCCCCATATCTTCGCTCTGAGAAGTCGTGAGCTTTGCTCAGCACAATCACTGGACCAGCCGGCTTGACGGCTAAGGTGCGGGATGACATTGGTAATTTGTAGGTCATTTTATCGTCTGGGCCGGGACGCTGGCTAACTGCGACATGTCTTCGGTGAAGAACAACTCGAAGCCCAGAAGCCCGAGATCCGATGTTACCTCGATGTGCCCTCTTCCCATGGCCAACGGCTGCGTGAAGAAACCTGCTCCGGGTATGGCATGACTCAAGAACTTCGCGATTTTTTCATTTTTCCCGATCGTGTCGGTTTTTTCTGCAACCATGAGCCCGCTGCCGTCAAACACTCTAATCGTGTAGGGAACAGTGACCCCGTATGGGTTCATCAGCGCAATGCCGGTCAGGTAGTTGCCTCCGGCCCCGGCGGGCACCTGATGCGCAATGTGGGAAAAAAGGAGTTGCTGCCTGGGAATGGAAGTAGCAGGAACGGTGGCGGCCGATCGGACATGTCCGTCGTCATAGCGAAAGCCCGTGAATCCCACCAACCCGCCGAGATTGCTCTCAACGACCACATAACCGGTTTTGAGGGAGTCCTTGTCCAATCCAAAAAGACTCGATACGGATTGGAGCAGTTGAGCGTGGCCGTAGAGGTCATAATGGACTGGAGTTCCCAGGATATTTCCGCTGTTGTCAAAAGCCGTAAGAACGAGCTTTGCCAATCCTGTTGCCGGATTTACGATGCCAATATTTGTGGAATAGCCTTGGTTCACAGCAAAATGCGGAAAGTAGAGTCGGCCATCGAAGCCCGGAAGCGCAGCGCTGAGAGCCGACAACTCTTCCGAATCGCCCGTTAGTTCCAGCCCTGAAATTGGACGGTCGGAGCGCACGCGCACGTACCCGGATGGAATGGAGTTTTCAAAAGAAAAGACGAACTGCCCTTTGGGAGGAATAATACTGGTTTTAACCGCGCCGGAAGCTTCGCCGGAAGGAGCATACAACGTTGCGTTCACGTTGGCGGGATTGACTCCCGGATTGAACAGGAAATATGTGGTTTTTATGTCTGCGCCTGACACGTGCTGCATCATGACCATATCTGTTCCCGTCTCTGAGGAGACGGGCACACCGTCCGCAAAGCGAGCAAAAGCGCTGTCGAAAACCAGGAAGAAGCCGGTCAGCTTCTGATCTGAGTCGGCCAGCACGGCGCCGAGTTGAGACATGCCTGGGTCAAAATTAAATAGCTGAGATCCCAGAACCGGCACTTGAGCCCCTGCCTGTAGGGCGGTGATGCTGCCTGGACCCTGAAACTCACCGTTTGCGTTGTACGATGCGAAGCGTGCGTTTGCGGCGACTGTCCCCGCGTTTACAATTGCGAGCCCGGTTGTGAAATTGTCCCCCAGCATGGATTGATAGCCATTCATCAGCAACGGGAATACCAGCGGATAGGTGGATCCCATCTCCACGGCCCCCTTATCCACCTTGCCTTCGCCGGCCCTGAGGCCGGGTGAGGCCACGCGCAGGTGTTTTTTGTAATCGAGGAATGGCAGATCGGGTCCATTGGTCTGGCCGGTATCCACGTTGAGTGGGAAATCGAGGGGCCGAATGTCAAAGTTATTGCGGGCTGGATCGACACACGGCCCGTTATTAGAACTCCAAATCGTGTTTGATATGGCTAATTCGAGCCCGCCGGTGGGGGAGTTGGTTGATCCCATGTTTATCATTGTGTTGTTGGATATCGCAATTGCACTAGGATTGTCTATATTTACATTGGGAGGGTCACAGATCTTTTCGACGTATGCCGGCGCTTTAAGGTAGCAGGATCTGCCCGACGACAATGGGATCTGGCTGTAAGCGAGATTGTTGATAATGCGTCCGGTGCTGGAACCGGTGATGTTTATCATTAATTTCGTATCCAGAATTTGATTTTCTTCAAACCGCACATCGGCTAAATCAGCTCTTACTCCGAATTTCAGATTTGAACGGATAGTATTCCCTGCGATCCGGGCTGCTGCGTACTGAAAAATCCCGATTCCTGTGTAGGCGTTCGAGTCGAAAACGTTGTTGGTTACGTCAACTTGTCCAGAGTAGATATCAACGCCATCACCATCTGTCCCGATATTTTTGACGAACGCACTCCCATCGATAGTTCCCCTGCAGGCCTTGAGTGTGGCCCCGGCCTTGCTATTGTTCGATAATGTCGAATTGAGAATCTGTATGTTTGCGTTTGAGGCATTGAAGCCGCTGTCCCCATTCCCATCCAATGTTGACCTGTTAAGGTTGACCTGCGCGCCATCGAGAGCTTTTATTCCGGACCCGAGGAATTTGGAGATCGTCGACCCGGTCAGGTTCAGGGTCGCCCCCCCTTCCACGACGACGCCGGAAAAGGAATCAGAGGCCGGGATGTCCCCTATAAGCGTGCAGTGATCCAGGGTAACCGAGGTGGGAAGAGACTGAGAGGGCTGCAGAGTCCAGAGGCCAGTGCCGTCTCCGGATATTATCAGGCCCTGAAGAAGCACATTCCGCAGACCTAGAATAGTGATTCCCAGATAGTCCGCTTTTTCCGCTCCCACGGTGAGGATCGGAGTCTGCCCGGCCGCGGCGCGGATGGTGATGTTGTGCAACAACAGTCCCTCCCGATTGGCGGCAAGCGTCAAGCCTGTCGAGTAACTGGCCGAATCGCCAATTTCGACGATATTGCCCGGTTGTGCCTGTGCGAGCACTTCCTGCAAGGTGTTAAACGCACCCCCCGCTCCATTCGCCGTTTTCGCAACTTTAAGTATTCGAGATGCGTCCAGCATGTAAATGCCGGCCCAGTAAGGAATGCGATAGACAGAAGACGAGCTTTCACTCCTCGCGGCAACGTAACCCTGGAAGCTTCCCGTCAACGGCCGGCTGGTTTTCAGGGAGATTTTAATCGTTGTGCCGCCACCGGGTGGAATCGCCTCCGTAACAGCCGTGCTCAAGAGAAAATCCGGCCCCGCAACCAGCGGCTCAACTGTCAGGGTAAACTGGTCGCTCGTGGCCGAAACATTGGTGATCGTGATTGATTGTTCCAGCGACATACTGGGAGAATATTCATGGAGTCCAAAGCTGAGGCTGGCAGGTGAGAAAATGGCGCTCGCTGCAGCTGCATTCTTCATGTCCAGGAGTCCGTTCCCGATCTGCAGAATATTCGCCGGAGTTCCGTCTGCCAGAGTTAATCCGCGGCTGGCAGTTGTGGTCAGCGCCGACTTGACGGCCTGGGGTGTGAATTCAGGATGGAGTTGTAGGAGCACCGCCGCAGCGCCGGCGACCATGGGCGCCGCAAAACTGGTTCCGCTGCTGACAGTATACTCCGGCGTATTTGACGACGAATCCGCTGATTTGCTGCTCTTTGTCGCGCAATAGATGTTCTCGCCCACAGCCACAAGATCCGGTTTCAGACCGAACTCGATACTCGGGCCCGCGGAACTCCAATCGGAAAGAACGAGTTTCCAGGACGCCTTCGAGGATAATGCCCAACTTTCATCAACCGCAATTTTCACCCCCCCCGGCCAACCCGCGGAGATGCTTTTCAAAGCCAAACCGTCGGCGTTGGAAATCGAAACCACAGGAGTCGCCCAAAGTCCGAATCCATCCATGAGGAAGGCATCGGAGCCAGTAACGGTGTCATAAAAAACCATCGCTCGCGGGCTTACATTCATGACGTTTTTGATCTTGGCGTAGAAGGAGCAACCGCCACGAGCGATCAATGCGATCTTCCCGGCCAAGCGGCCCAGAGGCGCATGCGGAGAACATGCCTGCCCGGTACCGTCCAGGCTACCCACATCAACAAGTTCGTAGCCGGAGAACTTGTTGTAGACCAGGCCACTGCCCGGGATGTATGGGATATTCTTGAGATTGGGGGACGCAGACCCCATGACGTGCATCATCGAAGTAAAAACATGCTGATTGGTGACGCCACCGACGGTGATCGCATCTGGGGCGTTCGCGGGATTGTTGATGGTGTACGGATCAGCGCCATCATTTCCTGCCGAGATCACTACCACGACACCGGCGGATGTGGCTCGAGCGATGGCTGTGATCTCAGGGTCCTCCGCTGCCGGCTGGTAATCCAACGATCCCAGGCTCAGGTTGATCACATCCATGCCGTCGGCCACGGCGGCGTCGATTGCGGTCATAACGGTTGCGCTGGTTGTGTAATCGTTAATTCCCGGAGTGCCGAATACCTTGTAATTGCCGAGAAAGGCACCCGGCGCCATGCCTGAGATGGATGCGAGTGGCGCGACGGTATTTTTACCCGCTGCGCAGCCGGCTACAAATGTTCCATGGCCAGCCTCATCGACGGCGGTGCGGACTGGCTGGTAGTTTGGCAGCATGCTCAAAAAGTTACGGGCTACAATTACCTTGTTGTTGGTCAGGTCTGTTTCTCCTTTTGGATAACCTGCCGGGAGTGTGAGCGAGCTATCGATGAACATCGGATTGGTGATGTCAATTCCGCTATCGATAATGCCGATTTTGACTCCTGCTCCGGCGTTGGCGCTTCCGCCCGCAACTGCCCACATTCCTTGAGCGTTATGCATATTGGCGGCGCCATTTAACGTCATTCTGCGGGGGCGGGAAAAATAAACGTTTTTGACGCCAGGCAGGTTGCAGACTGCGTCGTACTGATCCGAAGGGACGCGCGCAATGATGGTATTAATGACGATGTCTGTTGCACTCTGGATCACGACACCCCTGAGCGCCTGCAGCCGCTGCAGCACCCGACGCTGATCGGCTGCAATCTGATTGCGAGCCAAGGAAACTCTGGCAGATGAGGGATCCAATCGGATCGGTGTGCCCGGTCGAGCGACCAACGGCACGTATCCCCCTGCCCGGGACAAACTCAACGACTCCACTACCGAGAGTTGACTAAGTTCGATGATGAGCTGAAGATCCTTTGTTCCCGGCAACACCATTTTGGCCAACATCGCCAGCGACAGGGGTTTGATTGCGTTGACACCCATGGTGGATGATTCCTGCCCGTACGCATGAATCAGCATGCAGAAAACAATAGGAAAACCAGCCTTGATGAAAAAGGAACTTCCTGCCTTTGCGCTCATGACGCCGTCCTTAGAATCAAAAGCTCAATCCTCGACGCAGCGAACGGATTTAGAAGTCGCGTTCAGGGCGTCGGCAATCGGTTGGCTATGCGCTCAAATGGATGAAGCATTGACTAGATCCTCAGATGATCTATTTCATGCCCCCTGCGACAGTTTGTTGTGCGGCCCCATCGATTCTACTTGAGCTGTGATCTCAGTATCAATCATTGATTTATTAATGACAGGAGGGTTGTCCAGGAGCCCCATCGCGAAAAGGCAGCCTATTCATCTTTGAGGCAGTTTCTCATGGGCATTCACACGCATGAGAATCCATAGCTGCAAAAAAATGCAGGATTGAATCGAGCCCGCCCGCATGTCGAAGCCCGCGCGGAGCAAAGTGAACGGGGCGATTTTCGGGACAGCCTTGCCGGATTGGGATTAGAATGCATGTGCAAGACGCTGATCGGGAAAATTCAGGATGTGCGCCGGAAGGCTTGATTGAAAATTCCTATTCTGAGGGACTCACTCTATCGGGCTCTTTGA
>JBGQNR010000303.1:0-5988 GCA_041501225.1 Acidobacteriota bacterium
CGGATATAGCTTTCCGGTCCACCTGATCCTGTCCGAGGCAGGCGAGTCCGCCGGCCAGGTTGTGACCCCCAAGGCCGCGCTGGAGAAGGCTTTCGGTGCCGAAAGGATTAGCTACGCCAAAGGCTGCTACATCATAGAAGAGCGCAAATACGGCGCGCCTGTTTTCCCAGGCGACGTTGAAAAGAGCACCACGCTCATGCAAACCTCGCAGCTGTCCCGACGGGTGGATCTCATCCCACCCGCAGTGGAGTGCGCCAAGGCAGCGGACATCGCCGTGGTGTGTGTCGGGGATCTATCGGGTCTTTTCAATACCGGGACGGTCGGCGAGGGATCAGACGCGGATTCGCTCGACCTGCCGGGCGTCCAGCAGCAGCTGCTAGAGGCGGTGGTCGCAACCGGGAAGCCGGTCGTTGTGGTGTTGACAAGCGGCCGACCGTACAATCTGGGAGGGCTGGAGGACAGGGTCGCGGCGTTTGTGATGGCCTTTGCAGGCGGCCAGGAGGGCGGCACCGCTCTCGTCGAAGTATTGACTGGAAAGGTCGAGCCGTCTGGCCGGCTCACCGTTTCGATCCCGAAGAACGTCGGCGCCGCCCCATACTACTACAACCACAAAATGAAAAGTGCGGGCACGCCTATCGCACTGCACTTCGGCAGCCGTTATCCGTTCGGGCACGGACTCGCGTATACGCAGTTTGACTTCGCCGACCTGGACCTGGACGCGAATGAGGTGGACGCACGCTTCGGTGAGATCGTGCTGCGGTTCACCGTCCGGAACATGGGACCCCGCGCCGGGTTAGCCGTGCCACAACTCTACGTGCGTGACCTGCTCGCTTCCGTAGTTCGACCGGTGAAGGAGCTCAAGGCCTTCGGCCGGGTCGTGCTGCCGGCGGGCCAGTCGGCCCGGGTCACATTCACGGTGCCTACGGACATGCTGTGCTTCACGAGCATGGAGGGGCGGCGCATCGTGGAACCCGGTGCGTTCGAACTGCAGGTGGGAACCTCCAGCGCAGACATCCGCCTCCGCGCAACCGTCAACTTGACGGGAACGGTTCACACCCTCGGCCGGGAGTGGCGAATGGAAAGTCGCTGCGAGGTCGAGCACTGATCGCACCTGCCTGAGATCACGACGCCGGCGAGCGGGGAATTCGAAGATGATGTGGGAGCGCAACGGCCAAATCCACTGGCTCGTTCCTTCCACTTTCACGCATTCCACGCTGATCGGAGAGGCCTTGTCGAGCTGAAGCGTCAGGTGTGCCGGACCGAGGCAGTGCACCAGCCAGTCACCCAGCGATCCGCCTGTGGAGAAGTCCAGGAACGCGCGTCCACTTCCACAACGGCAGGGTTTCTCAAGCAAAAAAGCGCCGAGAACCGCTGAACGACCGGAGGGAGAGACATGTTATACTGCCTCGGGATCGGATGCGCAGTCGCGTACTCCAGCTCCCATATCGAGACCAAAAGTCCTTGACCAATTCGAAGAGAAGGAGTTGCGGAACATGTCTACCAGAAAGCTAATTGCGATTCTCGCGGTTCTGGCGCTGGCGGGGATGCCGGCCCTCGCAAAAACGGACTTCAGCGGCGACTGGAAGCTCAACGTTTCCCAGAGCAGCTTCGGCCAGATGCCTGCGCCGAATTCAATGACCCAGAAAATCACCCATGTGGATCCCAAGCTGACAGTTGCTATGAAACAATCGAGCGACAGGGGCGATTTCGACATGCAGGCCAGCTATACCACCGATGGCAAGGAGTGCACCAATCAGGGCTTCGGCGGCAGCCTCACGAAGAGCATCGTGAAATGGGATGGCGACACGCTGATGATCGAAACCAAGGGACAATTCGGCGACAACGAATTCACCATGTCCGAGAAGTGGGTCCTCTCCGCGGACGGCAAGATGCTGACCATCACCCGCATGTTCAAGAGCGCCATGGGTGAGGGCGAGCAGAAGATGGTGTTTGACAAGTAGTAAGCCGGTTCCAGAAAAAGGCGGACGTACGCGGCGTGATTATTGCAGGTGATACCAGAATAGGCTTGAGCCTTGGATGGTTGCCCGCAAAACGCGAAGTTATCGGAACCCGCAAACGCCGATTTCTAAAGCGGGATGCAGATTACTCGGCTTATCCGCCGAACGAGCATATACCTGCCATTTTTAGAGCGTGGCATCCAGGTCAGCATGGGGACGCGGTCGGGTACGCAGCGATGCCGTTTGGTTTTCTGAAGGGACTGGAGATGCAAATTGCGATGCGGTCGATGTTGATGCGGGCGGTGACGGCGGCGATCTTGGCGCTTCTGGCGGGGAAGGTGTCGGGGCAGGTTGCGGCACCTGCCTCCCAGTCCGTGCCGGCGCTCAATGACGGGAAGGGTGCCTTTGCAACAGGCAAGTACCGCAATCTCTTTGCCGAAATAGGCCACACCCCGCGGGAAATCAAGGCCAAAGTCGAAAAGGCCTACAACCAGCTCTTCCACGGCGACCTGCAAACCCAGGCCATTTACATACCCGCGGGCAAGAATGCCGACGGCCCGCTGGCGTATATCCCCGATGTTCAGCATACCGATGTCCGCTCCGAGGGCATGTCCTACAGCATGATGATCACCGTTCAGCTCAATAAGAAACAGGAATTCGATGCGCTGTGGAACTGGTCCATGACCTACATGTACCACGACGATCCCAAGCACCCCTGCTACGGCTACTTCTCGTGGCAAATGAATTACGACGGCACGGCGATCAGCGAACTGCCGGCCCCCGACGGCGAGGAATACTACGCGATGGCACTCCTGTTTGCCGCCAACCGTTGGGGCAACGGCAAGGGCATCTATGACTACAAAGCGCAGGCCGACAGGCTTCTCCACAACATGGTGCACCGCGAAGCCATCACCGGGACCACGTCCTCCGCCGGCCGCAAGATTCCGTCGCCGCGCATCCCAGCGGATCCGTACGAGATGGGCACGATCATCGTCACCATGCCCGCCGCCTCGAACCCCGCGTCGGCACCGGCTGCCGGAGGCGGAGCGAACTTTGGCCGCGGACCTCGCTCCACAACCATTGGCAAGGAGGTCAACGACCAGTACAACATGATCCTCTTTTCGCCTGACGAGCGTAACGCCTACACCGATCCGTCGTACCACCTGCCGGCCTTCTATGAGTTGTGGGCCCGCTGGGGACCTGCCGGGGACAGGGACTTCTGGCTCAAGGCGGCGCAGGCCTCGCGGGATTTGTTTGTCAAAGCCTCCAATCCGCAGACCGGTTTGATCCCGAACATGGCAAATTTCGACGGCACACCGCAGCGAATGGGAGGACAGTTCCGAGAGGACGCCTGGCGCTGCGCGATGAACTGGGCGGTGGACTGGTCGTGGTTCGCCAAAGATCCTCGGCAGCAGGAGTTGACGGACCGGCTGCAGAAGTTTTTTGAATCCATGGGCATTGATACGTACGACGACAACTGGTCGCTCGACGGCCAGTCGCTGCGCCGCCGGCATTCGCCGGGGCTGGTCGCCACGACCGGTTGGGCATCCCTGTGCGCCACCGACAAGGAGCGCGGCAAGAAGTTTGCCGAGGAGTTGTGGAAGCTCAATGTGCCTTCAAGCAACGTCTTCCGGTACTACGACGGGCTGTTGTACATGATGTGCGTGCTGCACGCGTCGGGGGAATTCAAGGCAATCATGCCGAAGCATTAATATGATGGCCGAGAAAAAACCGGGGACGCTGCCCGGTCATTGTGCGGGAACTGGTGCTCTGCCCGTCCGGATAAGGAGTCTGCATATGCACTTGAAAACGATTCTCCTCGTCCTCGCCAGCACATGCATCCTTCTAAGCGCTGCCGAGCGGAAAACAGTCATCTCCATCGGCGGGGACGAGTTCCAGGTCAACGGCAAGCCGACGTATGCCGGACGGACGTGGAACGGCCATAAGATTCAGGGTTTGCTGCTGAACTCGCGGATGGTTCAAGGCATCTTCGATGATCAAAACAGCAACACCGCTTCGCTTTGGGCTTACCCGGACACAGGCCGATGGGATCCGGAACGGAACACGCGGGAGTTCATTGCGGCCATGTCGGAATGGCGAAGGCACGGGCTGCTCGCGTTCACGATCAACCTTCAAGGCGGTTCACCACAGGGCTACTCCCAGCAACAACCGTGGCACAACTCCGCCATTGAATCGAATGGCTCATTGCGCACCGATTACATGCGCCGCCTTGAGCGGATTATCAGCCGCGCGGATGAACTCGGGATGGCAGTGATTCTGGGCTACTTCTATTTCGGACAGGACGAGCGGTTGCGCGATGAAGACGCGGTCATCCGCGCGACAGACAGCGCGACGAGATGGGTTCTCCAGCGCGGCTATCGGAACGTTCTCATCGAGATCAACAACGAGTGCAACGTGAGATACGATCACGCGGTCTTGAAGCCGGAGCGCGTTCACGAACTCATCGAGCGCGTGAAGAAAGCCACAAGAGATGGGCGGCGACTGCTGGTGGGCACGTCGTATGGCGGTGGAACGATTCCGAAAGAGAACGTCGTGCGCGCTTCCGATTTTCTGCTGATTCACGGCAACGGCGTTTCCGATCCGGACAAGATCTCCGAGATGGTACGGAAAACGCGGCAAGTACCGGGTTACCGACCCATGCCGATCCTTTTCAACGAAGACGACCACTTCGATTTCGACAAGCCGAAAAACAATTTCATGGCAGCGATAAGCGAATATGCGTCGTGGGGGTTTTTCGATTACAGGATGAAAGACGAGGGCTTTGACGAAGGTTACCAGAGCGTGCCGGTGAACTGGGGAATCAGTTCTGCACGCAAACGCGGTTTCTTCAAGCTGCTGAACGACATTACCGGCGCGGCCGGGAAAGGATTATTCACGGGCAACAGAGCCTGGATCCTGAGTATCTGTGGTCGGACTTGTCAGGCATCGTTTGGTTCCTAGATCTTTATCATGGGTAGATAAAGGGGGAAGGGTACGGCCCGCCGAAGGGCCTGCCTGCGCGAATTGTCTGAACCGGCTTCAGGTACCGCTTGCCCTCCCGCACATTATTTCCGGTATCTGCGAATTGTACCGGTCCCTCCACGATGTCGAATATGGACACATCTGCAGGTGCACCTATCTGCAGCGTCCCCAGTTTCTCCAGCTTCCCTATGATTTTGGCCGGTTTCACTGTTGCCAAAGCCACCACCTGCTCGAGGGTGAAGCCCATGTTCCAGAACTTGCTCATGATCCACGGCATGAAAGGCTTTCCCGGAGTGTTGACGCTGTAGCCGTGAATGTCGCTGGAAATGCAGTCGGGAAGAAGTCCCTGCTGGATGGCCGGCTCGGCTATGGTGTAGTCGAAGCTTCCCCCACCATGGGCAACATCCATGATCACTCCGCGCTTTTGGGCGGCAAATGCCTGGGGGATGACCTTGCCGTTCTGAACGATATTGTTGCCCCGGCCGCTGAAAACATGGCTGACGATGTCACCGGGTCGCAGCAAATCGAGCAATTCGCGCAGGGTAGCCGGCACATCTCCGATATGAACCATGATCCGGGCCGTCGTGCCCGAGCGTTCAGCGGCTTTGATCGCCCGCTTCATCGGTTCCAGGCCATTGGAACCGACGATGCTTTTGCTCTCGCGCACTTTGATTCCCAGGAGCACGTCCTGGTTCTCTGCCATAGTTTTGGCCGCCAGATCGACGTGTGCATAGTCGATGTTCAGGCACTCACCCACAGGATATCCTGCGAGACCAATCGTGGAGATATGTAGAAAGCCGAAGATCCGGGAACGTGATTGGGCCATGATGAAATGCTTGAGAGCCGAAAAATTGTTAGCACCGGCATCCCCGGCACTCACAAATGTCGTCGTGGCGGTGAAAGGTGCGATCTCATCAGCCGGCAGGCCGATCGCCGAGCCCTGCGGATAGACATGGGCATGCATATCAACCAGGCCTGGCGTCACCAGCTTGTTCTTGGCATCAATGATCTGAGCGCTGCGGTCCGAAGGAATATCGGCGGCAAGGGC
>JBGQNR010000304.1:0-5963 GCA_041501225.1 Acidobacteriota bacterium
GAGCCCGTCCGAGAATTAGGTGGGGTCGCGCGCTTGGGGCTTGCGGGGCGAGCTCAAGGCGCGTGGAGGAGGCGATGTCGGTACACATCGTTGACGACGAGCAATGCGGAGATCGCCCCGCAACCCCCATGCGCCCTTCGGGTTCCGGCGGCGCTCGGAACGCGGCCCCTCCTAATTCTCGGACGGGCTCCTAGCCTGAAATTCTGTGTTATCGCCCCCCATTCGCCTCAGAGCTTCGGGTGTTTCAGGTGGTGATCAGTCTTGCTCTGGAAGGCGTGGGCCATCAGCAGTATTTCCTGCTCGCCAAAGAGCTTCCCCGTAATAGGGAGAGCCACAGGCTGACCCTGGGAGTTGAAGCCGAGGGGAAGGCTGATTTCCGGGTGCCCGGTCAGATTCGTTACTCCCAGGCTATTGCCGAGGAAAAGGTCGATATCGGCAAACACCTTATTAAAGTCCTCCATCATCTTGTAACGCACCCTGTTTGCCTGGATATATTCCACGGCAGGCACAAACCGGTGCAGACGGAAGGTTGCCGGCCAACTGCTCGACTCGGGCGGCTTCACCATAGATTCGACCTGGTTGTTGCGGGTAATGTCATCGAACGCGGCGGCGGATTCCACCGATAGGATGAAACCGAGGTCGTTGTCGGGCAGCTGTGGCAACTCGATCGGCTTTAGTTGGATTCTCAGGGATCGGAACACGGCCAGCGCGTCATCGGTGAGCTTCCTGCGCTCCTTGGCGATCACGGTCCGCTGCGGGTTGGCAGGATCTTCCGTAATCTGCGACTCAAAGGTGTTCTTGAGGTAAGCGACACGCAGTTTCTTTACGTCCATACCGGCGTCCCAGTTGAAGGGAACATCGATCACACTGTTGTCTTTACCATCGGGGCCATGGATGACACTTAAAACGAGGGCGCAATCCTCCGCACACCGGCAGATCGGCCCGATCTTATCCATCGTCCAACTCAGGGCCATGGCACCGAAACGGCTAACTCTCCCAAAGGTGGGGCGCAATCCCGTAACGCCGCATCGGCTTGACGGCGAAATGATCGAACCGCGCGTCTCCGTGCCGATTCCGAAACCGATGAGCCCTGCTGCCGTGGCCGCAGAGGGGCCGGCAGAGGAACCGCTCGAGCCGGTTTTGGGATTCGTCGGATCCCAGGGGCTCTTGGTTTGTCCTCCAAACCACTGGTCGCCTTGCGCCAGTGCTCCCAGGGTAAGCTTTCCCAAAAGAACCGCGCCGGCCTCGGTTAAACGGGTGTAAACCGTCGCATCCACATCCAGGACTTGGTCTTTATAAGGAGATGCACCATAGGTTGTCTTGTAGCCCTTAACTGCAAGCAAGTCTTTTGCACCCCATGGGATACCGTGGAGAGGACCCCGGTATTTCCTGGCGGCGATTTCCTTGTCTGCCTGGGCCGCCTGTTTGAGCGCAAGTTCCTCAGTCAGGGTTACGACGCAATGAAGCACCGGGTCGTATTTCTTCAAACGCTCGAGGTAAAGCTTGGTCAGCTGCGTCGAGGTAATCTGGCGCGTTTCGATGAGCCTGGAAAGGTGAGTAACCGGCAGGAACGCCAGTTCCTCTTCGGATTTCGGAAGGACAACCTTAGGTATCGGGGTTCTTTTCAATGGCAGGCGTGCCGTTGGGAGCTTCATGCCTGCCGGGATCGGATTGAAGACAAATGCCGGCTGCAGCGAGTTGGGAATGTTCGTCGCCCGGATGTTTTGGTAGTTCGCGACCAGACTCCTGGCGCCGCTCAGGCGATTAGCGATGGTCTGTAGCGTCTCCTGAGGGAAGGTCAGGCCGGCGATTTTGGCCGCAGCAGCCACCATCTCCACCGTGATCTTTTCCGCATCCTGAGCCACGGCAGTGAGTGCTCCCGGCAAAAGAGTGGATCCCAGGCCAATGGCTGAGAAATAGGTGATAAAGTTCCTCCGGTTCAGCTCGAGCCGGCTCTCATCCAAGTTGTCGGTATTCAGATTCTGCATGGTTATGTTTCCTTTTGTCATTTGCCAAGGCGATTGGGTAAAAAATTAGAGTCAGCCGGAAGCGTCGGCATCAGGCATCCCCAGGTTGGATCGCGTTCATCGATTGCCGGATTATAGCCCCTACAAGATATTGATTTGCCGCCTCGGTTGCAACTGGCGAATGTAGCTATTGTGGCTGTTCGTTGCCTTGACGGGGCAGGGTGAACCGCGGATAATCGCACCGCTATGAAAGCACATCTTTACGGTTCAGTGGAGAAAGGCAAACGATCAACGCAGAGGGTGCAGAGGGCGCAGAGAATGACATCTTATTCTCTGCGACCTCTGCGTTACGGTTTTTTCGCAGCTGCATTTGAGTTTTCGAATCGGGAGTTGATTTTGAGGAAGATCCTTTTTGTAGGGATCGTTGTTCTGGGCCTAATGGGCTCGGCCACTCAGGCCCGCGCGCAGGAAAGGCTGCGCCTGGCCACGACCACATCTGTTCAGGATTCCGGACTCCTGGCCTACCTTCTTGGGCCTTTCGAAAAGCTGTGCAATTGCAGGGTAGACGTGATCGCAGTAGGAACGGGGCAGGCACTAAGGCTGGCTTCCAATGGCGATGTGGACCTGGTGATTGTTCACGATCCGCAGGGCGAAAAGAAGTTCCTGGACGGCGGATTCGGGATCGGACGCAGGACGTTCATGGTCAATGACTTCGTCATCCTGGGACCGCCAACGGATCCTGCGCGGATCCGCGGCATGAAAGATGCCGCCCAGGCGTTCTCCAATATTCAAAAGACCGGCTCGACATTTGTCTCACGCGGCGACGAATCCGGAACTCACGTCAAGGAAAAGTCCCTCTGGCAAAAGGCTGGGATCAAAGCCGGCGGCGTCGGGTATCTTGAAATCGGGCAAGGCATGGGCGCAGTGTTGACCATGGCTAATGAAAAGCAGGGCTATACGCTCTGTGACCGGGCCACCTATCTTGCGAGGAATACTCAGCTGAAACTGCAGGTTCTTGTGGAAGGGGATCCGGACCTGCTCAATTATTATTCTGCGATCCAGGTTAATCCCGCCCGCTTTCCCGCGGTCAAGTCCGGCCTGGCGCGCCGACTCGTAGAATGGCTGTGCACTCCGGAGGGGCAAACACTCATCGGTCAATACAGCGTGGGCGGCAACAAATTGTTCACTCCAACCTGCAGCTCCGGGAAGTGATTCATTGAGCGACCTCGGCAAAGCAATGAATGAAGCCATCGGCCTGATCCTTTCCGGGGATCGGGAAATGGTGACGGTTGCAGCTGCGTCGCTGCGTTTTTCCCTGAGCAGCACGCTACTGGCTGCGGCGATCGGCATTCCTGCAGGGGTCACGCTTGCGTCCTCCAAGCTGAGATTCAAACGCATAATCGAAGACATCCTCAACACCCTGCTTGCCATGCCCACGGTTGTGGTCGGACTGTTCGTTTACACCCTGATCTTCAGCCAGGGTCCGCTGGGAGGATTTCGTCTTTTGTTTTCGCCAACGGCAATTATTCTCGGGCAGACCGTGTTGATCCTGCCGCTCATTGCGGCCCTGGCCTGCAGTGCGGTCTCCATGATTAATCCCGTCGTGCGCGAAACCGCGATCACCCTGGGTGCGGGGAATTTTCGCGCCATGTTGACCGTTGCCGCAGAAGGGCGGGCCGTGCTCCTGCTCGCATGCATCACAGCCTTCGGCCGCGTGATTGGCGAAGTCGGGATCTCGCTTCTTCTGGGCGGGAATATTCTGGGGTACACGCGCACGCTTACCACCGCCGTTGCGCTTCAGACCAGCAAAGGCGAATTTGCTTTCGGCCTCGCTCTGGGCATGATCCTGCTGTGCATGGCCTTTGCTGTAAACCTCGCCTTGCGTTTGCTCGGGAGTAGAAATCGATGAAGCCCGCGCCGGCCTACGACATCCGCTCCCTGGTTCACGCCTACGATGGGAATACCGTGCTCGACATCCCTCAGCTCGAAATCCCGCAGGGTGAAATCTGCGTGCTGGCGGGCCCGAATGGTTCCGGCAAGACTACATTGCTCGCCATCCTCGCTCTGCTGCTGTCGCCGACCTCCGGGAGCGTGCGCCTGCGCGGAGGCGAATCCATCTCTAGCCGGGAGCAGGCGCGGCTGCGCCGTCAGGTGACACTCATCCATCAAAAGCCGATCCTTTTCACTACCACCGTCTGGGGCAACGTCTCGTATGGACTTCGGGCCTTGGGCCGTCCGGCGAAGGAGATCAAAGCCCGCGTTGGGGCGGTGCTGGAAGAATTGGGGCTGTCCGGCCTGGCGGACAAGCAGGCCATCAAGCTATCCGGAGGGGAAGCCCAGCGTGTGGTCCTTGCTCGCGGTTTAGTTCTGGAAACACCCATTCTCCTTTTGGACGAGCCCACGAGCTTCCTCGATGACTCATTCCGGCCGCTCCTGTTCGACATGTTGCGGCGAGCCAATCAAACCAGAGCGGTAACGATCCTCCTGGCCACGCACGATTTGAAATTCGTCTCCTCGCTCGCACATCGAGTTTTTTGCCTGGAGCAAGGGAAAATCTCGCTGCCGGGGACAAAAAGCGACACGAAATGATATTCGTACACTTAATGCTCGGAATAAGGAGATTGCCTTGGCCGAATTTCTTCATGTGATTACGACCGACCAGTTCACGGAAAGGCTGAGCCGGTTTCCGAGGCTTTCCTCCGAGCGCGTCAGCCTGGACGACTCATGGCATCGAAATCTGGCCGAGGATGTCGTCGCGCCGGAAGATCTGCCCGTGCGCGCCCGTTCGACTGTCGATGGATACGCGGTGCGCGCGGAAGATACGTTCGGCGCTTCGGACGCAATCCCAGCCCTGCTCGAAGTTGTGGCTGCAGTCGAGATGGGCGCGATGCCGGATTTCGTCATTCGCGCAGGCCAGGCGGCGCAAATCCCCACAGGCGGTTTCCTTCCCGAAGGCGCGGACGCGGTCGTCATGGTGGAATACACCAATCCGGTTGGCGGACACGGCGTGGAGATCATGCGCCCCCTGGCGGCAAGGACGAATGTTCTGGAAAAAGGCGAGGATGTCAGAACGGGCGAGGGGGTGGTTTCTGTCGGCAGGACCTTGCGTCCTTACGAGATCGGTTTGCTCGCGGCCCTCGGGATCAAGGATGTTGCAGTCTATCGCCGGCCTCGGGTGGCGATTATCTCTACCGGTGACGAGGTCGTCGCGATCGAGCGCACGCCGCAACCCGGACAGATCCGCGACGCCAATGCCCACTCGATTGCCGCGCTTGTCCGGGCGGCGGGTGGGAAAGCGATCGGTTTTGACATTGTTCCCGACAGCGCGGGGAAATTGCGCGCCGCCCTGGACGACGGCCTGGCGCAAGCCGATATCGTGGCGCTCTCCGGCGGCAGTTCCGTAGGTACGCGCGACCTGGTGTTGGAGGTTGTGGCCGGTCTTCCGGGAGTCGAGGTTCTTGCTCATGGAGTGGCCATCCGCCCCGGGAAACCCACGCTCCTGGCTGACCGGAAAGGGATGGCCATTTTCGGGTTGCCCGGCCATCCGGTCTCAGCCTTGATCGTGGCCCAGGTTTTTTTAATCCCATTTCTTAAATACCTGCAGGGAGATGACCTTAAAAAAGGTCCTCTTGGGCGGCGCTTGAAAGCGGTACTATCCACTTCCATCCATTCCTCAGTCGGCCTGGAAGAGTTTGTCCGGGTTCGATTGGAGGATGCCGCCGATGGCGGCTATTGCGCACACCCGGTTTTTGGAAAATCCGGAATGCTCTCTACGATGGTCAGAGCCGACGGCATAGTCGTGGTTCCGATGCGCGTCGAAGGCATTGCCAAGGGAGAAATCGTGGAAGTCGTCGAGATCTAGGAGCCCGTCCGAGAATTAGGAGGGGCCGCGTTCCGAGCGCCGCGGGGGCAGATGCAAGGCGGCGCGACGCAGGCGATGTCTCGGTACATCGTCGAGGAGCGCCAACGCCCCAGATGCCCCCGCGCCGCCGGAAC
>JBGQNR010000305.1:0-5893 GCA_041501225.1 Acidobacteriota bacterium
GACCTCAACCCAGGGCTTGCGCCCTGGGCTGTTCTGCCTCGCCCTTTCAGGGCTAAGCATTTCACGACTGCGAAAACCCCGAAGGGGTGGCGCAGCAAAGCCCAGGGCGTGAGCCCTGGGAACAGGTGACCGAGCTGGCCAGAGCCCTGAAAGGGCGGCGCAGGGAAAGCGCGATGTGAGCACAACATTTTCATGCACTTGGTTGCGCCCTGGCGCATGAGGGACTGCGTTGAGGTTTTGTTCGATGCCGGGCCTATTTCCTGGCGCTGGACAGCAAGGCCTTGCGCAGATCCGCGGCGATCTGGCCGCGCGGCGTGACGATGTCGAGGTCTTGGTAATATTCGCAACGGTCGATAACCTCCGCAATCAGTACCAGCGGCAGCACCCAGCCAATGTAGACCCTCCATAGCGCCAGTGGGGCAACAAATCCCAATCCTAATCTCAATGCCGACGCCAGGGCTCGCGATTTGCTCTTGAACCATGACTGCCGGTACGCATAGAGGAAAAGCTTGAATAGGCCCGTCAGCCCGGCGATGGGAAGGTTAGCCGTCAAGATGCCGAACAAGAACAAGCCGGTGAGCAGGGCGCGGGCACTGTGCAAGCGCGACCATGGGTTGGCGCTCACCGATTCGTAAACCTGATCGATACAAAACAGCGCCGCAAAGCCGGTCAGTGCTGCAGGCCAGCTCAACAGCGCAGCGCCGGCGGGAAACAGCAACAGTGTCGAAGTAAGAACGGTGAAAGCAGTGAATGAGGCAATTTCGCGGCTCAGCCAGGATTGGCGCAGGTTGAGGATGGCGCGCCAGGCACGCCGGCATTTCCCCAGGTGCAAAGCACTGATTCCTATGGTTCCGACTGCGGCGATCAGGAAGTCGATCGCATCGATGCGCACCGATCCGGCTATCCCTGCGCCCGCGATGGCGACCAGCAGGGCAGCTGCAAGGGAGAAAAAGACAAGTGACCATTCCGTTTCGACGGAGATCTTCGGCGCTGCAGTGGCATCCGGAATCCGCGTGACAGTGGCCGGGGCGTGCACTTCCTGTACTGCAGTGAGTTCCGGCCCGGCGCCCGAAGAACGCAACGGCGTGAACCGGATCGAAGGACCGAGGCCTGTAGCCGGGAATCCGGGGAGGCACTGCCCGGCGGATTCTGTCTCCAACTCGGCAAATTGCAGTGCACCGGTCGGACAGAGCGAAGTGCAGGCAGGATTATTTCCAGAATGCAGGCGATCATTGCACAACGTGCATTTCGAGATCGTCCCCTCCGCGCGACTGTAGAGTGGCGCATCGAACGGACAGGCCCAGCTGCAGTATTTGCAGCCGATGCAACGCGCGCTGTCGATCAAGACAGCGCCGGTGGCGGGATCCCGCGCGTATGCCGCTGCCGGGCAGGCCTTCATGCAGGCGGGATCCGAGCAATGCAAGCAGGCAAGAGATAAGTGGAAGCTGGCCACACCGGGGTGGCGCCGAAGGTTGAAGGTGTATAGCTGTCTCCAGCTGTTCCCCGCGCCCAAAGCATTTTCGATGCTGCACGCCAGCAGGCAGGCATGGCAGCCGGTGCAGCGATTCAAATCCAGCAGGAAGCCTTTCATCGAATTACCTTTTCAATCTCTACCAGGTTATCGTGAAAGGCCGCGCCGTGGCCCATATCGGTCGCCCGGCCGAAGGAACAGAAGTTCGCGGTCCCGCCTTCGCTGATCCAGGTGCCATTGGTCATCGACACACATCCGGGCTTCAGGCTGAAATTGATACGCGCCGGCACTTCCAGGCTTCCCCGCCCGTTAAAGACGCGCACAAGATCGCCATCGAGTATGCCGCGTTTACCGGCGTCGGCAGAGCTGATCGTCACGGCCAGCGGCTCGGCTACCGCGCGAATCATCTTCAGGTTGCCGAACTGCGAATGGATGCGGTTTTTGGTGTTCGGCGTCAGAAGGCATAACGGATAGGACCTTGATGCAGCAGCGGAGCTCGGGCAGGATTCCTCCGGTTCCTGATAGCGCGGCAGAGGATCGACGCCCCACCTCGAAGCAGCCTCCTGTGAAAGGAGCTCAATCTTGCCCGATGGGGTTGGGAAAGCGAAATCGGAAAAGGCGATCTCCTGACATCCCGGTGCGAGCACGGGCCCGACGCGTAGACGCTCCAGGGACAACTCCGGGAAGGGAGCGAGCTTGCGCCCGAGCCAGGCCTCGATTTCGGCATCTGAACGCCCCGGGATCTGCTCGACCATCAGAACTTCGGGTATGCCCAGGCGCTGGGCCAGCAAGCGGTAAATCTCAGTTTCCGGCTTCACTTCCCCCGGAGGTTCAAAGATTTTTTGCCTCAACTGCAGGTAGGAATGCCAGTAGGCGCCGATCACATCGGATTGCTCCAATAAAGTCTTGGCCGGCAAAATGATGTCCGCCTCGCGCGCGGTGTCGGTAAGGAATTGGTCCACGACCACGCGAAAATCCAGTGCGCGAAATGCCTTCAGCACGGTATGGGTCTCGGGATTCTGGGTGACGGGATTGCCGCGCTCGACCCATGCCATTTTCAACTCCGGATCTCGCGCTGCCAGCATGTCCTGTCCAAGGCGGGCCGGCAATATGCTGACGCGCACCATGCCGTCGGGCGTCTCCGGCGGAAAGGATGCCACGGGATCGCGCACGCTGTCGAACACGGCGCTCTGCAGGTTGGCGTACTGCCAGCCTGCGCCTGGTTTACCGATATTGCCTGTGATCGCAAGCAGCGCAATCATGGCACGCATCGTCTGGCCGCCGTTGGTATAGCGCTGCATGCCGAAACCGGCGCAAATGGTTGCAGGCTTGATCGTGCCGAGGCAGTCGGCGAGGCGCTCGATGTACTTGACGGAAACATCGGTCAGCTCGGCGGCGCGCTCTGGTGTGAACTCTTCCACCATGCGGCTGAATTCCGGAAAGCCGAGCACATGCCGCTCGATGAAGGCATGGTCGATGCGATCCTGCCTGATCAGCAGGTGCGCGATGCCGAGAGCGAGAGCCCCATCGGACCCGGGCCGGGGCTGGATGAGCAATTCGGCGCGCTCAGCCGACTCGGTACGCCGGGGATCAATGACGACGAGGCTGGCCCCGTTTGCCAGCGCCCGGTCGACGAAAGGCATCTGGTGGATATTGGTCTCGGCTGGGTTCTTTCCCCACAGGAGAATGAGTTTGGCGTTGGCGAGATCCCAGGGAGCGTTGTGCTTGTTCTCTCCCAAGGTCAGCCGTGTGGCTTCCAGACCTGCGGGCCAGCACAGGTCGCCGTAGGTCGTCGTGCAACCGCCGTAGAGCCGCCAGAAGCTCAAGCCGGCGGAATTGAGCAGGCCCTTGGTTCCGCTCGCCGCATAGTAGAGTATGCTTTGGGCTCCGAAGGCTTCCTTCAATCGAGTCAGCTGCTCCGCAATGCGATCCAGGGCTTCGTCCCAGGTGATCCGCTGGAAGGCCGCCGATCCAGGCGTTCGGGCCATGGGGAAAAGGAGCCGGTCAGGCGACGTGACTCTCTCCGCGTAACTCAATCCCTTGAGGCAAAGCCCTCCGGGTGTGGCGGCATTGTCCGGGTGCGGCTCGATGCGGCGGACATGACCATCCTCTACCTCTACCCGCATGGAGCAGGTGCTGTAGCAGTTGCACGGACAAGCAGTTGTGTATGTGGGCACGATCCAAGCCTAAGGAAATAAATAGTCACAGAACCGCCAAGACTGTAAGGAAATCGGAGCGCAATAGCAATGAATTCTTCTTGGTTTTCAAGTCCTGGAGGTTGCCAACACCCTCAACGGAGACCGATCGCCTCCGCAACCTCCAGCGCGGTCTGATAACGGCCGAATGGAGCGCTCAGTTGCACACCCTGGACCATGTGGCGCACGCACGTAACCATTTCACGGGCGATCTCTAGACCCTCTTTGCTTGCCGCCTCGGCGCTCTGCGCCGCGCGCATGCGCTCCATGAGATTCTCGGGGACGGGCACACGCAGTTCATTCACCATGAACTCAGCGTTGCGGTAACTGGTAAGCGGCCAGATGCCCGCGAGGACCGGGATGCGGACGTGTTCGATGCGCTGCAGGAATCGTTCGAGCAGTTCCAGGTCAAATACGGGTTGGGTGACCACATACTCGGCTCCAGCCTGGACTTTCCATTCGAACCGCTGCAGTTCTTCGTCAAGGTTGGGCGCGCCGGGATTCGCACCCACGCCGATCAGGAACGAAGTCTGCGATCCCATGGAATTGCCGCCGATGTCGAGGCCGCGGTTCAGATTGTTCACGATGTTCACCAGCCCGATGGAGTCGACGTCGAAAACGGCCGTAGCCCCCGGATAACTGCCCATGCGCGGCGGATCGCCGGTAATGCAGATCAGGTTGCGGATCCCGACCGCGTGAGCCCCCAGCAGCTCAGACTGGATGCCGAGAATGTTCCTATCCCGGCAGCAGAAGTGCAGTACGGCTTCGATACCCGCCTGCTGCTGAATCAGCTGACAGGTGACTTGTGCACTCATGCGCGCGCTTGCCCGCGGGCCATCCGGCACATTGATGCAGTTAATGCCGTGCTCGGCGCACATGCGGGATGCGGAAATCTCTGCCTCGGATTTGATGCCCCGCGGCGGTAGAATTTCCACGAAAGTGACAAACTGCCCGGCTGCGAGCTTGGTGCCCAGCTGCGATTTTTGCGCCATCGGCACTTGCGGAAGCCGTTGTGCCTTCACGACCGGGGCTTCAACGGTCGCAGTGAAGCTGCGCCCTCCCGGCTGCAATGAGCGGGCTTCGGCGCGCACGAGCCTGATGTGCTCCGGTGTGATGCCGCAGCAACCCCCCACGATTTTTGCGCCGGCCCACAACATCCGCCTGGCGTATTGCGCCATGTACTCCGGGGAGCACAAATAGAGCTTACGCCCGTCCACGAGCGAAGGATGCCCTGCGTTGGGCATGGCGCTGACCATCTTTTTGGAATACTGCATCATTTTTTCGATGGTTTCGAACGTTACCTTGGGGCCGGCAGAGCAATTGCAGCCGATGACGTCGGCCGGCAGCTGATCCATGATCAGCGCAAAAGTGCGGGTGTCAGTCCCGTCGCGCAAGTTGCCGAAGTCGTCGATGGTGACCTGGGCAACGATCACCGGGTCTTCCCCCGCGACCTGGCGCGCAGCCAGCACGGCTTCGCGCAACTCATCAAGATTGCTGAACGTCTCGAAGATCAGCAGGTCCGCGCCGGATTCCATCAGGGCTTCCACCTGCTCCGCAAACACGATGCGCGCTTCGGCGAAGGAAGTCGGGCCCAGAGGTTCGATGTGGGATCCGAGCGGCCCCAGGGATCCGGCAACGAATGCTTCCTGGCCGGCGGCCTCCCGGGCAGCCCGCACCCCTGCCTGATTGATGGCCCGCAGCTTGTCGGCAATTCCGAAGCTCTCCAAGCGCATCCGGTTGGCGCCAAACGTGTTGGTTTCCAGGATCTCTGCGCCGGCCTTGACATACTCGAGGTGAACACCCTTCACGAGATCCGGTGCGGAAAGATTCAACTCGTCGTAACAGCGATTAATAAAAACGCCTTTGGAATACAGCATGGTCCCCATGGCGCCGTCGGCTACCATGGCGCGGGACTCGAGCTGCTGCCGGAATTCCTTTGCCCTGGATTGGGTCGTCATCGAATTTCCATCTCACTAGTCGGGTACAAAACAGGGTTCAACATCCGTGGCATTGTACCTTATCGAGTTTTAAAACCAAGACTCCAAACCGCAAATGTGGGCCTGTGATTCAGACAGTACAAGCTAAAAGCAGCCACGAATAACACGAATAGCCGTTGCCGCAACCTAGGAGCCCGTCGGAGAATTAGGAGGGGCTGCGTTCCGAGCGCCGCGGGGGCAGATGCAAGGCGGCGCGACGCAGGCGATGTCTCGGTACATCGTCGAGGAGC
>JBGQNR010000306.1:0-5879 GCA_041501225.1 Acidobacteriota bacterium
AGTATCCCTGCTGGAGTTCTCGGATCAGGCGAAGGTGTTGACGCTGCCTGCCACTGATTTTGGCGTGGTTCTTGATGCGATCAACAAAGTGGCCGAACTGACCGACCGCCCGACCCGCTATGGCCAGGTGCTCAAGATTGCAGAAAAGTCAGCTCTCGATGCCGGTGCGGACAAGCACGTGATTCACCTGATATCTGATTTTCAGAAGAGCGGTTGGGCTACCGAAGAGCACGATTTTCGCCTGAGTTCCGGGATCGATCTTCAGTGCACGGATGTAGGCTCGGATCAATACAGCAATCTTGCGCTCGGTGAAGTGCGCATACTCGAAGGGGAAGATGACAAGGGAGGAGGCCTCAGGATTCGCTTCTCGGTCGTCAACTTCGGCACGGAAGATCGCAGCGCGACTCGTGTGACCATGTCTGTGGATGAACGCACTGTGGCTGAAAAACTCGTGGATGTGGCCAAAGGAGCTGTGCAGGGGATGGAGTTTGAACTCCCCGGTCTGACCGCCGGCGTGCATAATGTCGCGCTTGAGGTCGCGGATCCCCGCTTGACGCGGGACAACCGCTTCGCGATGACTCTGGAAGCACGCGCCAAAATACCGGTCCTGTCCGTGGAAAATCTCAATGCCGGCAGGAGCGGGCGCCCCCCCAGCTTTTTTGTCGCCAACGCTCTCAACATTTCCGTTCTTTCTCCGTATCGGCTGTCCGCCATCACGCCGCAGCAATTTGGAGCCCTGGGGGCCATCACGGGTGGACTACTGATCTGGAACAATGCGCCTGGGGAGAGCACAGCCGTGCAGAAGAAGATCCAGGACTTCGTCAAAGGCGGCGGGGGGCTGATCGTCGTGCTGGCCGACAACTCGATGGCCGCAGATTTCAGCCGGTCCTTCGGCTCATGGCTGCCATTCAAGGTTGCGGAGGCTGCCGGGGACGCCGGTCGCCGCACAGGGTCGGGATCCGCGGATGACTACGCCTTGCTGACGGATCTGCGCATGGACCATCCGATTTTCCGGCCCTTCAGCGAGCCTCATTCAGGATCTTTTTCCACCGCCAGGTTCTACCGGCATGCACGCATCACCGTTGGGGAAGGAGCTCAGGTCCTCGCGCGGTTCGACGACGGCGACCCAGCTCTGGTCGCTGCGGATGTCGACAAGGGGCGCGTCTTGCTCCTGGCCTCCTCCGCCGATGATGCCACTAACGACTTGCCGGTCAAAGCGGTGTTTGCTCCATTCTGGCATCAGCTGCTGCGCTATCTCGAAGGCTTCCGCCAGGAGCGGCAATGGCTGGATGTCGGCGATACCATCGCCCCCAAAAAACTGCTGGTCGAAGCCGCTGTTCGCCAGGGGAAAGGCAATGTAAATCTGAATCAGGCAATCGTGGTGATGGACCCTGCCAAACATCGCGTGCCGCTCGCCCCGGGATCCGATGCCCTGGCGGTGGATATGGCGGGTTTTTACGATATCCGGATGGCAAACCTGAATACCAGTGTCGCGGTCAATCCGGCGCTGCGCGAATCAGATCTCGCCCACGGCAATGCGGAGGAGATGGCGGCCGGCTGGATGTCAGGCGAGACCAAGGCGCTCGCGGCAACTTCACCCGACGAACGCCCCACCGCGGAGGAACAGGACAAGCGAACGCGATTTTGGCGCTATTTACTTTTTTCCGTCTTGATACTTCTCATTATCGAGGGACTGCTGGCGAATCGTTTGATCCTGAGGCCTGAATAGATAGAGGAACCATTGGCAAATTACCTGCGGCAGATCAGGCCGGAAGCATGCGCCGATCGTCATTTTTTTGAGGTCTGCGCAGTTCGCAGGTACAATGAAGGCAGTGTAGGCGCCGTCAGGCGGCTTGGGGGGATCATGACTTCATATCAGAGCTTGCTGTCACGCATTCGGGTCGTGCGCCGCCGCTGGCGTGTGCAGAGGTTGGCAAAAGGCCTGGCCTTGTTCCTGGTGTTGACTCTGGCCCTTCTGCTCCTGGGGATCTGGGGCGCCGATCTGTTCGGCTTCCGTCCTGCCGCCGTCTGGGCGATGCGTCTGATCACGGGGACAGCCACGGTGGTTGTGGCCTTCCGCTTCTTTATCGCGCCTCTCCGGCGGCGGATCTCCGACATTCAGATTGCTCAATATATCGAAGAGCGATACCCGAACCTCGAGGATCGTTTGATCACCGCGGTCGAGTTTGGCGAGGGGCAGAACATTTCCCCCGGGATGCTCGACCTGCTGATCAAGGACGCCGTGCAGAAGACGAGCCGGATGGATTTCTCCGTTTTCCTGGACCGCAAGCGTCTGGCCGCCTACGGCATTGTAGGCGCTGGGACTTTCCTCGTTCTCATTGCGCTTCTCAATTGGGGACCTCCGTTCTTTCATTATGGCTTTGACCGGCTCTACATCCAGTGGGTGAACGCTGCGCCGCGCACGCCATTTTTTATCGAGGTATCACCTGGCGACATTGAGGTCGCCAAAGGAATTGACCAGCAAATCAAGGTTCAACTGATCGGCTTTGATTCGGCGGATGTGAAACTCTATACCCAGCCTGAGTCCGCAACGAACTGGACCCAGGCCAACATGGAGCCCGAACCCTTCGGCAGCGGATTCCTCTACCTTCTGGTCGAGGTGCCGTCATCCCTGCGTTATTACGTCGAAGCACGTGATGTGCGCTCGAAGACATACACTATCAAGGTTCTTAATTCCCCCAAAGTCAGCGAAATCGATCTGACTTATCAGTTTCCGGCTTATACCGGCATGCCCGAGCAAACGGTGACAGGCGATGGCGATATTTCGGCCATCAAAGGCACAAGGGTCCGCCTGAATATTCATACCAGTATGCCGGCACAATCGGCGCGTCTGCTGTTCGATGATCAGTCGACGCTGGCCCTTGCTCCAAGCGGAGATACGGGATTCAGCGGCACTCTCAACCTGCAGCGCTCCGGATCCTATGTCGTCCAACTTACCGACGGACGCGGCAAACCCTATGCCGCATCGCCGGAATACGAGATGCAAGCGCTCGCGGATGCGCCTCCCAAGGTCACGATTGAAAAGCCGATGCGCGACGTGCGCGCCACGAGCGTGGAAGAGGTTTTTTCCGAGGTGAAGGCGGTGGACGACATCGGGCTGAGCAAAGTTGAGATCCATTACTCCGTGAACGGCGGTCCGGAGAAAAGCGTGGATCTTTACAGCGGAAAGCCCGGTGACAAAACCGTGATCTCTCCTCACACGTTTTTCCTCGAGGAATTCGGTTTGCAGCCCGGCGATCTGATTTCTTACTATGGCAAAGCCACCGACAACAACAACGCCACGGGGCCGAGCACGGGCGCTTCGGATATCTATTTCATTCATGTGCGGCCATTCGACCAGAAGTATGTCCAAAGTCAGCAGGCTGCAGGCCAGAACGCCGGCGGTGGCGGCAGCGGCGGCGCCGCGGGGCAGCAGGAGCTAAGCCAGCAGCAGAAAGAGATCATCAGCGCGACCTATAAGCTCATCCGCGACAAAGACACCATGGATCCCAAGGAGTACCGGGACAACCTGAAATCGCTCTCGCTGATCCAGAGCAAGTTGCAGACGCAGACTGGAGAATTGGTCGATCGCCTGGTCCGTCGCGGCGCGCTCGATGTCAGCAAGGATTGGAAGCAGCTCGGCGAATACATGAAAAAAGCCGGGGAAGAAATGGGAAAGGCTGCCGTCAATCTCGGCGCCGAGAAGCCCACGGACGCTCTGCCCGAAGAGCAGCAGGCCCTGCAGCAATTGATGCGCGCCGAGGCCATGTTCAACGAAATTCAGGTCTCGTTTCAGAACCAGAGAGGCGGGGGTGGCGGAGGGCAACAATCCGGGGCGCGCGCTGAAGATCTGGCGGATTTATTTGAGCTCGAAATGAACAAGCTCAAAAACCAGTACGAGACCGTGCAGCGCGGCGAGCAGCAGGCGCGCGACCAAAAGGTCGACGAGGCGATGGAGCGCTTGAAGGAACTGGCGCAGCGCCAGCAGCAGCTCAATGAACGCAACCGTATGATGGGACGCCCGCCGGGCAGCAGCACCGCGTCCTCGGGCGGCCAGGCGCAAAGCCAGCAGAACCAGCGCAATCAAATGGGACAACAGGGAAGTCAGGCGTCTTCCGGCGGCAACTCGACGCAATCCCAGCAGCAACTGCTGAGCGAAGCCGAACAGCTGCAGCGCCAGCTGCAACGCCTCTCGCGCGAGCGGAGCTCCCCCGAACTCAACCAGGCCAGCAACCAATTGCAGCAGGCGATCCAACAAATGAAACAGGCATTGCAGAATCAATCGCGCAATGCCCAGGATGCGGCTGCCCAGGGAGCCCGAGCTCTGCAGCAGCTGCAGCAGGCGCAACGCGCGCTGGCGAACGGCCAGGAGACGAGTCTCGAGCAGGGCTTGCAGCAGGCCCTCCAGGAATCGCGCGAGACTCTCAACGAGCAGAACCGCATTCGCGCCGGGATCGAAAAGCTCACCCAGAATCCCAAGAACGCGGAAACACAGGAGGCTCAGCAGCAGCGCGAAAGCCTGAGCGACCGCAAGTCGGCGCTCGCGGATCGGGTGCAGAATCTACAGGGGAAGATTGAGGACCTGGCACGGCAGGCACGCAGGACGCAGCCGGAAGCCAACAGCAAACTGAATCAGGCCGCCGGCACAATTCGCGACAACCGGTTGCCCGAACGCATCCGGGACGGGAATCGGCTTCTTGCCGGGGGCTATTATGATTTTGTCATGCCCCGCGAAGACTTCATCCGGCAAGGTCTGGAGGAGGTTAACAAACAACTCGATGCTGCGAAAAACGGGGTGGGTACGAGCCAGACAAGCAGGCTTGAAGATGCCCTGAACCGCACCCGCCAACTGGCGGAGGGGCTTCAATCTTTGCAGCAGCGCCTGCAGAATCCGCGTCAAGGCCAGCAAGGGCAGCAACAGGGCCAGCAGGGGCAACCACAGGGTCAGCAGCAAGGACAACAGGGCCAGCGAGGTCAGCAAGGACAACAGGGCCAGCGAGGTCAGCAAGGTCAGCAAGGCCAGCAGGGTCAGCAAGGGCAACAAGGGCAGCAACAAGGCCAGCAGAGGCAGCAGGATCAGAGAGACGCCCGCAACGCGGCCAATGCCAACGGTCTCCCCGCGGGAAATATCACCGGCATGACCTCCGATGGACGGCCGCCGCAGGGCGGTCGCATGAGTGCGGAGGAGTTGCGGCAGCAGCAGAGTGAACTGGCGCAGCGCGCCCAGGATGCCCAGGACCTCAGGCGCCTGTTGGATAGAAACTCGACGCCGGTACAAGATCTGGATCGGATCGTCCAGGAGATTCAGAAGATGCGCGCCGACCATGTCTATGACGATCCGGCGGGCATCGCCCTCCTGCAGCAGACCATCGACAGGCTGCATCAGGTGGAACTGGATCTCAGCCGGGATCTCGCGCGCGTGATTCAGAACGACAAGTATTTTTACGCGGAGGATAGCGATGCGCCTGCCAGCTATAAAAAGCTGGTCGAGGAGTACTACAAGGCTCTGGCAAAAATCAAACGCTAACCAACCGGCCGTCCCAATCAAAGGGCGGCCAAGCCTTTGACGCGAAAGGCACGGTGCGGAAAATCCGCGACCTAAAAGCCTCAAAGCAGAAGACTTTTTGCATTTGAATGACTTTTCTCTGCGGCCTCTGCTCCGAAAATAACTCGTCTCAAAACTGCAAAGGCAGCCACGAATGACACGAAACTTTGCTGGCCCGGACGGGCGGCGCTTCGTGTCATTCGTGGCTGCCTTAGAAAGACCATTATTTTTCATGCACTTGGGTGCACCCCCGGTGCATGCAAGACTGCTTCGAAAATAACTCTCCTCAAAACTGCAAGAGCAGCCACGAATGACACGAACTTTTGCTGGCTTC
>JBGQNR010000307.1:0-5857 GCA_041501225.1 Acidobacteriota bacterium
CAGTGCTGTCCTACTGCGGCTGGACACAATACCCAGGTTCTGCCGCGAACCTCGGCCAAGCATCACTCCGAATGGACACGAGAACAATTTTGTGGCGAATGTGCTGAAGTCCCGGGCGGTCAGCGGCCGAAAAGCACATCTGGGGCACTTGACCATGCTAAACGCACGACCTGATTGTGACTACTGCGGCCGTCAGCCAGCCTGGCTGGCAATCGACATCGAGCTATGACAAAGGTAGTGATCATTGGTGCCGGCCCTGCCGGGCTGACCGCTGCTTACCAACTGCACAAGCGCGGCGCTGATGCCGTTGTCCTGGAACGCGATAAGCTTGTCGGCGGGATTTCCAAGACGGTCAATTACAGGAATTACCTGTTTGACCTCGGCGGTCATCGTTTCTTCACGAAGATCAGGGAAGCGGAGGACATCTGGAAAGAAGTCCTGTCGCAGGACCTTCTTCGCCGCAGCCGGCTGTCACGGATCTACTACAATAAAAAGTATTTCTACTACCCACTCCGTCCCGTCAATGCCCTGCTCGGGCTGGGACTCTGGAACAGCGCACTCATTTTCTTCAGCTATTTTCATGCGCACCTGTTCCCCTGTCTGCCGGAGGAAAACCTGGAGAAGTGGGTAACCAACCGCTTCGGCAAGCGCCTCTACAACACTTTTTTCAAGACCTACACGGAAAAGGTTTGGGGGATCCCATGCAGTGAAATAAGGGCGGAGTGGGCCGCACAAAGGATCCAGGGGCTGTCGCTGAAGACGGCGCTGAGGAATGCGCTGCTGAAGCAAAGGAACGGCGGATACGTCATCAAGACCCTCATAGACTCATTTGAATACCCGAAGTTCGGTCCCGGCATGATGTGGCAGAGAGTGGCGGACATCGTCAGCAGCAACGGCATCGGCGTGTGCCTGGGCACGTCGATCGAGAAGGTGATCTGGGACAGGGAAACCGGCCGGGTGAATGCGGTGGAGGTGAACGAGGATGGGAGCCGAAGGGTAATCTGCGGAACGGATTTCATCAGCAGCATGCCCGTGCAGGAACTCATATCCAAGATGTCGCCTGCGCCCTCCGACGATGTGATCGAGGCGGCAAACAAGCTCAGGTACAGGGACTTTCTAACCGTGGCGCTGATTGTGAACCAGGGCGACCTGTTTCCGGACAACTGGATTTATGTCCATGATCCGGATGTGAAAGTCGGCCGGGTTCAGAACTTCAAAAACTGGAGTCCGTTCATGGTCCCCGACCCTGCGAAGACGGCACTGGGGCTGGAGTACTTCTGTTTCGAAGGCGACGAGTTATGGAACAAGCCGGATGCTGAGTTGGTTGAACTCGGCACTCAGGAGATGGCCAAGCTCGGGCTGCTGAACGCCTCGGATGTCGAAGACGGCACGGTCGTGCGGGTGCTGAAGGCTTATCCGGCATACGACTCGAATTACCCGGGTGCGCTGAACGTGGTTCGACAGTTCCTCGGCGGTATCAGCAACCTGCAACTGATCGGCCGGAACGGCATGCACCGGTACAACAACCAGGACCACTCCATGAGGACGGCGATGCTGGCCGTGGAGAACATTTACGGCGCGCGCCATGATTTGTGGAAAGTAAACGTCGAACGCGAGTACCATGAGGAAAAGCGCGAAGAGATCTCCGAGGTAACGGAAGCAGCGCTGCCCGAAGAAGCCGTCGTGCGGGCGTTTGCGCGACTGGATAAGCTGGGTATTGCAACCGCGATCGGCACCGTCGCCGGCCTCGCGCTCTTCCTGGCAACGCTGTGGCTGGTCGCGAGGGGGGATGTTGTGGCACGCACGTCGATGGCGCTGCTTTCCGAGTACTTTTATGGCTACCGGGTTACGGTTGAAGGCGCATTCGTCGGCTTCGGGTTTGCGTTTTTCTCGGGATTCCTGTTCGGCTGGTTGTTTGCGTACCTGCGGAATGCTTCACTCGCGTTTTATGTTTACGTGGTAAAAAGGAAGACCGAGTGGATGTCGTTCAGAGATTTTCTCGACCAGTACTGATCTTGGTGCGACATAGGGAGGCAACATGGCTGTAGTCAGGTCCCCATACGAGGAGAAGCTCTACAGCGGGATTCTGCGTCTGAATTCCCAGATCCTGGGCCTGATACTTGGGCTCCTCCTTGGATTAGCTATTTTCATCGCCACGATTTGGCTCTTGATCAAAGGGGGACGCGTCGATGCCAACGGCCAATCCGTTGTCGGGCCCCACTTGCAGTTGCTGAGCCAGTTCTTGATCGGTTATCACGTTTCATTCGTCGGCAGCATCGTAGGATTCGCATACGGGTTCGCCATCGGCACGCTGTGCGGCGCGCTGGTCGGCTGGATCTACAACAAATTTGTCGATCTCAGAAATTGAACGCCGGCTGAAAAGTCACCCCTTTTTCTCCTCGTGAAACACACAGATCCACAAACCACCCCGGTGATTTCGATCGTCATCCCGACATACAACACCCACGGTGTGCTCAGCGAGTGTTTAAGGGGGTTGGCTGAGCAGGGGAGCGACACGAGTGGGTGCGAGGTGATTGTTGTCAACGATGGGGGGAAGGATGAGGATCCAGCATCTCTTCATCGCTTCGGCGACAAACTCGCGATCCGGTATGTGCGCCAGGACCACCAGGGGCCGGCGGCTGCAAGGAACCTGGGAATCCGGATGGCGAGGGGCGATATTGTTGCCTTCCTCGACGACGACAGCGTTCCGTTGAAAGACTGGCTGGAACGGACTATTACCGCCTGGCAGGAGACGCCGGAAAGTGACGGAATCGGCGGTTACGTGGCAAAAAGCCCGGACGACAGCATCTTCTGCAGAGTTAATACCGATTTCTTCAACTGGTATCTGGATCAGCAGACGTCCGGAGGCCGGAGTTTGTTTCTTGCCACCTGCAACGCAAGCTACAGGAAGAGCAGCCTGGATAGAGTCGGCGGCTTCGACACAACCTTCCAGAGAGCTTGCGGCGAGGACAGGGATCTGAACCTGAAGATAGTGAATTTCGGCGGCTGGCTTCGACTGGACAGAAGAATTCTCGTCTATCACGACAGGGATCTGACCCTGAAGTCGTTTGTGAAGAAGAACTATTACTATGGGGCGGCCGCGTGCCGCATCTATTCCATGTATCCGGATCACCGGCGTATCTCCAGGCAGGGCTACCGTGCATTATTCCGTTCCGCATATCGGCGCTACGAAAGTTGGCGCGAACGAGCGGCGGCACTTGCGCTGCTGACGGTTTCGCAAGTCAGCACTGCGGCTGGATTTTTTATTCGAAAGCTATCTTAGAGATTCTTAGAGGCGTGTGAGTCTTAGAGGTCATTCTGCCTGACCTCAAAGGCGCGAAGGGCGAACCATCAGGCGCAATGACCGCCGCGGTTTCCACCAATCATGCGAATTCTTCTCATCGACCCCCCGGGTAAAAACAAAGGCCTCAACACTGGATTGGGCTATCTTTGCGCGGCCCTTGAGAACGCGCACGCTGCCCGGGTCCTGGATTTAAACAACCTCGTGATCGGGCGTTGCGGCGATGCAAACGCAGAAATCTTCGGCGATGAGCGCGACAGGAGAGTCTCGGCGTATCTGAACGACTTCAGACCTGAACTGGTCGGCATCTCCGTCAAGAGTTTCACCGCCCAGGTTGCGAAACACCTGATCAGCGTCATCAGACGCACACGGCCGGGCACGCTCTGCATCGTCGGCGGCCCACATGTCAGCCTGGAAGGCGGGCGATACGTCGGGGAGTGTGGCGCAGACTTCGGCCTACAGGGAGAGGGAGAGATCAGCTTTCCTGCGCTGTGCGACGCGCTCGAGGCAAAACGCGAGATTCGAAACATCGAAGGCTTGATCTGCCTGCGGGAAGGCAATGTTCCAGCCGACAGGAAGAACGGCGTCATCGAAAAGCTCGACAGCCTGCCGTTTCCGAATTATGAGAACTTCAGCTCCGTCGTTCAAAACGGGGGACGAATGCCCGAGTATCCCTTGTTGAGCAGCAGAGGATGCCCCTACGCATGCTCGTACTGCTCCATGCCCAAAATCATGGGCCGCAAGTGGCGCTTCCGGTTTCCGACCTGCGTCGTGGATGAACTCAAGCGCGCCAGGAAAAAGTACAGCAGCACCAGTTTCACGGTCGTCGACGACAACCTCACATTGAATGTCGAAAGAGTAGAGCAGATCTGCAACCTGTTGATCCGTGAGCAGGTGAATCTCCCGTGGAACAGCCAGAACGGTATTCGGGCAGACCGCGTCACCGAGAGCCTCGCAAGGAGAATGAAGCTCTCGGGCTGCAGCCATGTTTGGGTCGGGATTGAGAGCGCGGACGAGGCTGTGTTCGGGGCGATTGATAAAGGAGAAAGCCTGGCCGACATCCGAAAGGGGATTCGCAACCTGCAAAAAGAAGGCATCCGTGTAGGAGGGTTTTTCATCGTCGGTTTGCCGGGAACCACGAGAGAACAGGACCTGAAGATCATCGATTTTGTCCGTTTTCACCGCATCGACGCCTTTGTCTTCAATTTCGTTCCGTATCCCGGTACCCGGGCGTCCGACTGGGTGGCGCAACACGGCCGTTTGCTGCGCGACAACGAGGGGGCGCTCCAGTATGGCGGGAATGGATTGGAGCCTGTTTTCGACACGCCGGAATACTCCCGCGAGGACAGGATCAAGACGTTTGCGGAAATCAACATCAGACTCGGCTATTTCGACCGGCTGGTGGATTCCTCGCTCCCGCAGCGCGAGAAGTTCAACCGGGCCTGGGGGATCGTCAGGCCGTATGGGGCGAAAGCCGTTTGGCGCCTGTTCTGGTTCGCCGGGTTGCACAAGGCCGCTCGTTTGAAGCACCGCCTGGCAGAATCGCTTGGGTGGCGCTAGGAGCCCGTCCGAGAATTAGGAGGGGCCGCGTTCCGAGCGCCGCGGGGCAGATGCAAGGCGGCGCGACGCAGGCGATGTCTCGGTACATCGTCGAGGAGCGCCAACGCCGCAGATGCCCCCGCGCCGCCGGAACCCGAAGGGCGCATGGGGATTGCGGGGCGATCTCTGCGTTGCTCGTCGTCAACGATGTGCACCGACATCGCCTCCTCCTCGCGCCTTGAGCTCGCCCCACAAGCCCCATACGCGCGACCCCTCCTAATTCTCGGACGGGCTCCTAGGACGCTTGACGGGAACTTTCAGCTGCGAACAGGCCTCCTGATTGGAGCTCACCGTCGCTCCCGGAAAAGCAATCTGGATTTGAAGCCGTTGAAGCTTCTGAAGCCGGTCACACGGACGCATGAGACCGATGCATAGCTTACAGCCGAACAAAATGCCGATTTCAAACAAATTGATAACGGAACCTAGTTCTCCCGTTTCTGATACGCTTCCGATTTCCGTAAGCCGCCCGTCGCGAACGCAAACGCTGGTGAACGCCTGCCGGTCGCTGGTCCGCAGTTCCTGGCTTCACGTGGGTGTTCTGGTCGTCGCCACGGTCCTTATTTCGACGAAGGATATTACGGTCGGCGATTTTCGTCACCCGGACGCATGGTCTCATGCGATGAACGGCGTTTTCCTGCTGGATCTGGCCAAGGCGATGCCGGTCGGGCACGCATGGGAATTTACGCTGAACTACTTTGCCAAGTACCCGGCGATATCGCTCCCATATCACCCGCCGGGTTTCCCTGTATTCGAGGCGATCGTGTTCTGGCTTTTGGGGGTCTCGGTCGTTTCTGCAAGGGTGACGGTGGTGCTGTTTGGCGTTCTCGCGATCCTCGCCTGGTACAAGTTGGTGCAGAGAACGCATAACAGGAGTGTCGCATTATTCTCAGGCCTTCTGCTGGCCGGCAATGCGATGGTTGTCGAGCTGAGCCGGCAGGTGATGCTGGAGGTGCCGAC
>JBGQNR010000308.1:0-5848 GCA_041501225.1 Acidobacteriota bacterium
CGGCCTGCCCTTCAACAACGGAACAAAAAGCAATCTCGAAAAATTGCCCTCCCGGGGCAATACAATGCTGTGGAAAGCTCCGCACCCAAAAATCAGGTGCGGAACAACTATAAGGGGCGACGGAAGTCTCTCAATTGATAAACACTGGCACATGTACTTACCGGCGCTATTGGAACAGTTTTGCCTGGACACTTGAGGATCGGCGATGATATAAAACTTCGCGCTCCCAGATGCCGGGGTAGCTCAGTCGGTAGAGCAACGGACTGAAAATCCGTGTGTCGACGGTTCAATTCCGCCCCCCGGCACCATTTCAAACCGCTAGGGACGCGGCTTTCAGCTGTATCGGCCATCGCTTCCAACCCCGTCTTTCACCGTCGTCTTTAACCATTACATCATTTTCTGAAATAAAACAGCTCATCACGAAACTACCTAGTTGCACGGACCGTTGCGGCTCCACGGGGCCGAAGAGCAGGGCTGATCCCTCGCAGGCCTGCCCTGATCAGATGATGTGCGTCCGGCATCTGCCCCGATTTGACAAATCCCGAAGACAGTCTTATAATGTATTCGGATAATTTTAGTTAGCATCGGCTGGTGCTTGCACCGAATGATCGCCGATGCCGTCGCTGACGCGACGTAACCTTAGTCGGAAGATAAGGAGAAAACATATGTCTGCAAAGCAGTCAACGCCGCAGGTTTCGCCTACGGAAAAGATACAAGCCGCTACCAAAAAACTCCTCATCGCAGCAAAAGACCTCAATACAGCCTCTGATGAGCTGGGGAAAGCCATAACTGTTTTGGACGCAGTGCTCAGGAAACTCAATCTCGGCGTCTCCGCATGGGTAACATTGAGTGGCGACGAAAGTCCTGAGGGAGATTTTTGGAGTCGGGATATAGGCTACGCCAAGATCCGGGGTAGTTGGGGCATCGCACTCAGAGACGTGAGCGGGCACTTTGCTTTTCCCGAGGAGGAAAAGGTCGAAGAATGGCCCTTCAATGAGGGTCCCCGTTGGATGCGCGCCGACGCCATCGGGAAAATTCCTGATCTACTCGAGAAAATGTTGAAGCAGGCCGAGGAAACGACGAAGAAAATCAAGGCCAAGACCGCACAGGCCTTCGAGATCGGTGAAGCGATAAGCAAGGTGATTGAGGAAGCTGCGTCGCCAGCGCAGGAACGGGAGGCGCCCCATGCTCAAACGGCTAAATAAACTCCCCCCGATCATCGACGCCTTCTTTGGTGTCCTGGAGATGTTTGTCGTGCGCTTGGCGTTGCTCGGGTTGCTGGCCTACGGCGCTTACTCCCTTATGTGCGTGCATTTTCATGCTCCATAGGGATCGCGGCCGCCGAATGTAAGATTTTGTGAAATAATATCGGCACTGGCGAGACATTATAGGTGCACGGACCGTTGCCGCTCCCGGAGCCTTGGGGCAGGGCTGCGCTGATCAGAAGAGGTGTCTCCGCTCCCCGCTCCAATCCGTTATCAATTGTTCCCTCGACGGACCGTCAAGAAAGAAACAAAGCCTGATCCGCCGATCAGGCGAGAAGCTTTGAAAGTTCGTTGAGAAGTTGCTTTAGCTCTAACGATCTGGGACTTTGGCTCTATGCTGTGCAATTTTGTTCCGAACCCAGACTGTTTTTTCCTCCATTCCATCAGTGGTCAGGTTATTGCACGAGGACAGTAGGACCAGAGTGGCGATAGCAGCGAAAAATAGCAGAACCAAAGCAGCCATGATTAGAGGTGGTTGTGAGTTCGCGAAACCAATAACTCCACAAGGCAAAGCCGCAGCGAAAATCGAAATGATCCCCAACAACCAACGGAACAGATAAAGGTAGAGGTCTCTCTCCGAAGCCTTGAAGCGGTTCAGTTGGTCCAGTTGCGCCTGAAGCACCTTAATCTGTTGCCCAAGTTGTGCTCGGTGTCCCCACACCCACAAGGCCATGAACTTCCCCCACAAGGGCTTCATGAACGGTGTCAGGAGGTTCGCAACTATGCTGGCGAAAATTCCTATGAGAATTCCGACGAGGTATTCCATAATGAAGTTGCTCCTGAGCCAGTTTAAATCGTTTGCGTTCCGTAAAGCAACACAACCGCCACTATAATATCGGTTAAGCACAACAGGCTGGAGGTTGGGAGGTGACTTTAATATTGGCAGTTCACTTTTCTCCGCTGAACCTCATCGTTATGAACTCAGTCCTTCAGAACCACAACCTCTGGATCGCAGCGTGCTTTGCGGCTTACCTGGGCATTATGATTGTCTTTGCAACCATCTATTACAGTTTATATCGGAGCCAACCCCATCGATTCCTTTTCGCGGCCAGAGTCCAGGAGACGCAACTGAGCACCTACACAATCAACACCAGGCGGCGCATTCAAAGCTTGGCGGCGGAGATTGAAGCGCTCGCCGAGATTCAAGACCGTATTGACAAGGGTGCCAACCCACAAGACTTGGCTACACAAGGCATTGGAGGCATTCTTCCATCTGGCTGCCAATTCGCGCTCTACCTACCTCAACGGGCGGAATGGGAATCAGTAAAGCAGCCAACAATTGAACTGCGCGACCCCGGCGGTCATGAACTCTCGCGGGTGCCTCTTGTAGCGCCGTGGTGGGGAAAACGTTGGGACGAAGTTTTTTTGAAGCGTCGCTACAGGAATGAAAGCAATATTGCACTTCTCGAGAGGCGGCTCCACGCACTTCAAACAGACCCCTATGACATCTGGTCATATTGGGACTTTCTGTACTTCAGTGCGATCTGCCAAACAACGGTCGGATTTGGCGATATTCTCCCAAACGCGACAAAAGTGCGGTTGCTCGTCGTTAGCCAAGTTCTTCTCGGCTATGGACTCCTTGTGGTTCTACTAAATTTTGTCTTTCATCGTTAAATGGCAGCAATGTTCGCTGATATTCGATTTATAGCAGACAAGTCCTCGCGCACCGATGCAATCCCGGGAAGGTTAAACCAGCTATAATATTATGCTGTTGTGGCCGCCAGGAATCCGGCAGCCCGACCGCAAGCAGATTCAATTTCTGGCCGCGCTGCTCATGTCAACTTCCACCGATCATGGGCAGGCGGCGATCCCCAACACGGCAGCTGATTGGATTTGGACGAGCATCGGCCGGATGCGCCACCTTACTCCTTCGGATTCAAAGGCTTCCAGCCTTTCCATTTTTACTGGACCTCACTTAAACAGCCCGATTAACCTTTACGGTTAACCTTGAGAATGTTTCCAGCCTACCAGGGATTTTTAGGATCAAACCAGCCAGCTTCGGGCTCAATTTCACAGACCGGGTGAGGCGTTTGGTCCGATTCAATAGGTGACGATGCAAGTACCGCCGTGGGAGGGGCTCAAGCAAGATCCGACTATTGCGTGCGCGTTCCGCGAGCGAGCAGCACTAAAAGGGAACCTGGGACAAGCTACCGCTTTCTCAAAACTGCCTTAGGAGTCGCTATTATCGTTTTTAAATAAAGCCAGAACGATCGCTTACGCGCGTATTCGAGATCCAAGTGGACCATTTCATCAAAAGTCATGCGGTCGCGGTCGTCAATCTGCCACAGACCCGTAATTCCGGGCGTCACCTCCATCCTTTGGCGATGCCAGGCTTTGTAACAGGCCCATTCGTACAGGATCGGGGGGCGCGGACCGACCAGGCTCATCTCACCTCGGAGGACGTTGATGAACTGGGGGAGTTCGTCCAGGCTGGATTTGCGCAGGAAATGGCCGATGCGCGTGATCCGGGGGTCGTTGACGATCTTGAACACCGGTTTGGTATCTCCTGTCCCGGAGGAGGCCTGATTCTTTTGTTCGATCAGCTGGCGCACGTATTTTTCGTGAATCGCGGAATCGGTGTTCGTGTACATCGATCGGAATTTCAGGTAGCTGAATTCCCTGCCGAATTTGCCCACTCTGCGCTGTTTGAAGAGGACCGGACCCTTCGAAGTGCACTTGATCAGGACGGCCATGGTCAGGAACATCGGCGACACCAGGATCAGGCCGGCTAGACTGAAGACGATGTCAACGCTGCGCATTGCTAAATCCGTCCAAGGCTTGTAGGGAAGATTCGTTCGATCTGAATGCCTGAGTCTTGGGACCGCTCTGATTTGGGAAATTGCAAAGACAAACTTGGCGATATTTCCTGGTGTATCCTCGATGTGCCGAAGCCATTCTTCCTGTAGTCTGTCGCGCAACCGTATTGGCAACCGCGATGCTTGTTTGCGAACGACAGCCTTCGCCCAAACAGAGAGATACACGAAGATTTCAGCCGCCAGTACGCTGAGCACTAATGTGAGAATTCCCTCCAAAAGAGACATGATTTAGAACACCTCCCCCAAGCTAGGCTTAAGCGAGAGGATGCCCGACAGAGCTGATTGTGCAACCTGTAGGCCTCTTCGTGTGATCCGGTAGAGTCTCCTTCTCGGCCTTCCCAAGTCCGAGGGGCTGTTCTCCTCCCAGTAGCTTTCTAGGAGCCCCGATTGTTCAAAGCGGATCAGAATTGGATAGAGTGTGCCGGAATCCACTCCGGTCATCTGCAGAATCTTTGCCCCGTACAGGCATTCAGTGGGTGCTTCAAGAAAGGCCCCCAGCACCTTCAATCCCTGGTATGAAAGGCGAACATCCTGGCGATTTCGGTCGTTTGACGTACCCATACTTGTAACTCTACATAGCCTGTTAACAAATGTCAACCGGAATTCTAAAGGAGCCTTCGGGAGACTCGATCCGGAATCCAATTGTACAGGTGAAATAAGCTGGCATTTTGCCCCTCCTTTCGGGCAAAACCATGCTCGCCCAGCCCTGATCGACTGTGCTTGGCAAAGGAGAGAATGCGTGTTTCACTCTTATCCTTGGCCATGAAGCAGGCTCCCTGAGAATCTTTCCAGTCGCTCAACGGCAGTATTCAAGTCGTTCGGGCTCACAATGTCATACCTCTTGTAGACCGCCTCGGTCTTGTGGCCGGTGAGCGCCATTGCGACGCTCCTAGGCACCCCTGCCCGCTCCAGGTTGCGGACCGCTGTACGGCCGGAAATCGTGAAAGATCCGGCCAGCCACACCCGCCTTACGGCAGGCTGTTCGCCAGGACCGACGAAATTCAGCAATCGGCTTGCCGTCCCGGTGGTTGAAGACCCAGGGCGTTATGATTCCCTTCTGCTTCAGGGCGTCCGTCTTCTGTCGTTGTTGCCTCAACACGCCTTCAAGCTCGCGCGTGAAAGGAAACACCCTGCCTTGATCGTTCTTGCTCGTGTACAGCCGCACCGTGCGGGATTCGAAGTCAACCTGCGGCCACGTGAGGCTCAGCACCTCGCTCCTGCGCCAGCCGGTGACGTAGGCGAACCTTGCCACAGCCTGCACGTGCTCGGGCAGGTGCTTCAGGACGCTCTCAAAGTGATCCGGTTCGAAAAACCCGCGCCGAGCATTGTTCTCCTTCAGCATCGGAATGTGCGGCGTGTGCGCCATCCAGCCGGTTTCAACAGCCAACGTAAAGCAGCGACGGATTGCTGCGAGTTCACGGTTGATTTCCCCGTTGCTGGCACCCTGGCTCTGCCGCCTGTCAGCGAAGCCGCGGATGGACGCCGTGTCAATTGACGAAGCTTTCCGTTCGCCGAACACCGGCAGAATGTGCAGATCAAACCTCGCTTTCACGTCCCTGCGACTGCGCCGGTTGTTGATCTGATAATCGTTGCACATGTTCTCGGCCAGCGCATTGAACTTCATGGCGTAAGGTAAATATATTCAGCCGAGCCGCAAATTCCTGTGACGGGAATCATTTGCCGAGGTTGCCGGGAACGACGAATGCACTGCTTGACAGGCGGTCACCGATGCCGGATGCTGCAGATTCTCACCGCGCATCCGGAGGA